>DIYS01000115.1 GCA_002429115.1 Saccharicrinis sp. UBA6048 | reverse complement strand
GCTTTCAGCGGAATATGCAGTTAATCAATGATACATTAAAGTATCGTGAATGTAAGGCTCAGTTTTATTTAAAACTTAATGTCAAATTATTAGAAAAAACTACTGCCTTCTGACTTACAACTAACTACTAATCAAGATAACCTGCTTTTTGCAAGACCTCAACAATGGATGGATATGTATTATTAATGATGAGTGGTAATTGATCCTGATGCATCCACTCGGCACTTTTTATATTTTCTTCCAGCTGGGGCTTAGGTGTATCAAAACCGAAGTAATCCATAAAAAACCAGGCCGTTTCCTTTAAGTAAGATATTCCATTTTGTTGATAGGTGTGAAAGGTTGATACCAATGGATGACGAATAACCAGATCAGTTAAGCCACACTCTTCTTCCACTTCCCGAAGCGCTGTCGCTCTAAACGTTTCATCTTTCTCACTCTTTCCCTTTGGCAGATCATATACGCCAAGACGATGAATAATTAAAAGTTCATTACGAGGATTAATGACCAACCCGCCGGCAGCCGTCACAAACTGAAAACACTTTTTTAGTGCATCCAGAAGAATATCTGCTTTACGACCATAGATGAACCCCTCCTTTAGGTTGTCATTTGACTCAAATATATTTATAAAATGAATTAGTTCGTGGTGAGAGGTAAATTTATGCAGAGCATCAAAGTTTAAAGACAAGTCCTGCTCCAACTTATCAGTCAAAAAAAGAGTTCTATCCTTGAAAAAAACTTTATACATTTGCGGTATGGAAAAATTAGCAGAAATCGTAGCCAAACAGCTGTTGCAAATTAAGGCAATAAAATTGCAACCTGCAAGCCCGTTTACATGGGCATCAGGGTGGAAATCGCCTATCTATTGTGATAACCGTAAGACCTTAGCTTACCCAGAGGTAAGAACATCTATTAAGGAAGCATTTGCACGTTTAGTGCTTGAAAAATATCCTGATGTAGAAGTGATTGCAGGAGTAGCAACCGGTGCTATTGCTCAAGGAGCTTTGGTTTCGGAAGCCATCGACAAACCTTTTGTATATGTACGCTCAGCTGCCAAAGGACATGGACTAACCAACCTGATTGAAGGTGAGTTAAAACCTGGACAGAAAGTAGTAGTGATCGAAGATTTGATTTCTACAGGAGGTAGTAGTTTAAAAGCCGTTGCAGCCTTGCGCGAAGCTGGGGCTGAGGTGTTAGGTATGTTTGCTATTTTTACCTATGGTTTTGGTGTGGCTACTGAAGCATTTAAAGAAGCTAATGTGGAGTTAACCACTTTAAGCTCCTACCAGGAGATGATTCCATTTGCAAGCGAATCAGGTTATGTATCGGCAGATGATGTAGCGACTTTACAAGAATGGCGTAAAGATCCTGCAAACTGGAACAAATAAACGGCTATCAGCTGATAGCTCAAAATATTATTTCGGAGCAGGCCACTTTCGGGCTTGCTCTTTTGTTTACCAGGGACCGTAGCTTAATAGCAGAGCTGCAGATTAAGATGCGAGCCTGATAATTCGGTTTGGTGAAAATCATCTAACCTCTGGATTTTAACAATCTATACATCTATCAATAGTATGACAACTTTCGAAAGTGACATTAAAAAAGCGGAGTATCCGGCTGAAAAGATGTTTAATTTTTTAGCCGATTTTGACCATTTTGGTGAAGTAATACCAAAGGATAAGATCCAAAACTGGCAATCTTTTGGCGATAGTTGTCGTTTTACGATTGACCCGGTTGGTGAAGTTGGCTTACGTATTGTTGACAAAGAATTACCTAAGGTCATTAAATATACCGCTGAAGGAAAAACTCCATTTAATTTCTTCTTATGGATTCAACTAAAAGAAATGGCCGAGAACGATACGCGTGTTAAGCTGACCATTAAAGCCGATATGAATCCGATGATTAAGATGGTGGCCAGTAAACCAATCAAGAAGTTTTTGGAGGTACTAAGTGAGGCGATAGCCAATCATCAGTATTAGATACAATACTGATAACTGAAAGCTATTGACTATATTCATTTCATATCAGGAACTCGACTTCTTTGAAGGCATATTCGCGCTTTTTACCTTCGGTGTCAATCAAGGTCAGTAAACCCATCTCATTTACCTGACCAATGTACGCTTTAAATGCACCATCTTTATCTTTAAAATCGAAGAATCCATCCTTTCGATAAAGGTTTTCCTGATAATACTGATCGATTAATCCAAATCGACTGATTTCCAACTGATGGTAACGCTGCTCAATATGATCCAACAACTGCTCTAATAGAGTATCTAATTCAAAGGTCTTACCGCAAATTTGCTTTAAGGACACAGGATTTGGAGCGTCCGATTTAAATGTTTCCTGATTAATATTTAATCCGATTCCAACAACACAGTAATCCAGTTGAGTTCCTAAAATAGAGTTCTCAATCAGGATACCACATATTTTCTTATCGCCAACATAAATATCGTTGGGCCATTTAATACTAACCTGATCATTACAATGCTCCTTCAGTAGATCAACAAGACCTAATGAAACACATTTCGAAATATAAAATTGCAAATGAGGAGCCAGGAACCCGGGGCGTAACAATAAACTAAATGTTAGATTTTTATTGGCCTCACTCTCCCACTTATTCCCAACCTGTCCTCGACCAGTGGTTTGGTGAGCAGTTATTACTACGCTGTTTTCAGCAAGTTCTTCCGTGTTAAGCAACGTTTTCATTTGATCATTTGTTGAAGCACATTGCTCATAAAATAAAAACTCAGGGGCTGAATATGTCATCATTACAGTTTATTATGAAATTATGGCAGATGAAGCTGCGTTTTCTCTATTTGGCAAAAATAGGTGATTATAATTTTTTAAAAGTAGTATCTTTGAGCAAAAGTGTGGTATTAACTGTTTTTCTTATATCAGCAACAAGGTTATATACCATGCAATATCCAATTAGAGATAACTACAAACTAAGCAACAGATAAGAGAAGATTGCGAATGAATAAAGAGAATTACTCTGCCAAACAACTGGCGGATTCGATTGTTGAAGGTATTCAGGAGAAGAAAGGCACAAATATTGCTGTCTTGGACTTGTCAAAATTAGATAACACTATCTGTCAGTATTTTGTAATCTGTGAAGGGGAAAGTACAACACAAGTTGATGCAATTTCTGATTCGGTAGAAGATTATGTACGGGAGCATTTAGGGGATAAACCAAGCCATATAGAAGGTCGTGAAAATGCTTTATGGATATTATTAGATTACTTTGATGTAGTCGTGCATGTGTTCCATAAAGACCAAAGAGACTTTTATAATCTGGAAGGCTTATGGGCCGATGCCGATCGTACCGATATTGAAAATTTATTTTAAACACAAGCAAACGCATGTCAAACGAAAAACCAAAAACGCCGGGAAGCGATAAAGAAAAATCGAAATTTCCCAAGTTCAATTTGTATTGGGCGTATGGATTAATTGCCATTGCATTACTATTGGTAAGCCAAATGGATTTTGGTCAGGGTCCGCATAAAATTTCATATAGCGAATTCAAAAATGAGATATTAACGAGCGGTGATATTGAAGAAATTATCGTTGTTAATAATGAAATGATTGCTGAAGTCACAATAAAGGAGGAACAAATTGATAAGTACAAGCATTTATTTAAAGAAAACCTGACAAGTTCAGGTCCTTCGACTGAAGGTCCTCATTTTGTATTTAATCTTCCAACCATTGATCAGTTTGCTTCAGAAATAGCTAAGGTAGAAGCTGACACCGGAGATAACATTCCTGTCGATTATGAGCCAAGACCTGATATTTTTGGTAACTTCTTAGCTGTCATGTGGCCTTTCTTATTGATTATCGCCATCTGGATATTTATTTTCCGTCGTATGGGTGCACAAGGTGGTGCCGGTGGTGGGGGTAACATCTTTAATGTTGGCAAATCAAGAGCCAAGGTGTTTGATAAGGAATCAGACATTAACGTGAACTTTAAGGATGTTGCCGGTCTGGAAGAGGCGAAACAGGAATTGGAAGAGATTGTTGAGTTCTTGAGAAAACCGGAAAAATATACCGAACTGGGTGGTAAAATACCGAAAGGCGCCTTATTAGTTGGCCCTCCGGGAACAGGTAAAACACTTTTGGCTAAAGCTGTAGCAGGTGAGGCCAATGTTCCATTCTTCAGCATGTCAGGTTCTGACTTTGTGGAGATGTTTGTAGGTGTTGGTGCCAGTCGTGTTCGTGATCTGTTTAAGAAAGCTAAAGAGAAATCACCGTGTATCGTCTTTATTGATGAGATTGATGCTATTGGTCGTGCACGTGGCAAAAGCCCTAACATGGGTGCCAATGATGAGCGCGAAAACACGCTCAACCAGTTATTGACAGAAATGGATGGGTTTGGAACCAACAGTGGTGTAATTATTCTGGCTGCCACTAACCGGGCTGACATTCTTGACCGCGCACTAATGCGTGCAGGCCGATTCGACCGTCAGATTCATGTGGAGTTGCCAGACTTAAAAGAGCGTAAAGCAATTTTTGAGGTGCACCTGCGTCCATTAAGGTTAAGCAATGATGTTGAAAGTGATTTCTTAGCCAAACAAACACCTGGATTCTCGGGCGCTGATATTGCCAACGTATGTAATGAAGCTGCGTTAATTGCTGCTCGTAACGACAAAAAAATTGTTGAAAAAGAAGACTTCTTAAGCGCTGTTGACCGAATCGTTGGTGGTCTTGAGAAAAAGAACAAAATAATATCTAAAGACGAGAAGAAAGCCGTTGCTTATCACGAAGCAGGTCATGCGACGATCAGTTGGTTGCTGGAGTATGCACACCCTTTGGTGAAAGTAACGATTGTACCTCGCGGAAAAGCTTTAGGAGCTGCCTGGTATCTGCCTGAAGAAAGACAATTAACAACCACTGAACAGATTTTGGATGAAATGTGCTCTACTCTTGGAGGACGAGCTGCCGAAGAAATCATGTTTGGTAAGATTAGTACTGGTGCTTTAAATGACCTTGAAAAGGTAACCAAGCAAGCCTATGCTATGGTGACATATTATGGCATGAGCGATAAGATTGGTAATTTAAGCTACTTTGATTCATCGGGTCAGTCTGAGTATTCATTCAGCAAACCATACAGCGATAAGACTTCTGAAATGATTGATGAAGAAGTCAAAGCAATAATCGAAGAGCAGTACAAGCGCGCTAAGCAGATTTTGGTTGAAAACCACGAAAAACATTCAAAGCTTGCTGAATTGTTGTTGGATAAAGAGGTGATCTTCTCCGAAGATTTAGAGAAGATATTTGGCAAACGTAAGTTATCGGCTCATGTGATTGAAGAAGATGACGATGAAACAACGACTGCTGAAGATGTAAAAGATGAGCAGGCCAATACGCCTGACGAATCTGCAACAGATAAAAATGAGCAATAAGCTTAACGAAATATCACAGCGATCTAAAAACCGTATATTAAGTCGGTTAAAAGCTGCGAGTAAAGATACAGACGGATCGATCCAATCACATGATCGATCCGTTCGTGTTTTCCCCGATCCTCAACCATTGCTTGAAACTTTTGTCAGTGAATTTGAGAAAGTAAATGGTGAAGTTCATATTTGCAAGAATGACACTGAGCTTACGGAGCAACTAGAAGAGTTGATTCGTAAAAATGGCTGGAAAAATATTTTATGCCGAGATACTCAACTTCAACACCAATTCTCAAACAGTTTTGAATCTATTGATGAAAGTGACTTTGGAAATGTGGAAGTTGGCATCACCAGATGTGAGTTCTTAATTGCACGATCAGGCTCCATCATGGTGAGTTCGGCTCATGAATCAGGGCGATTATTAAACGTATTTCCTCCGGTTCATATTGTTGTGGCACAAGCATCACAGTTGGTTGCTTATCTTGAGGATGCCATCGAGAATTTTAAGCACTTGTATGGTACATCCTTACCATCTCAGGCTACTGTTATTACAGGCCCAAGCCGGACAGCAGATATCGAAAAAACGCTTGTAATGGGAGCTCATGGTCCCAAAGAATTGATCCTTCTACTTCGTAAATAGTCAATTTTCTTTTTTGCGCGGATGTATTAACTTTGACGCACTAAATCGATTCAATGAAGAATTTCATACAACGCGTATTAACAGGTATTATTTTTGTCGGAGCTGTAGCCGGCTCAATTTTTATTCATCCCATTGCATTCTTTTTGGTTTGTTTGCTGGTAGCTGTACTTGGAATGTTGGAACTCCGCAAACTTCTCGAACTTAAATACGGTCACCTCAACATATTTGCATCACTCTTATTAGGGCTGTCATTTCAGATATTGGTATTTCTTGACACACAAGGCATCATCGAAAGCAACTGGTATGTCGTACTAATGCCAATGATCTGGCTTCCTTTTGTCTATGAATTATTTAAAGGTGGGGAAAATCCATTTCAGCGAATCGCTTTAACCTTAATGATTCCAATTTATGTATCCTTGCCATTATCTTTCTTATTCCTTACGGGATGTATTAACGGCACCTTTCAGGCGTCAATCCTTATCGGTTTTTTTGTTTTAGTGTGGTGCAATGATAGTGGAGCTTACCTTGTAGGAGTCACAATGGGAAAACACAAACTATTTGAGCGCATCTCACCTAAAAAAACCTGGGAAGGCTTTATAGGCGGTGTCATATTTACATTAGTGGCTGCATACTTTATTCATACCTTGACAGATACCTCATCATTATATGTTTGGATGGGTGCAGGGCTTATTGTGTCAATTTTCGGCACCATCGGCGACTTGGTGGAATCCATGCTAAAACGGAATGTTGGCATAAAAGACTCAGGCTCCATACTACCAGGCCATGGAGGTGTTCTTGACCGTTTCGATGCAGTATTGTTTGCCGCTCCAATGGTCTTCGCTTTGTTTTTTGTCTTTGCCTAGTCTAATTAGGAGCTTATTGCATACTGTAAAGAGACTTGAATGATTGAGTCCTAAATACGCTATTGTCCTTTGACAGAAGTCTACCTACACATAAAATCGGAAGCTCAATCACACAACTGATTGTGTACTTCTCACCTTGTATCCTGCTACTTGGCTAAAAAATCATAGCTAAGTAAACTTCTTTGACCTTTGATTGTTTTGATCTTACCCAAAACCTTAAGCCACTTTATGTGTTAATGTACGTAGTGACCTTAAAGGTTACAATTTTTAGGGATTACAATTTCATATTGTAAAACGAAATTACAATCATTATGAGTCAATCATTATCTATGACTGGGAGCATCTCTCAAAAAAAGGAATCTACCTTAAGCGGTGTATGGCTGTTTATTTTTATTGAGTTACTGTTATTTGCCGGGCTATTTCTGCTGTATGGTGTGTATCGCTACAAAAACCCGGTAGCTTTTAATCTGGCAGCTGACGAATTGAGTATCACTTCTGGAGTGGCGAATACTATTATTATTCTCTTTGCCAGTTTATTTATGGCCTACTCAACCATAGCCGTTAAAAAAGGCAATAAAATGGCCGCACTATTCTGGCTGTTGGGAACCTTATTTGTAGGTTTTATGTTTCTGGTTAATCGCTATTACGAATGGAAAGGCCGAGTTGACTTCGGACTATTTCCGGGTAGTGAAGAACTTGCCAGATTAGGTCATGGTGATGTGTTATTCTTTGGCTTATATTTCTTTATGACCGGACTGCATGCTCTTCATCTCATCATGGGTTTTGTATACTTAACTTACGGAACTGTGAAAGTTAATAACAATACGCTCACAGCAGAAAATCCTGCCTTAATTGAGAAAGTGGGAGCCTATTGGCACTTAGCCACCCTTATTTGGGTATTAGTTTTCCCATTGTTTTACTTACTGTAGTTTTCTTACTAATACGATCAATCATGGAACAACAATCAGATATAAAATCAGCAAAGTACTATACCCTTGTTTTAACAGGCCTTATTGTTTTAACCTTAATTTCTGCGGGATTGAGTCAATTGAATCTTGGCTTTGTTAATACCATTCTTGCAATTGGCGTAGCTGGCTTAAGTGCCTGCATTGTACTTGGCTCATTTATGAAAGTGAAGCTGGATGGAGCGTTTGCCAGACTTTTGATAGCAGGCATATTAGCTCTGGCTTTGCTGATCTTTTTTGTAGCTTTTGTAGGATAATTATTTACGATCATTTATAAAAAATGCGATGTTCAGGATGAGCATCGCATTTTTTTATTGTCTTTATTTGAATTCGATTAATGTTCGTCTTCAATGTGTACCGGCTTAGATTTATCAGGTAATAAAAGATTTAAAACCACACCAACCAGTGAAGCCAAACCAATACCAGCCAATGAGAAATTACCAAAATCAATGACTGCGCCACCAATACCTACAGTAAGAATTATCGATACGATCACCTGATTGCGTGTCTTAGTAAGATCAGCTTTTGAGTCTACCAAGGTACGAATACCAACACTGGCAATCATACCAAATAACAATAGCATAATTCCTCCTAAAACCGACTGTGGAATTGATTTTAGAAATCCACTGATCTTGCCAATTAAGGAGAATGCAATGGCTGTAATTGCAGAAATACGCAATACTTTAGGATCAGTTATTTTTGTCAGAGAGATTGCTCCAGTCACCTCTGAATAGGTCGTATTTGGCACACTACCAATTAAAGCTGCAAACGACGTTGCAATACCATCACCCAACATTGTACGGTGCAAACCAGGATCTTTCACATAGTTTTTATCAGCGACTGCACCAATGGCGTACATATCACCCACATGCTCAATAAGTGGTGCAATTGCCACCGGAATCATATATACAATAGCTTTCCAGCTCCACTCTGGCATTACAAATGGAGGTAACGAAAACCACGATGCTTCATTAATAGGTGTGAAATCTACTTTACCAAGTATCAAGGCAAGAACATAGCCGGCAACAATACCCAAGAAAATAGGAATCAACTTAATCAGTCCCTTTGTATAGATCACCACAATAATAGCCGTCAATAATGATACAACAGCAATCAGCCAATCTGTT
This sequence comes from Saccharicrinis sp. UBA6048, assembly GCA_002429115.1. Classification (GTDB taxonomy): domain Bacteria; phylum Bacteroidota; class Bacteroidia; order Bacteroidales; family Marinilabiliaceae; genus Carboxylicivirga. The sequence goes on along the minus strand of DIYS01000115.1, from coordinate 15,917 downwards.
TTTGCCATATCAACACCAACTGAAGCCAGGGATAACCCAATCACCATAATTACAGGCCCAACCACAACCGACGGAAACAAGTGCTCAATAAAGCTTAATCCGCGTACTTTGATCAGGGCAGAAACGCCAATGTATACAATTCCCACTGCTATAAGTCCTGATAATGTACCTGCCAAACCAAAAAGTTTGGTGGCCTCTACAATTGGCGCAATAAAAGCAAAACTACTTCCTAAAAATACCGGTACTTTTCCTTTAGTAATAAGGTGAAATAATAAGGTTCCGACACCTGCGGAGAACAATGCGATAGAAGGATCAATACCCACCAAAAGCGGAACCAATACGGTGGCACCAAAGGCCACAAACAAAAACTGAATACCAATAATCACCTGTTTACTCAGGTGCATTGGAGGTTTAGATTGTTTCATACGGATGATAAAGTTATAGTTTAAACTGTGCAAAAGTACACAACTCAATGTAATTGTAATAATCCAAAGTATAATTTAGGGTTCTTCTCAATAAGCACTTGAAGCACTATTTAATTGTTTGGGCATGACAATTAAAAATGTTAGGTTTGTTTGAATTGATATTGAAATATGCAGAAAACACTAACAAATCCTAATGCCGGCTTCGGAGCAATGGCTGTTTTTATGACTGCCATCTCCACAATTCTTGGTGCCATTTTATTCTTACGTTTTGGATATGCTATTGCCAATGTTGGCTTAGGCGGCCTGTTGGCCATTATTGTTATCGGCCACATTGTTACAATTCCTACAGCGCTTGCTGTGGCAGAAATAGCAACAAATCAAAGAGTTCAGGGTGGTGGAGCATATTACATTATTTCCCGCTCCTTCGGCCTCAATATTGGAGGAGCCATCGGATTGGCACTCTATCTCTCGCAAGCCATTAGTGTAGCCTTTTATATCATTGCTTTTGGTGAGGCCTTCGATCCTGTTATAGAATATCTTCCTTTTGAAATTGACCCTTTGCTTTTTAAGAAAATAGTGACAATTGTATTAATGTCTATATTATCGGTGGTTGTTATTCTCCGCGGGGCAAATATTGGTATGAAGGCGCTCTATGGAGTGGTTGTCCTCCTGTTTGTATCCATCGGATTCTTTTTGGCAGGTAAGCCTATGGAGGAAGGTATTTTGCTCACCTTTAATAATACCATCGAAAATGGCGACACCTTCTTTGTTGTCTTTACAATTATTTTCCCTGCTTTTACGGGTATCGCTGCCGGACTGGGATTGTCAGGTGACTTGAAAGATCCTAAACGAGCTATTCCACGTGGGACATTATTAGCCACAATAGTTGGAATGTGCGTCTATATCATTGTTGCCTTTAAGCTGGCTTCATCTGCAACACCACAAGCTATGCAGGATAATCAACTTATTATGGCAGAAATATCAGCCTGGGGACCGATAATTCCAATTGGTTTAGCTGCGGCTTGTTTGTCCTCCGCCATAGGCTCATTACTGGTGGCACCGCGTACTCTGCAAGCCATTGGATTTGATTGCATTTTACCATTTGACAATTTCAACAATTGGACGGCCAAAGGACGTGAGTCGGACAATGAACCTATCAACGGCAGTATTATTACAATCTTCATCGCCTTCTTTTTCATTATTATCGGGGATGTCGATTTTGTTGCTGAGATTATATCGATGTTTTTCATGATCACCTATGGCTTTATATGTCTGATCTCTTTCCTCGAACACTTTGCGTCTGATCCATCTTACCGCCCAACTTTTAAATACAACAGATGGTACTTCTCTTTAATTGGCGCCATCTTATCCTTCTGGTTAATGTTCCAGATGAAATGGGCCTATGCTGCACTAGCCACCGTTCTTATGGCTATGACCTATTATTTTATAACCATAGCCAATCCGGAGCGTCAAGGTCTTGAAAAACTATTTAAAGGCGTGGTATTCCAGCTTAGCCGTCAGATACAAATCTTTGTTCAGCGAGCTACCAAGGATGAAAAAGAAGCACATTGGCGACCATTTGCCATCTGTGTGTCTGAAGATTCTTTTAAACGCCAGGCTGCTTTCGACTTGTTGCGATGGATTTGCTATAAGCATGGCTTCGGTACATATATTCATTTCATTAAAGGATTCTTAACCAAAGACACGCATCTGGAATCTCAGCAAATATTAAAGCGATTGATCCATCAATCGGAGGGCAGTAAAAGCCGATTATATTTGGATACCATTATCAGTCCTTCCTATACATCGGCCATTGCACAGGTTATCCAATTATCCGGCATCAGTGGTAAGGGCAATAATCTAATTTTGTTTGAATTCTCACGCACCAACCCGGAATCATTGAAGCATGCGTTGGACAATTACCAATTGTTTGAAGCTACTGGTTTTGATGTTTGTGTGCTCAACTCATCCTACAAAGGATTTGGATACAAACGGGAAATTCATGTTTGGATTAGCGCAAAAGATTTCCGCAACGCTAATTTGATGATCCTATTGGCTTACATCATTTCAGGACATCCGGAATGGCGTAATACAGTCATTAAGATATTTGCAACATTCCCTGAAAGCCAGGTTGAGAAGCAAAGAAAACGCCTACTCGAATTGATACAGGAAGGACGACTGCCAATCTCACCTTCTAATGTTATGTTTTTACCAATGATGGGTGAACAAACCAAGCAATCGGTTATTACCAAGCACAGTGCTGATGCCGACCTTACCATTGTAGGCTTTAACCCGGATCAGGTAAAAGAGAATCCGGATATTCTAATTAATTATGGTGATCTGGGCAATGTTTTATTTGTTAATACGTCACATAAAAAAGACATTTAAACCTCATGAAGCAAAAGCTTAACCCTGACAAATCAATCTTTCAAAAACTCGAAAACTGGCTCACTCAAAAGGAAAAATGGATATTCTATTCAGTTTTATTTCTTTTCAGTGTCTTTTCGATGTTGCTTTTCAACCTTCGGGTCAGTGAAGGCGGAGATGACAGCACCTATATCATTCGGGCAGTAAATTTTCTTAACGAAGGCACCTATCCATCGTTTCAGGGGCCAATTTACCCGATGTATCTGTCAATATTCGTAGCGATGTTTGGTATTAATCTGGGCATCTTAAAACTATCATCTTTTGCAGCCATTCTTACAGGGATCATTCTGTTTTACAAATTCTTCAAAAACAGAGTTTCCTACACTATATTATTTACAACATTAATTCTCATCTCTGTTTGCAGTTACTTTGTCTATTTTTCGAGTCAAACCTACAGCGAGGGATTATTTTTTCTAATTCAGCTCCCAATTTTCGCACTTATTTTTAAGCTTATCGAGAGCAAGAAAGAGATGGACTGGCAAAACTTATTGCTTCTTAGCTTCTTTATTTTGCTTGGTTACCTGACGCGAACAGTAGGGGTTGGCGCTTTAGTTGCAGTTATTATCTTCTTTCTGATTGATAAAAAATATAAACATGCCGGGCTTGTTACTGGTGGTTTTATTCTACTGTTGTTTGGCTTTCTATTGATGAAAAGCCTCATCTGGAACAATGGCTTCTTTGATGGCAACCAAGCCTCCACACTCATGTACAAACATCCTTACCAATTGGATCAGGGAAAAGAAACATTTGCTGGCTTTATCCATCGGTTCATTGACAATTCGAACTTGTATCTTTCCAAGCATTTCCTAAAGATGACAGGCCTGCGTGCGGCATCAATAAAAACAACCAATGGTCTATTCTCAATTCTATTGTATGGCTTGTTTATAGTGGCATTAGTCAAAGCTTTTAAACGAAATAAGTACGTCTTGTTCACGGCCATATATGTCGCGGCTATGCTGGGCATCACATTTATAGTCTTACAAAAATTATGGGATCAGTATCGTTTAATTATACCATTTGTCCCATATATGGTCCTCGTCCTATTGTATGGATTGTATCAAATAGCCGATGATCAAAAGGAAAAATGGCCAAAGCGCCTGTGGATTGGCTTAGTGCTGATCTGCACCTTAGGAACAGCCTTCCAATCGTTTAACAAAGCCGACTTATTAACTTTACGCACCAATATAAAGGGAGATAAATACAAAGGCTATACCGATGATTGGCGCCACTATTTGTCGATGGCAGAATTTGTTGGTGATAAATTACCGGAAGAGGCACTTGTGGCTGTTCGCAAACCAAATATGGCACGGATATATGCGGATGGCAAAAAATTCTATGGCATATACCGGTTCGATACTGATGACCCGGATCAGTTACTGAAACGCCTGAAGGATAAAAACGTGACACATGTTATCATGGCCAGTTTGCGTAAAAATCCAGCAGTCAACAATGGACAAACCATCAATACCATACATCGCTACTTATATTTTGTATCGCAGAAATATCCGGAAATTTTTAAGCTGGAACACCAAATTGGGAAAGACGAACCAGCTTATTTGTTCAGGGTGAATTATGATGCTGCTAAATAAATTTATAAGGGAAAATTGTACACAAGGGAACATGAAAGCAAACGAAGAAAGAAGAGCCTATTTTGAATCACGCGCCAATAACTGGGTTAAATACCGCAAAAGAAGATCGTACTATTGGGACTCGATCACTCGCTACTGTAATTATTACATACACGAAGACAGTTCGGTATTGGAGATTGGATGTGGCTCGGGCGAATTACTGGCAGCGGTGAATGGAAAAGTCAAAACAGGCATCGACTTTTGTGAACCGATTTTAGGTCAGGCTAAAAAACAATTCCCGGATATTCGCTTTGAACTGATGGAAGCAGAAAATATCCAGCTTGATGAAACTTACGACATCATTATTCTTTCTAACCTGGTTGGTGTTATTGACGATATTGAGCACGTTTTTAAACAACTAAAGAATGTTTGTCACGAACAAACCCGCATCATTGTTACCTACTATAACCGCTTTTGGGAACCAATCATAAAATTTGCAGAGTGGCTTCGAATCAAGAAAAAAAGCTCGGAACAGAACTGGTTATCCAATGGTGACATTGCTAACCTGCTTTATCTGGCCGACTTTGACACTTATAAAAACAGCAGAAGCATGTATCTCCCTTATCGTGTTCCACTGCTATCAACGTTTTTAAACAGGTTCATTTCGCGCTTGCCATTTTTTCAGATGTTTGGCTTAAATCAGTTTGTATTTGCCCGTCCTTTCCCACCAAGATTAAAGCAGCAGGAAGTTGACGAACGCTATTCGGTGTCGGTTGTGGTGCCTGCCCGCAATGAAAGTGGCAACATTGAAGCGGCCATTCAACGAACCCCTCAGATGGGTAAATTCACCGAACTCATTTTTGTCGAAGGCAACTCAACAGATGACACCTGGGAGACCATTCAAAAACTGAATGAAAAGTATAAAGATACTCACCGCATTAAAATTATGCAGCAGGATGGCAAAGGTAAAGGTGATGCTGTGCGCAAAGGCTATGCTGCTGCTGAAGGTGATATTCTGATGATACTGGATGCTGACCTGACAGTACCACCTGAAGATTTACCGAAATTTTACAATGCAATCACCAGAGGTAAAGGCGAATTCATAAACGGAGTACGCTTGGTCTACCCGATGGAGAAAAATGCAATGCGTACATTAAATACCATCGGCAATCATTTCTTCTCCAGATTATTCAGCTGGATACTTGAACGACCAATCAAAGATACCTTATGCGGCACCAAAGTGATGTTTCGCAAAGACTATTTAAAACTGGCTAAAAACCGGAAGTTCTTCGGAGAATTTGATCCCTTTGGAGACTTCGATCTGTTATTTGGCGCCTATAAACTTAATCTTAAGATTGTTGACCTGCCAATTCGTTACCGCGAGCGTAAATATGGCGATACAAATATCTCAAGATTCAGCCATGGCTTTATCTTACTGAGAATGTCGGCCTTTGCAGCTGCAAAAATTAAGTTTTGGTAGATAAGCAGTGGATTACTTGCTTGAGCGAATGTTTTTTTCAATTTTTACGATCTTATTTTATGAATCCTTTGTTTAGGATAGACATAACTTGAAATTTCGATAAAATGAAAGTAGCAATATTTCCAGGATCATTTGATCCTTTTACAGTTGGGCACGAAGATGTGGTACGCAGGGGCATGAGCTTATTCGACAAAATCATCATTGCAGTTGGATATAATTCAAATAAGCGCGACTTCTTTCCTTTAGAAGATCGAATGCAATGGATTCGGGATGTTTTTGAGGGCGATGAGCGTGTTGATGTTGCCAAATACGAAGGCTTAACGGTAGATTTTGCTAAAGAAATTGGTTGTACACATATTCTACGTGGTATCAGAACAGCCGCCGATTTTGAATATGAGCGTGCTATTGCGCAGGTAAATAAAGCAATGAGTGGTTTCGATTCTGTATTCTTGTTAACAACACCTGAGCATACACCTGTGAATAGCTCGATTGTTCGCGACATTGTGAAGCATGGTGGTAATGCCAGTCAGTTCTTACCGGAAGCGATTCAGATCAATATCCAAAAATATTTATAAAATGCGTTTTATACTGGCCGCATTCTGCTTTATTTCCTGTTTTTCGGTGCTCGCACAAAATCCTTTACAACAAGTAACGGTAAAGGGTGTTGCGCCTGATTACGCAGGTTACAACCTCGTAATGCGGAAAGTAGTGAATCCTATTTCTTTGTCAACGGCCGATATAATGGTGCTCCGGGTTGATGAAAAGGGGCATTTTGAGCAAAGCATTGAAATATCGGAAATAACACATGCCAGTCTTGATATGGGACAGTATCGCGGGGACATCTTTCTGGAGCCTGGCATGACTTATGAATTAGTTTTGCCGCCATTTAAGCCACGGACAGATGCAGAGCGGTTCAATCCCTATTTCATGCCTGAGGATGTTATATTAGGTATTAAAAATGATGAGGCCCTTGCCCTGAATGAGATGATGGCCCGCTTTGATCAGGATTTATCCGATCTGTATAATCAGAACGCCAGAGCCATTTTTACACGAAGTGATATTTCCAAAGCCAAAAAAATAGAAAACAAGCTGGACAGCTTATACAGTTCTAACAATCCGTATTTCAAACTCTATAAGAATTATGCCTACGGTGAGCTTCGATCATTAGCCTATAAGCGTAATAAACGAACGGCTGAATATCTGACTTTTGGTGAGGAAGTGATTAACACCACCATGCCTTCATTTATAAAGTCATTCAACACCATTTACAAAGGCTTTTTCTCAAGTTACTTTTCATCTGCACATGGCGACAGCCTTCGATCAACATTTAGCTCGACAGGTTCGTTTGATACCCTGACCACTTCACTTCAGAGCGATACTTTATACGCCAAACGAATATTTGCAGAGTTGGTATTACTTAAGGGCATGTACGATGCTTTTTACACAGGCAGGTACGATGAAGAACATATTATTGGACTGGTCAAAGATGCTAAAGAAAAAAGCGCTAACCTTTCCATTAAAGATATTGCACATGGCATATACAAACAGCTGACATGGCTGCGGGTAGGTACAGCCGCCCCTCAATTTACCCTCTACAGATTGGATGGCCGGGAAAAATCATTGAGCGATTATGAGGGTAAATTTGTTTACCTCAATTTTATGCATACCAACAACCATACCTGTAAGCAAGACCTTCAATTGTTAAACGTTCTTTCAAAGCAATTGCGACGCGAGCTAACCATCGTCACCGTGATTATGGATGAAGATCCAACGAAGGCATTAGAACTCGTTAAAAAGAATAAATACCGCTGGGATTTTCTGCACTATGCAGCTATGCCAAAGGTAGCGCTGGATTATAATATTCGTGCTTTACCAGCTTACTTTGTTGTTGATCCGAGCCAGCAGCTTAGGATTTCACCAGCACCATCTCCAAGCGAGAGTTTTACGCCTATCTTTATTGAAGCACAACGTAAATACCACTACGAACAAATGCGTAAGAACAGACCAAAGGAGAAGAGTATTTATGACTTCTAAAAGTTGTTATTTGTAGTACCTGATTTACTTCTTAACCCTCGTTGGATTCTTACTGATAAACTCTTTCCAGCTTTTTGCACCGGAACTGATATTTACCTTTTGATTTTGAAGAAAGTGACAGTATGCAGCCGCTAAACCATCGGTTGCATCCAGGTATTTTGGCAGCTCCTGTATCTTAAGTAGATTCTGTAAAAGCATTGCCACTTGCTCTTTCGAAGCACGACCATTACCAGTTATGGCTTGTTTAATGCGTAAGGGGGCATATTCAAAAATAGGCACAGATCGCGATAAAGCGGCAGCCATAGCTACTCCCTGGGCACGTCCAAGTTTTAACATCGACTGAACATTTTTACCGTAGAAAGGTGCTTCAATAGCCAATTCATCAGGATGATAGGAATCAACTAATTGGACAACACGCTCAAATATCTTCTGTAGTTTTAGATAATGATCGCCATACTTATGAAGTTCCAATACGCCCATTGTAATCATTTCGGCCTTATTACCAACCGAACGGATAATGCCATAACCCATCACTGTTGTTCCTGGGTCGATGCCGAGTATGATGCGTTCTTTAGGCAAGCTTCACTTCGTTTAGAATTGAGCTAAATGTCAAACATTTGTCTCCGAATGATTCCTTGGCATTATTAATCAGAATAGCGTTGTATTTATTGATAGTATCTAGGTTAGCAGGATTGGTTACTTGCATCTGGCACGAAAAGTTGGTATTACCTTCTTCAACGACCGCCATCACCTCGTAAAGCTCAACACGAATATCCTTCACCAAATCCTTCATCGTTGGTATATAGTTGCGATGCATCCACTGCTTCCATTCATCAGCCAGTGAATCTTCAATCATAAATGTGGTGTTGAATATGTACATAGTCGTCTTAGTTATGTAGTTTTTAGTCAGTAGCCAGTAGAAAAAACAACCCCGACCATGCTCAATGAGCGGAGTCGAGGTGTAAATATTATCAATGAAATTAGTTGATTAACTCAACACCATTCATATAAGGAACCAATACCTTTGGCACACGAATTCCTTCAGACGTTTGGTTATTTTCAAGGATTGCAGCTACAATACGCGGCAATGCCAATGCACTTCCGTTTAAAGTATGTGCCAATTGTGCTTTTTTCTCGCCATCTTCTTTATAACGAAGCTTTAAACGATTCGCCTGGTAGCTTTCAAAGTTAGATACCGAGCTAACTTCTAACCAACGTTCCTGTGCGGCTGAATACACTTCAAAGTCATAGGTTAAAGCCGATGTGAAACTTAAATCGCCACCACATAAACGAAGAATACGCCAAGGCAATTCTAACTTCTCCACCAAAGTTTGCACATGAGCCACCATTTTATCCAAAATCTCATACGATTGATCAGGATGAGCTACCTGTACTATTTCTACCTTATCGAATTGGTGTAAACGATTTAATCCACGTACGTGAGCACCCCATGAACCAGCCTCGCGGCGGAAACAAGCCGAATAAGCACAATGCTTTACCGGCATTTCTGATGCTTTCAAAATCACATCGCGGAAGATGTTAGTGACCGGCACTTCAGCTGTTGGAATTAAATACAGGTTATCAGCTGTCACATGGTACATCTGCCCTTCTTTATCCGGCAACTGACCCGTTCCAAAACCCGAATCTTCATTTACTACCAATGGAGGAATCACCTCGTTGTAACCAGCTTTTTCTGCCTCATCCAGAAAAAAGTTGATTAATGCACGTTGTAATCGAGCACCCTTACCCTTGTAAACCGGGAAGCCGGCGCCTGTTATCTTAGTCCCCAATTCAAAATCAATCAGGTCGTATTTTTTAATCAGATCCCAGTGTGGCTCTTTCACTTCGAGTTGTGGCATTACTCCGCCAGTTGTTACCTCAACATTATCTTCTTCTCCTTTTCCGGGAGGTACAATTTCGTTAGGAATGTTTGGTAATGAAACCAACTGCTCATTCAGCTGAGCTGTAGTCTCATCCAATGAAGTATTGAGATCCTTGATTTTATCTTTTAACTCGCCAGTACGCGCTTTAGCCTGATTAGCCTCCTCTGCTTTACCCGATTTAAACAGTTGACCAATCTCCTTAGACAGTGCATTCATTTCCTGCTGAAATGATTCTGCTTCAACCTGAGTTGCTTTTCTTTTATTATCTAAATCGATGATTGCATTTACAATCTCTGATGCGTCGAAGTTCTTTATTTTCAATCGTTCAACGACTAGCTCTTTATTATCCTGAATGAATTTTAGAGTCAACATGATCTTATCTTGTTTTCGAGTAAAAAAAATCTCCTGAAATTATTACGAAAGTAATAAAATCAGGAGATTTAATAGTGCTTTCTGTAATCTTATTATTCAGCAGTAAAAGGAACTACCGATACATAAGATTTGTTGTCTTTTCTCTTGCGGAAAGCTACAGTACCATTAATCAATGCGAACAAGGTGTGGTCTTTACCCATACCAACATTTTCGCCCGGGTGGTGCTGAGTTCCTCGTTGTCTAACAAGGATGTTTCCAGCTTTGGCAGCCTGACCGCCATAAATTTTTACGCCGAGTCGTTTACTTTCCGACTCTCTACCGTTCTTCGAACTACCGACGCCTTTCTTATGTGCCATCTTATTCTAATTTTTTGAGTTTTTTAACCTACGATTTCTTCAATTTGAATTTGAGTGAAGCACTGACGATGTCCGTTCTTCTTCTTGTAACCTTTTCTTCTTTTCTTTTTGAAAACAATTACTTTATCACCTTTTACGTGTGATAAAACTTTTGCAGTTACTTTAGCACCTTCTAAAACAGGAGCGCCGATTTTTACGTCACCCTCATTGTCTGTTAAAAGTACTTTTTCAAATTCAACTGTAGCACCTTCCTCGGCACTCAATCGATGCACAAAGATTTTTCTTTCTTTCTCAACTTTAAATTGCTGTCCAGCAATGTCAACAATTGCGTACATGTCACCAATTTTTATGGTTTTCTCCAGGAGGTGGGCCTGTTCTATAAAGCCACTTTTTCTACCCCACAGGATTCAATGGAGTGCAAAAGTATATAAAATTACTTTTTAACACAAATAAAAATTGTTTATCCATACTGAAAATTAGTTTTTTAAGCCCAACCATTGGTCATACACTCGTTTAAAAACACTTACACACCCTGAATGTTAAAAAGTAATTACTATATTTGTTTGATACAGTAACTAACACAAATACCCTCTTTTAAAGGGCTTAATTGCCAAAAGAGCCGATCACTTTAAGAAGCGATTATGAGTAAAAAAAAGATCAAGCTAAATATTCTTGGTTTATCATACAGTCAAACCCAATCTGGTGCTTATGCACTCGTACTTGCTGAAGAAGATGGTGAGCGCAGAATCCCAATTATTATAGGTGGTGTAGAAGCCCAATCGATTGCTATTAAGCTTGAAGGCCTTGAACCTCCGCGGCCACTAACTCATGATTTATTTCTAAATTTTTCAAAAGCTTTTAATATTGAGGTCGTTGAAGTCGTTGTTTACAAGCTGGAGGAAGGCATATTTTATTCTGAACTTGTTTGCCGTCGCGATAATGAACAGCTTCATATTGACTCGCGCACATCTGATGCCGTTGCTTTAGCACTGCGTTTTGGATGCCCGATTTACACCTACGAAGAAATCATCCAAAAGGCTGGTATTGTGCTCGACTTCGATAAAAAAGAGGAGAGCTCCATTACCCCTGTTGAGAAAAAAGAAAGTAAAACATCAAGTACCCAATATCAGTCAAAAACAATTGATGAACTAAAACAATTACTCAACGAAGCCATTCAACAGGAGGACTATGAAAAGGCTTCACAGATTAGAGACGAGATAAATCAACGGGAAAAGTAATACCTTCCATACTCTCTCCGACAATCCCCTGACAAAACCATTACCTATGAAAAAGATGCTTCTGGCAATAACATGCCTGATGTTCGCCCAATTACTCCCCGCTCAGGATACCTTAAATAATGTGGTTGAAGTATCAACTGTCGCAAGTTTTGATTTCATGAGTATCGTCAGAGGTATTTTCGGGATGGCTGCACTTATTGGTATCGCATGGCTTTTTAGCTTAAATCGAAAAGCCATATCATGGAAAGTGGTTGGTATTGGTTTAACCATACAGGTGCTTCTGGCTGTTTGTGTACTTTATGTCCCTTTTGTACAGACGATTTTCGAATTCCTGGGAAAGCTATTTACACTTGTACTGGATTTTACGAAAGTCGGCACTGAGTTTCTTTTAGGCGATTTTCTTGATACTTCTAAATTCGGATACATTTTTGCTTTTCAAATACTACCCACTATCATTTTCTTTTCGGCCTTAACCAGTGTTTTATTTTACCTGGGGGTGATACAGAAGGTAGTTTGGGCATTGGCGTGGATGCTAACTCGAGCATTAAAACTATCTGGCACAGAAAGCTTATCGGTTGCCGGAAATATTTTTCTGGGACAAACAGAAGCGCCATTGATGATCAAAGCTTATCTGCCAAAAATGAATGCATCAGAAATGTTTTTGGTAATGGTAGGTGGTATGGCGACTGTTGCCGGTGGTGTATTGGCTGCCTATATTGGTTTTCTGGGTGGAGATGATCCAGTTCAACGGTTGATGTTTGCCAAGCACTTACTAACCGCCTCGGTAATGGCAGCACCAGGAGCCATTGTAATTGCAAAAGTATTGGTTCCACAAACGGAAGAAATTCGTTCAGAGATTAAAATATCGATGGATAAAATAGGTAGTAACATTCTCGACGCCATGAGCAATGGAACTACTGAAGGCCTGAAATTAGCTGCAAATGTTGGCGCTATGCTACTGGTCTTTTTCGCATTTATAGCATTGATAAACTATGGTTTTGACAAAGTTGGTCAATGGACCAGTTTAAACCAATTAATTACAGAATTAACCAATGGTCAGTACCAACATCTCAATCTCGAATTTATCCTCGGTTATACTTTAGCACCCTTAATGTGGCTAATTGGCGTACCATCTCAAGATGTTACTTTAGTAGGGCAGCTGCTGGGAGAAAAGATCATTGCCAGTGAATTTGTCGGATACACCAGTTTAGCAGAATTTAAATCAGCCGGTGCCTTATCCAATAGCAAATCGATCATTATGGCCACTTATATGCTTTGTGGATTTGCCAATTTTGCTTCCATTGGCATTCAAATAGGAGGAATTGGCGGACTGGCTCCTAATAAACGTGAATTCCTTTCTAAATTTGGATTCAGGGCATTGCTGGCTGGTACGCTTGCCTCACTTATGTCGGCGACAATTGTGGGGATGATTATGGGATAAAAGAAAGGCCCATGAAATAATCACGAGCCTTAAAATTTCTTTCAGAAGCAAACCTTAAACGCCACGAGCATCTACATGCACCTTCTTTTGTAAGATAACATCTCCATCTGTAGTTTTACACTTCGCTACAATATTGAGGTCCTTATTAATTGAACTTCCTTTTGGTAACTTAATGCGGATTTCACCTTTCTTAGCAGATATCATTTTAGCCGGCGATAGGTTCTTGTGGAAGAATTTACCCTCAATCAGCTGGCCTTCATAAAACTCTACTGCTTTCACACTTTTAGCACCTTCACCAGAAAGCGTAATTGTGATGATATAAGAACCAGACCTTCTGATATCATCCTTTTTATCGATTCTGATAACCGGGTTTTGGCGAACTTTTCCAAGGTTGGTATAACGCTTCATACCAATACCTGGCAATCCATTCTTGTATTCGTATTCTGCTGACAATCGACCTTCGCGGTCGTAGCGCTTACAAATACCATTCAGGCGACCTTCTTTATAAGGCTGCTCTTTGTACACCTTACCTGTTGAGTGATAAGTGATTCGTGTACCTTCTTTTTTGTTATTCACATACGGAATTTCTTCAAGCAATTTACCTGATTTCGAAAATCGCTTTGAAAGGCCATGCTTGATAGCCGATTTACTGTCGTCCTGGAATTTCATGGTTACTTCCCATTCTACAGGCGCATTTTTATCGTCATAAAAATGCTTCTTCTTAATGAAAGTACCATCGGCATTCTCATTGCCAGTCTTCACGACTTCTCTTTGTGGTCCAAAAAACTGACAACCCGTAAGGGCCATTGCCAGAATTACCACGATTAATTGTAACTGTTTCATAAAAAATTAATAAGGGGTAGTTAATATTAACCTGCGTTCAAAATTCTACTTCGAACGAAGGTTTTTAAGGATTAAAAAAAAAGCTGCCAAAAATTTGACAGCCTTTAATTTTCGTATACTAATACTACATTAAGGCATCTAATTTAGATGCTAAAATAGTTTTAGGAACTGCTCCTACTTGTTTGTCAACTATTTCTCCATTTTTGAAGAATAAAATAGTTGGGATGTTACGAATACCAAACTTCACTGAAGTACCTGGATTACTATCAACATCCATTTTTGTGATTACGGCTTTCTCACCATACTCTTCTGCCAATTCTTTAACAATTGGGGTTACCATACGACATGGTCCACACCATTCAGCCCAAAAATCAACCAATACTGGCTTGTCTGAATTCAATACTAACTCTTCAAAATTGGCATCAGTAACTTCGATCAACATAGCAAATCTTTTTTACTTTGATTATTATAAAAATTTTAACTTCTTATACTTCATGTACTCTACCAAAGTTATACAAATAAAACCTTGGAGGGTTCAAAAATACACTTTTTTTGATATTTCATTACAGAATATCACCTGATTCTTATCAAGAGTTCTTAAGCAATGCTCATTTCAATATCCTGATGCTCTTCAATGTACCGTATTAAATCGTCATTTAAATCCACGCGCATACTCCTTGATAGGAACTGAACAGCATTCTTTGTTTCATTATCCTGCACAATAAATTTAAGCGTCACTTTTCCCTCATTACTATTTATAATATTTGCCAATTCGGTAATCAGCTCTTGCTTAATGGCCGATAAAGGCACTTTTAATGTCACTGTATTAACAAGTGTATCGCGCAGTTCACTCAGGAATTTAATATTATTAATTTTAAACTCCAGTTCCTCCTGATTGTAACGCCTTGGCTGAACACGCCCTTTCACCATGATAAAATATCCAATTTCGAGATAAGGTAGATATTCAGTGAAATCATTTCCAAAGAAGGCAAATTCGAAAGAACCCGTGTAATCTTCCATGGTCATGATGGCATAAGGATTACCTTTTTTCGTGGTTCCGCGACGAACATTTACCACACTACCAGCTACAGTAATATCACGCCCTTTCATGGTTTCCAGATCATCCAGCTGGTTTAATCGATGATGAATAAAATGTTTCATCTCCAACTTATACTCATCTAGTGGATGCGCCGATAAATAGATACCGATATATTCCTTCTCGTGATTGAGTTTTTCGATGATTGAATACTCAGCACAATTAGGCATATCAGGTGTTTTGATCTCAATACCCGCTCCTATAGCACCAAATAAAGAATTTTGTGCACTGGCTTGGTCGGCCTGGTAACGGTTGCCATAACGAATAATGTGCTCGATAAAATTCATATCATCATTTTCGTGTTTGGCAAAAAACTGTGCTCTATGAAATTCTCCCATTGCATCAAAAGCACCGGAATAGGCTAATGCTTCAATATTCTTTTTATTAACGGTAGTTAACGGCAAGCGCTCAACAAAATCATACACACTCTTAAAAGGTCCATTTTTTTGACGCTCCTGAATAATGGCATCTACCGCACCTTCACCAACACCCTTGATACCAGCCATACCAAATCGAATCGCCCCATCTTTGTTTACAGTAAATTTTCGATACGATTCATTTACATCAGGCCCCAAAACATCCATCCCCATGTGCTTACATTCTTCCATGAAGTTGGTGATCTTGGTGATATCACTCAGGTTACGACTCAATACACCCGCCATAAATTCGGCAGGGTAATGCGCCTTTAAATATCCGGTTTGGTAAGCAATATAAGCGTAGCATACCGAGTGCGATTTGTTAAAGGCATAACTGG
>DIYS01000093.1 GCA_002429115.1 Saccharicrinis sp. UBA6048 | reverse complement strand
ATCCTGATACATTTTTAAAAGCGGCTAAGCTAATTGATGTGGCACCTGAAGATTGTATTGTTTTCGAAGATGGACACTTGGGTATTGATGCTGCTATAATGGCAGGTATGCAAGTGATTGATGTAAAACCTTTCTATGAATAAATGAATCTACCTCCTTTTGACCTGTTACTAATATTTGATTATCTGGGCACGATGGCGTTTGCTATTAGTGGCACGCTTACGGCTGCTCATAAACGACTGGATATTTTTGGAGCCATTGTTATTGGCTTTGTAACGGCGATAGGAGGTGGTACGGTGCGTGATATTCTTATGGGCGACTTGCCTGTTGCCTGGATTCAATCAAACAATTACTTCTTTATAATTCTGGCTGGTATATTAATTACCATTCTTTTTAAGAAGGTGGTGATGAAATTGCGAGGCACATTGTTTTTATTTGATACCATCGGTATCGGTGTCTTTACTGTTATTGGTCTGGAAAAAGCCCTTGATTTAGGAATTAATGCACCAATCGCTGTAGTTATGGGCGTATCATCGGCTGTGGTTGGAGGTGTAATACGTGATACACTAACCAACGAGGTGCCGTTAATATTTCATAAGGAGATATACGCCACAGCGTGTATTACCGGAGCCATTGTATTTCTGATATTGTATTACATGCATGTGCCAGAAATAATCTGCGAAAGTATTACGGTAGTAACAATTATCGGAATCAGGCTATGGGCTGTGCGTTATAATATTACGATGCCACAAATAAGTTTAACAGATAAAAAGGGGCAATAAGTTAGTTTTGCCCCAGTTCTGCTTTTATTAGTGATCTGATTTCTTCAGCCAGTTCTTCAACATCTCTTCCTTTAGGTTCAATTGGCGCTAAAGCAGTGTAGGTGATTGGCGTTCCAAATTGCATTGGGAACATTCCTTTTTTGATAAGTGTACTATGTCCGTCAATTACAAATGGGATAATTAGCGCATCAGGTGCTGCTCTTAGAAGCGTATTAATCCCCGCGGTCATAAACTTCTTAACATTCCCATTTTTACTTCTGGTTCCTTCAGGAAAAATACATGCTGCATAGTTATTGGCCTGAATCAAACGTCCCAACTTGAAAATTTCCTTCACCGATTGAGCACCATTCTTACGGTCGATCAAAGCCGACTTTCCATGCTTAAGGTTGTAGGAGATACTAGGGAGGTTTTTACCCAGTTCTATTTTAGAGATAAACTTTGGATAGTATTGACGGAAACCATGTACAACTGCAGGAATATCATACATACTCTGGTGATTGGACGCGATAATGACCGGACGGCCTTCAGGCAGATTGTCAAGCCCTTTGAAGCGAATGCGACAGCCCATGATATACATACCACTTACAAGGCATAGGTTTAGCCATTCAACAACACGTTTGCGGGCTTTGTCACCCATAGTTCTATGAGCAATTACCTGAATCGGATGAAAAACTACCAATACCATTCCAAAATAGAAATGAAAAAGAGGCGTGAAGATGTAGCTTAAAATAAGTTTCATAATTGTTGTTGTGATTTCTGATCGCAAAAATAACTGATCCAATTTATCTATTCGAATAAGTTGTGATTTTTATGGTGATAATAGTTGATTCGTTTTTTAGGGAGAAGCTAAATAAAGAATCAAGATTTAAGATATAAGTATCAAGATGATGTAAATGATTATTACTTCTACGTTCCTTATAAGAAATTAGTCTTCAGATAAGATAAACAGCATTGTGCAAGCTTCGGCAATATGGAATAGCCTTGCGGCGGCATAGCCGGGGTATCATTCTTTATCGCCGAATGAATATTCCTTCCGGAAGAACGATAATTCTGCATCATTGGAAGTCTCGGCAACATGGAATAGTCTTGAGGCAACATAGCCGGAGCATTATTCACTATCGCCGTATGATTATTCGACACTACCGCAAGCATCAGCTATATGGAATGATGTTGCGGCAGTATAGCCGGATGATTATTCCCTTCCGAAGAACGACTATTCTGCATCGCCGCATGCCTCGGCGGCATAGAATACTGTCTGTTCCTGAAATCAAAAAAAATAAAAATCCCCGATTCGAAATGAGTCGGGGAGTAGTCCACTATAATGATGTTGTGTTTCGTTTTACCAGCTTCCGCCAGCGCCGCCACCGCCAAAACTTCCGCCACCAAAGCCGCCGAAGCCTCCACCACCGAAGCCACCAGACCCACTGGAGAAGTTACCAAAGCTTCCGCCATGTGAGTCATTATCACGATTGCCCATCATTGTCAGAAGCATCCAGAAAGGAAGGCTAGAGCCTCCAAGTGATGACCTGCGTCGTGAACCTGCAGAGCGCATTACGAAGGATACGATGATAAAGAAGATAATTATTCCAATAGGGCCAATGCCTCTGCCGCGTCGGTTGGTTCGATTCAGGTAGTCGTCAGCTGTGTATTCGCCACGGGTTAGTTCCATCAGGCGAGCAGTTGACCGGGCTATTCCGGAGTAATAATCGCCTTGCTTAAAGCTTGGAATCATTTCGTTGTCAATAATTCGCTTGGCTACCGCATCGGGCACAGCGCCTTCCAGGCCATAGCCAGTAGCTATAAAGGCCTGACCTCTAGAATTGCCAATGCGTGGCTTAATAACCACAACAATACCATTGTCTTTACCTTTCTGTCCAATGCCCCATTTTTCTCCTACTTTGTATGCAAAATCCTCTCGTGATGTGCCACCAAAATCTTTTACCAACAGAATGGCAATCTGGGTACTGGTTTCACGGGCAAATTGAGCCAGTGAGTTTTCCAAATGCTGCCTTTGTGTATTGCTTAGCAATTCTGCATAGTCATTTAGCAGTTTTGGCGGATTAGGACGTTCAGGGATTTCTTGTGCGCTAACTCCAATTGAAAATATCAGAAACGCTGCTATAATTAGTTGTTTCATTGTTTGTTGTTTAGTCACCAAATGATATTTCATCCGATAATTCATTGACATCATCTGATTGATAAGGGAAATGCGCTTTCAACTGTTTGCCACTCTCTAAAATGCCTTTTTCGAGTCCTTCGGCAAACTGACCTTCTTTAAAAGCCGCCAACATCAGTTCCTTAATATCATCCCAGAAATCGTCAGATACTTTGGCGTTAATACCGGCATCGCCCAATACGGCAAATTTCCGGTCTTCGTAAGCCAGGTAAAACAGAACGCCATTTCGCAGTTCTGTTTTGTGCATTTTCAGTTTCTCAAACCAATAGGCCGCTCTATCGAGCACATCTTCGGGGCAATGCTTGTCGAGATGAACGCGTATTTCACCCGATGTATTTGTTTCAGCAACTTTAATGGCATCAACAATGCGCTTTCGTTCGTCTTCGTTAAAAAAATCTTTAGCCATTTGTTTACGTGTCAGGAGTTATAATTAATATCCTGCTTCAGGTATTCGTGTATTGGCAGATTACCTTAAGCAAGCTGTCAATTGTCCCCGTGTTTTCGGGGCAAGCTTTGATACTTTGTACTTGATACTTGATACTTTTCTGGCTTGTCCAGATTAATATTAAAACTCAACTTTAGGCGCTTCACTTGCACCTGCATCGGCCTGGAAATAAGGTTTCTTCTCATATCCAAACCATCCGGCATAAATGACCCTTGGAAATTTCTTGATATAGGTGTTGTAGTCACGCGTTACTTCATTAAAGTTTTTGCGCTCAACAGTAATTCGGTTTTCAGTGCCCTCCAATTGCACTTGTAAATCCATAAAGTTCTGATTGGCTTTTAGGTCAGGGTAGCGCTCCATTACAACCATCAGTTTTGACAAGGCTGATGATAAACCATCCTGTGCTTTTTGAAATTGTGACAAGCTTGACGCATTTAAATTACCAGCATCGATATTAACGCTGGTGGCTTTAGAGCGTGCTTCAATAACGCCTTGTAAGGTTTCTTTTTCGTGCGAAGCGTAACCTTTTACTGTGCTAACTAAATTTGGAATAAGATCTGCACGACGCTGATATACGTTTTCTACCTGTGCCCACTTGGCCTCTACATTTTCACTTTTTTCAACCATTGAGTTGTAGCCACAACTTGTAAAGAATGGTAATGCCAGGGCAATAATTAGCAGGTGCTTAAGAGTCTTCATAGAATATTAGTTTTTTGATGTATTGATATCTTATTTAATCAGAAAATCGAACATTTGTTCATCTTCAATATAGCCGGTCAGTCGATCGTTAATACTAACCGGGCCAACGCCGGCAGGTGTTCCGGTGTATATTAAATCGCCGATTTTAAGCGTGAAATACTGTGACAGATGGGCAATTAATTCATCCACCGGAAAGATCATTAAAGAGCTGTTTCCCTTTTGAACCGTTTCACCATTTTTATCCAGACGGAAGCTAATATTCTGAATATCGGCAAACTTCTCCTTACTGATATATGGTGAAATAACCGCTGAACCATCAAAGGCTTTCGCTTTTTCCCATGGCAGTCCTTTTGCTTTCAATTTAGCCTGTAAATCTCTAGCTGTAAAATCAATGCCTAAGGCCACTTCATCGTAGTAGCGGTGCGCAAATTTTCGTGAAATATTCTTACCAACACGGCATATTTTTATTACCAACTCTGCTTCGTAATGAAAATCTTTTGCAAAATCAGGAATGAAAAATGGTTTGTTTCTTTTTAACAGGGCAGTATCCGGCTTGGCAAATATTACCGGTTCATCGGGCACCTGATTGTTTAATTCCTTAGCATGCTCGACATAGTTACGACCAATGCAAAATATCTTCATAGCTTACTATTTATTAAAACTCCGCAGTTTAATATTTGTCAATACTTTCTTTGTGAATAAAGGAAAATCACCGTTCATCATCCATCCGTAATAAGAAGGGTCTTTGGCCAGTACCTCCTCAACTGCTTTGCCTTTATATTTACCAAAGTTGAAAACTTCCTGCCCTTTGTCGTTAAATATGATACGACCTATAAAGTCCGCATTTTTATTGAATGAAGAGAAGTCATTTAAAAACTCAATGTTGTTTTCAAGTTCTTCATAGCGATCCAATTGTGCCTTTAGTACCTCATAGGTTGCTTTTGTATCAGCATCGGCCGAGTGGGCGTTTTCTAAATCTTTATCACAATAAAACTTGTAAGCGGCCGAAAGTGTGCGTTTCTCCATTTTGTGGAAAATTGTTTGAACGTCAACAAACTTGCGCTTTTTCATATCAAAATCTATTTCGGCGCGGATAAACTCTTCGGCCAAGAGCGGTACGTCAAATTTGTTTGAGTTAAAGCCGGCAATGTCACAGCCTTCCATTAATTTGGCCATTTTTTTACCCAACTCTCTAAAGGTCGGTGCATCTTTTACATCTTCATCGTAAATGCCATGAATTTCAGAGGTCACAGGAGGTATTGGCATTTCCGGATTCACCCTGTAGCAATGCGACTCTTCGGTGCCATCAATGTTGACTTTTAATATGGCAATTTCGACAATGCGATCTGTTGCTATGTTAATTCCGGTAGTTTCTAAATCAAAAAATACAATAGGATTCTTAAGATTAAGCTTCATATGCTTTTGTAATTTTTATAATTAATCGTGACTAGCAAAAATAGTCAAAAGGCTGATGAATTAACCGAAAGTAAGCATTTTATTTAGCTGCTTTTTCTGTGGCTTTTGGAACGACAATAATTCGAATTCTATCGGCAATGGTTTCGAAACGGTTATCAGGAACTGATAAGTTATAGCAATACGGTTCAATCTCATCGTGCTCAACTTTAACCCGGTAATCACCGGCCGTAAGAGCGACCACAAAATCAGCTGAATCTTTGTGGGCTTTGTATGTGCCAATTAAGTTGTCAAGTGTATCTGTAACTGTTATTTCAGGCTGGAACTCAGGAATCTGAAAACGTCGATCTTTGTTTATACGAATATCAAATTTGATTAACGCACTATAAGGTGTCGTATTATTGAAAACGACTTTGTAAATATCCCTTTTCCCGTAACCGCCAGACTTAATGGACGAGATATACGCAAACCGATCACCATCGACCCATGAGATATTAAAGTTGTCATAGGTGTCGTTTATCGGGAATCCTAAATTAACAGGTTCGCCCCACATCTTTTCATCATCATTCCAGGTGGAGCAAAATAGATCGTAACCGCCCATCGACTTTTCATTATCCGACGAAAAGTAGAGGTGTTTGCCATCTGGCGAAAGCACCGGGAAGTTTTCATTGTACTTCGTTGAGTTGATTTTGCCTGGCAGGAGTCTGGCTTCACCCCAGGTGCCGGTAGGCAACTTAATGGCATAATATATATCGGTATTTCCTTCAATATTTTCGGATGAAAACAGGATGGTATCTTTTGTATATGTCATCCACATGCCATATTCAGAGCCTTTAGCATCTAGTGGTGGGCCAAAGTTATCAAGAGGCTCAAATCGGTAATCACCTTTGTAGGCAGCATAACCCATAGCCTCGCTACCATCACGATTGTGAAAAGCAAATAGCTGCGACCCATCAGGAACGATGCCTGCTACCACTTCATCGTATATTGAATTGACTTGCGATCCGATGGTTTTTCCTTTCTCCAGATCCAGCTTATTGCGCTCGCTTACGCAAATGTTATAGTAATATATGCCTGCATAACTATTGTATCTTTTATCGGATGCGTAAAATAAGGTATTTTCATTTTTAGATATATAAGGGCTAACCTCATTGCGTGAAGTATTAATGTTTTTACCAAGGTTAATCAAAGTAACATCCAGCGGTGCACTTAATAGCTGTTTAGCATTAGAGATTTCATTTTTTAGCCTTGTTACTTTTTTCTGAAAACCAGAACTGTTGCTTGTTTGCGGGATGAGTCCGGATAGTAATATTTCAGCTTCGTCAAAGCGATGGGCATGAAACAAGGCCTGCGCCTTATAAAGCTTGAACTGTTGGTCTTTAGGCTTTAATTCAATCAGCATATCAATATAGGGCAATGCACCTTCTCTTAAGGTATTATCCTTTAAGTAGCAATCAATAATTTTCTTGAGTAACTCTGTATTGTCTTTGTCTTTTCGCCAAACACGGATGTAGTCCTTGCGGGCTTTTTCGTAGTTGTAGTATTTGTAATACTTGTCGGCGCGTTGTTCGTACTTTTGAGCCAATAACGATAAGCTCATAAATAAGCACACTAAAGTTAGTTGTATCGTATTCATAAAGAGTGAGGTCATTAGATGCTTAAAGTAAATAAAAAATCACCAAATGACGATCATGATAAGCGCACGATTTATTTAAACCATCTATATGAGTTGAGAAATTGCTATCTGATATTAGTGTCAGAATTTAAAATAGTTTGTATATCTAATTAAACTTGTGATTTCTGAACAAAGCCCCTGACACCTTGTTTACAGTTTACAAAGCATACTTAACAACTATGAAGAGACGACATTTTATAAGTTTGGTTGGACTTGGGGCTGCTGCGGCATGTGCTCCGGGAGCTAAAAGTGACAGTAATAAACAAGAAGATAAAAAAGCTTTAAAAACAGCTCCGGTTTCTGGTCATTTTTTTCCGGCTTTACCCTACGCCTATAACGCTTTAGAGCCGCATATTGATGTGGAAACAATGGAGTTGCATTACGATAAGCATCATCGTGGATATTTTAAGAAGTTTAGTGCTGCAATTGAAGATACTTCGCTGGAAACGACGGCAATGCGTGATGTTTTTGCAGAAGTTTCTAAGCATGGGTTAGCAGTTAGAAATAATGGTGGTGGTTATTACAATCACATGTTATTTTGGGAGAATATGAGTCCTGAAGGTGGAGAACCATCGGCTCGTTTACTAAGTCACCTGGTAAAGAATTTTAAATCATTTGACGCCTTTAAAGATGCATTTTTTAAAGCGGCTAAAACACGATTTGGAAGCGGTTGGGCATGGCTGATATTAACAGATGATCGAGAATTAAAAATAGTATCAACTGCTAATCAGGATAACCCTTTGATGGACGTTGTGGAGACTAAAGGAATTCCTTTGTTGACAATTGACGTGTGGGAGCATGCATATTATCTTAATTACCAAAATAAGAGGGGTAATTATATTAATGCGTTCTGGAATGTTGTAAATTGGAAAGTGGTTAACAAACGGTTTGAGAAGGCTTTAAAAGGCGAGTGGTTAGGATAATCTTCACTTCATAATTAATTTATTGCAGGCCCTTTCATATTTTGAAGGGGCTTTTGTGTATTTTTAATCGGTTAATCTGAAATATATGAGAAAAATACTTGTTCTTTTTGCGCATCCGGTGGAGCATAAATCAAGAGTTAATGTGAAGATGATCAATACCATTAAAGGACTTGATAATGTTACTGTGCATAATTTGTATGAGAACTATGCCAACTTTTACATTGATGTAAAAAAAGAACAAGCCTTA
This sequence comes from Saccharicrinis sp. UBA6048, assembly GCA_002429115.1. GTDB lineage: Bacteria > Bacteroidota > Bacteroidia > Bacteroidales > Marinilabiliaceae > Carboxylicivirga. The sequence continues at coordinate 16,390 of DIYS01000093.1, read as the reverse complement.
CTATCAGAGCATGATGTAATTATTTGGCACCACCCGTTTTATTGGTATAGCGCACCTGCCATTATTAAAGAATGGTTTGATTTGGTGCTGGAGCATGGCTTCGCTTATGGTAAAGATGGTGAAGCATTGAAAGGCAAATGGGCTCTGAATGCCATTACAACAGGTGGGAGAGAGGAGTCGTACCAAAGTGGAGGATTAAACAGATATTCACTGCATCAGTATTTGTTACCATTTGATCAGGCTGCCTACCTGTGTAAAATGGATTATCTGCCGCCTTTTGTGATACATGGCGTCCATTTACTCGAAGAAGATGATATTGAACGGGTGGCCAATGACTACAAGAGTGTGATTTTAGCTTTACGCGATGAAGAGATTAGACCAGAGGATTTCCCTAAGGATGCTTATTTAAATGATGTTATAGTATAATCCAAACCACAAGCTTTTATGCATTTAGACGACGTTTTCTTTAAAATATTAATATATCTGATCGCCGCCATTATTTCTGTGCCGATTGCCAAGAAGGTGGGATTGGGCTCTGTTTTGGGGTATCTGATTGCCGGAATTGTGATCGGGCCATTTGTGCTGGGGCTTGTTGGAAGTGGTGATGACGGTGTAATGCACTTTGCAGAGTTTGGCGTTGTAATTATGCTGTTTATTGTTGGCCTGGAGTTGCACCCAAGTATGTTGTGGCGCATGAAGCGACTAATATTTGGTCTGGGAGGTTTGCAAATAGGTATCACTGCTGCCTTGTTTTCAATGATCACCGCTCTTTTTTGGTTGAATGCTGTGCAGTCGATTACTACTGGACTTATTCTGGCTTTATCATCGACGGCTATTGTGCTGCAAACCCTTACCGAAAAAGGGATGTTGCAAACAAGAGGCGGGCGTCATAGTTTTTCTGTTCTGCTTATGCAGGATATTTCGGTGGTTCCTATTTTAGCAATCATTGCGCTATTGGCCAATCAGATGGTTGTAGATGCTGCTTCGGTTGAAAATTTAAACGAATCAAGCAGTGGCTGGGAGCAGTTGTTTATTATTATCGGAGCCGTTGGTCTGATTATAGTAGGCGGACGTTATCTGGCACATTATATTTTTAAATTTATTGCAGAAACGGGTCTGCGTGAGCTTTTTACCGCCACAGCTCTCGTGTTGGTGATTGGAATTGCTGGTTTTATGGATGTTGTTGGTCTTTCCCCTGCGTTAGGTACTTTTTTGGCAGGGGTGGTGCTGGCCAATAGTGAATACCGATACGAATTGGAAGATAACCTGGAGCCATTCAAAGGTTTGTTGCTGGGGGTGTTTTTTATTTCTGTCGGAGCAAGTATCAATTTTCTATTGTTTGTTGAAAACTGGCAATTGATCGTGGTGATATTAAGCATTGTAGTGGTTGTTAAGTTAATTGTATTACTCTTATTGGGAAAGCTATTCAAGCTGAACGCCTCTCACAACATGTTATTTTCGTTTAGTTTGGCGCAAGCCGGTGAATTCGGATTTGTACTTATATCCTTTGCATCGCAAAATGCCATATACGATGCGTTAACTTCAGGTATATTAATGATTGTTGTTGCTTTATCAATGTTAATTACACCTGTTTTATTTATCATCAATGAGCATATGATACAACCTCGCTTGCATAAAAAAGAAGCCTTGCAAGATGATGCGATTGAAGATAACGGGCATCCGGTAATTATTGCTGGATTTGGTCGATTAGGCCAGGTGTTGGGCCGATTTTTAAATGCCAATGGTATCAATTCTACTGTTATCGATAACAACCCTCATAATGTGCAACATCTTAAAAAGTTTGGTTATAAGGTGTATTATGGCGATATGACCCGAAAAGATATGCTGGAAGCAGCAGGTGCCATGAAAGCGAAAGTTCTGGTTATAGCCATGGGCGAGCAGCATCAGATTGATAAGCTGGTTAATATTGCTCAAAAACATTATCCCCACTTAAAATTGGTAGTGCGAGCGGTTGATGTTGCTCATGACCTGGCACTGCAAAATAGGGAAGTGGAAGCTCACCGGCAAGATACTTTTGATTCGGCTGTTAGTTTAGGGGCAAAAGCGCTCAATTTGTTAGGCGTTGGCAAGCACTTGAGTGAACGATCAGCATTAGCATTTAAGGATGTTGATCAGCGCTTTATGAAAAACCTTCAACAACGCTATTCTAAAGATGATCCACATTTTCATATGGAAACCAGGAAATTTTCTGAGCATCTCGAAAATGTTTTACTACTGCGTCAAAAACACCCATACCAGGAAATGGACTGTGCCTGGGATGCCAACTCATTGATTGAAGAAGCTCAGGAATCGGAAGAGAATCAACAAGAGTAAATCCGAACAAACTCATTTTGGCATGCTAATTGCTTCTTCCTTGTGCATGGAAGGAGGACAAAGCATGAAAAAGAGAGCAAATACGGAAATGATAAAACATCTCGCGATAGAGATTACTTTAACACTGGCGATTGCTTTTATTGGAGCTTTACTCATTTATATCGCCTTTGTCAATGGAGGATTTTCTTAAGTCTGGATTACAACTCTATATACTTATCTTTAAAGAAGGGGCCAAGAGGCTCCTTTTTACGTTTATAGAATATTGTGTAGTACAAAAAAAGGTGAACCGAAATTCACCTTTTAAACTATTTTGAGTATTTCTTTTTATTTAAAAAGCAGCGATAATTCCGTGAAAGTCTTCCGCTTTAAGTGATGCACCGCCAATTAATCCGCCATCAACATCCGGATTGGCAAATAATTCTTTTGCATTAGAAGGTTTACAGCTTCCGCCATAAAGGATGCTAGTATTGTCAGCTACTTCAGCACCATATTTATCAGCTAATGTCTGACGGATGAATGCATGAATTTCCTGTGCTTGCTCCGGACTTGCTGTTTTGCCTGTACCAATTGCCCACACAGGTTCGTATGCTAAAACAACTTTACCAAATGCTTCCGGCGAAAGATGGAATAAAGCCTCTTCAATTTGCGTTTTTACAACATCGAAATGTTTGTCAGCCTCACGCTCTTCCAATACTTCACCAATACAAAAGATAGGCGTCAGGTCATTCGCTAATGCCAAATCTGTTTTTTCCTTCAAAATAGCATTGGTTTCACCATAGTAAGCACGTCTTTCGGAGTGCCCAAGGATGACGTATTGTGCACCTGTTGATTTAACCATCGCAGCCGAAGTTTCTCCTGTATATGCACCGCTTACTTTGTCAGCACAGTTTTGAGCTGCAATACCAATTACATCGCAATCCACCGCTTTAACTGCTTCTGATAAGTGAATAAATGGAGTTCCTAATACAACCTTGCAATTAGGTTTATTCGCTTTCAAAATCTCATTTACCTCTTTGGCTAATGTTACACCTTCTTCCAAAGTGTTGTTCATTTTCCAGTTCCCTGCAACAATGTTTTGTCTCATTGATAAAAATTTAAGTCTATTTTAATTTGAAAATTAAGACAATCAAACCAAGTATTACCGAAACACATAACCAAAGCCACAGTCTGTTGTTGGCTTTTTGTGCTTTCTGAATCGAATGTGAAAGTGGATTCTTCAGCTCTGATGCTTCCGGTAAGTTGGTGTGATTATACTTAGCTATAATAGTTCCGTTTTGAATAAGAATTAATCCTGGATTGCCTCTGATAATTGTTTTTAAAGTTGTTTCGTCGCATAATGCATATTCGAAAGCCGCTTCATTATCTAAATCAAATTTTAAGCAGGTTTCACTTAACGACGCTGTTGCAAAATAGAAAAGTGCGTTGTTTCTAAAGGCATTGTCCTTGATGTCAATTAATTGCTTAATGTTTTTCCTAGAGGCTTTCTCAATATCAGGAGCAATGGCTAAAAAAACAGTTTGCTCGTTATTGATGATCTTATCACTGATATCTTCACCATCAATTGACTCAAAATTGAGTGCTGTAATTGGAGGCTGATAACCTTCTCTGATGATCTTAGTTTTAGTGTCGATATATACCCAAGTGCTATCTTCGTAAGGGTAATTATTAACATCAAACTCCTTTTTCTCACCATCTTTTTCCAGAATAAAAGTAGTCTCATATTCCCCTTCGTCAGCACCATCAGGAATGCTCATCTGCTCAGGTATATTAGCTCCGATGTAGTATGGACGAAAGTCAATGACCGGCAAATAAACGATGGAATATATAGATATGCCAATAATAAATCCTAAGCTGATAAATGTGATTAAGTGCTGTCTTACAGTGGTAAGCGTAGTTTTGTATTTATCGCGTTGGAAATAAACAATAATACTAAATGGCAGGATAATTAGATTCTTAAATAAGGTTTCCCAATTGCTAAGTTTGATAGCATCACCAAAGCAACCACAATCAGACACAGGCTCAAATATGGCGATGAAGAGCGTAACGATGGTGAACGCAATCATAAATGCCAATGTGGGCAATGCAACTCGTTTTATTTTAATGCCAAATAATAAGTGGAATCCGAGAATAAATTCAACGGTAGATAATGCAATGGCCAAAAATATTGAAAGTTGATCTGTATTATGCAGGCCAATTACCTCAAGGTACTCCGATATTTTAATGGCACCACCTTTAGGGTCTACGGCTTTTACAAAACCTGAGAATACAAATAATGCTCCGGTAAGTACCCGGCTGATCCAATTTAGCATGGTATTTGGGTTTTAGTTATTTTTCTTCGTTTTCAGGAAATTCGAGCTTAATCAATGCAAAAATAGCGTAATTAATCATATCCATATAATTGGCATCGATACCCTCAGAAATAATGGTTTGTCCCTGGTTATCTTCAATTTGCTTGGTGCGATGCAGTTTCATCAGGATAAGATCGGTAAAAGAACTTACCCGCATTTTACGCCATGCTTCATCGTAATCATGGTTTTTATTTTCCATCAATGATTTGGAAGCATAGATTTTATCCAGATACATTTTAAGCGCTTCATCATGATTCATTTCTGGCTGATCAGCTGGTTTTAGTTCCAACTGAACCAATGCCATCGAACAATAATTAACGATGCCGATAAATTCATCGCGGATACCTTCATCAACCTTTGAAGTTCCTTTTGTTTCAATGCTTCTGATGCGCTGTGCCTTGATAAATATTTGGTCGGTCATACTTGACGAGCGAAGAATTCGCCAGGCAGTTCCGTAATCTTTCATTTTTTTCTCGAAGATATCTTTGCAGATATTAATGACGTGCTCAAATTGGCTATCTGTTTTGGTCACTTTATATAATTTTTGAATGGACGCGTAAAATTATCAAAAAATGATCAAAATCAATCAATGTGAAATGGAATATATTATTGTTTAAACATCTTTAATAATTGCAGTGTAAATAACCGGAGAGGGAAATGAAGTTTTAAACAGGCTTTTGGCCGAAATCGACCTTTGGAATGCTGTGATGGAAATGTCCTAACCAGAGGAAATTCCAGTCAAAAGCCTAATCAAATTTAGTGTATTGTTTCTGCATATTTATGCGTGGTGCGAGAAGTATATGCAACAATTAGTCGAAAATTTGGGTGGGTGGTTGATCAGACCCATTATCATCAGATTATAAAATTGAGAATCATATAAGAGAAGTACTGAATCATTTTTTTAACTTAACACTTCCCTCATCGCAAAAATGTTGTACATTCATATCATTAATACTTGATGTTTTGACCAAAATAATTCAAAAATATATTCCCAAGGCAGCATTTCTGATCGTACTTATTTCTTTATCAGTTGATACTTTCGCTCAGTCTGATCCTGTAACGCGATATAATGGATCATTTAAGGAGGTGTATTTTGTTGCTGCCAATGATACCAGTATTAAACACGGGACATTTATTCGTTATTATAAGGGTAAAGTCATTGAGCGTGGAAAGTATGTAAATAATCAACCATCCGGAAGATGGAAGTACTATAACCTGAATAGTATTTTAGAGTATGAATATGATTTTGATAAGAACGAAATAATCAGAATCAGTGGTAAAGACAGCAAGGAATTAAAACAAAGAACGCCATGTTTATTCAAGGGAAGTCCGATTGTTCCATACCTGTTTTTGGCTAATAAACTTGGCTATCCGCAGCAAGCAAAAGAAGATGATGTACAAGGGAAGGTTGTTTTAGCCTTGAAGATTAATAAAAAAGGTGAGGTCTACGGCTTTTATATCGCTGAAAAATTGCATTCAGTGATCGATCATGCTGTTATTGAGGTGGCAAAAACAATGCCCGAAGACTGGGAGTTTATCGCGGCGACGTATATGGGCAATGCAATAGATAGTGAGTACTTTATTGATATTGAATTTGAGTTGGAAATAAAGTAAGATTAACCAATTTTTCGATTAAAGCATTTGATAAGAAATTTCTTCAAATCATCTTTCTTCGTAAACTGCTTTCCAATTTCTTTAACTATTGGACTGTAGATTACAGCTGTTTTCTCACTTTCTTCGTGCAATATGATCGTTGATTGTACCTGGGGTATAGCAATTAACTTGGCTAATTGCTCGTCATCTGGCATTGCGTTGAAAACTATTGCAGATACACTGTGCGCCATTGGCACATTTAATAGCGCAGTGAAATTAAACAGTGATAATTCACGCGTATTCCTAAATAAGGTTTTATGAACCTGGGGCTCTTTCGAATAATAAACTATCGTATGATCAAAGGTGTTTTGGGCGATATTTTTGTTAATTGCCGGTAATATAAAATGAAACTCAGAGCCCATTTGTTCAACGGAAGAAACCCATAAAAATCCTCCAAGCGCATTGGCAAGATGTCGGCAAATGCTTAAACCTAAACCAGCGCCCCCGAAATCTCGCGAGTTGTCATCATTGGCCTGCCTGAATTTATTGAAGATGTTAGGTATTTTTTCCTGTGGAATGCCTATCCCAGTGTCAGAAATAATAAACTCTAATGAATTATCAGGGCGATATTGGTACGAAAGTGTAACATGTCCCTGGTAAGTAAATTTAACGGCGTTATTAAGCAGGTGTCTCAAAATCTGAACGATCCGTCGTGTATCTGATTTGATTGCAGGTATCTCCTTTAGTCCTATAGGTTCGCGTATTGCAAATAAAATTTCACGGTTATTGGCGAGTAACTCTTGCACGTAAACATTTAAGCTCGTTACAATCTCGTGTGGGATTATTTCTTCATTGTTCAGTACTATTAAGTTCGATTCTATTTTTGAATACTCCATGATGTCATTGAGCAAATTCAACAATTCATTTGAACTGGCTTTAACAATCTGGTGAAACTCTTTTCTTTCCTGGGTGCTGATTTGATCATCACTCATGAGCTCCGTGAAACCCATTATACTGTTGAGCGGCGTTCTTACTTCATGCGACATATTTGCCAAAAACGACGACTTGAGTTTATCGGATTCCTCAGCCTGTTGTTTGGCTTTGATCAATTCCTCCTGCATGTGGATGCGCTCGGATATATCCTTTAATACACAAAGATATACAGGTGTATTCTGTAAGTCGATATTAATCAAATCAAGCTCAACTGGAACGCTTTTGTTCGATTTTGTCACTAACTTAAGAATGAATTGTGCATTTTGACGATCGTTATCGGGTTTAATATGCTTCCTGATAATTTTACGGTCACTTACCTGGAAAAGCTTAGTGAACGACCTGTTCAATACATTTGTTTCAGTGTATTCAGTCAGCTCAATTGCTAAATTATTAATACCAACAATCTCACCTTCAGCATCGATAATTATTGTTGGGCTATTAGAACTTTGTACCAGACTGTCGAGGTTTGCCTGAGGAATCGAATTAGACGATTCTATTTGAACATCATCATTGAGTGGCTCTATAATTATTGAATAAAGCTGAATGCTCGTGCCTGGTATAGGAAATGGATTAATAGTGATGTTAAGAAGAGTTCCTTCTTCATTTTCAACCTTTATTTCTCCATTTTTATTTGTGTTAAGTTTTTGGCCTTTTATTAGCAAACGATCATCCCAAGATGAAAGTTCCTGGTTATTTGGGAAGGCATTTTCAAATGATTGATTCGTATAAATTATTTTCTGGTTTTGATCTGCGGTACACGCCGGATAAGGAATGAAATCTGTGACTTGACGGATAATTGTTCTATAATCACTTGATGAAAAGGTGTCGAAGTTAAGTTTCTTAAGACTCTTAATCTGCTTTTTATTATTCTTATATGAAAAGTATAAGAATGCAACAGTTGCTAATCCAAGAACAGTTAAAATGGTTATAAAGATGCTCTTAAGGTCATTGGCCTCAAAGTACTCTTGTGAATCATCTGCCTGTGCTAAAGTTGCTATATGACAACTTATTAGCAGACCAAAGGATAATATTTTAATTAGATATTTCGACACTCTTTATTACATTAAGGGGACAAAAGTATTTCTTTCAGCTGAAAAACTACAAATTCAACATTTATAAATAAGTATAATAAGTTATACGAAATCTTAAAATTTTATATTTATGCAATATATTTTGAATAATCTTGCGCCCCGTACTCACGAACTTTATTAAATTTGCAATCTTATTTAAATAGGATATTAAAGATACAAAAATGATAATTGAAAGTCAGATAAAAGCTTCAGTAGTTAAGGCTGTTAAAGAATTGTACGGAGCTGAAATTGCTGAAGATTCAGTTCAGTTGCAATTGACCCGTAAAGATATGAAAGGGGATTATACCGTTGTTGTATTTCCACTTTTGAAATTGTCAAAGAAAAACCCTGTGGAAACTGGTAACGATCTAGGTGGATATATCGAGAAGGATTGTGAGCATGTTTCCGGATATGAGGTGATTAAGGGCTTTCTGAATCTTCAATTATCAACAAGCTACTGGCTTGATGTATTAAATAAAAATGTGCAGGATGAAGCGTATGGCTTTACCAATGCTGATGAAAAATCACCATTGGTAATGATCGAATATTCATCTCCAAATACGAATAAGCCACTTCACTTAGGGCACATCAGAAATAATTTATTAGGATATTCATTGTCACGTATTGTTGAGGCGAATGGCAATCAGGTTGTTAAAACGAATATCGTTAATGATCGTGGTATCCATATCTGTAAATCAATGCTTGCCTGGAAAAAGTGGGGTGAAGGTCAAACTCCTGAGTCAACCGGTAAAAAAGGAGATCATTTAGTAGGTGATTTTTATGTGAAGTTTGATCAGGAGTATAAAAAAGAGCAGGCAGAACTTATTGCTTCCGGAAAAACGAAAGACGAAGCAGAGGCTTCTTCACCATTAATGGCAGAGGCACGCGAAATGCTTCGTAAATGGGAAGCGCAGAATGAAGAGGTATACGGCTTATGGAAGCAGATGAACCAGTGGGTGTACAGTGGTTTTGATGTGACCTATAAACAAATGGGTGTTGATTTTGATAAGATCTATTACGAATCGGATACTTATAAGGTAGGCCGTGATATGGTGATGGAAGGGCTTGAGAAAGAAGTGTTCTACCGTCGCGAGGATAATAGTGTGTGGGCCGATCTGGGAAAAGATGGCTTGGATGAGAAGTTACTACTTAGAGCAGATGGTACCAGTGTATATATGACCCAGGACATTGGAACGGCTAAATTGCGTTACGATGATTTCTCCATCGACAAAATGGTATACGTAGTGGGTAACGAGCAAAACTATCACTTTAAAGTATTGGCTCTTTTGTTAGATCGCCTTGGTTTAGAGTGGGGTAAAGATCTGGTTCACTTTAGCTATGGAATGGTGGAGCTGCCTGAGGGTAAAATGAAATCACGTGAAGGAACAGTGGTGGATGCAGATGATTTGATGGTTGATATGATCAATACGGCTCGTGATATGTCTAAGGAGTTGGGTAAGCTTGAAGGCTATAGCGAAGAGGAGGCTGAGTCGGTATATCGCACCATTGCTTTGGGAGCTTTGAAGTACTTTATCCTAAAAGTAGATCCGCGTAAAAATATGACCTTCGATCCTAAGGAGTCGATTGATTTTAATGGAAATACAGGGCCGTTTATTCAGTATACTTATGCACGTATTCAATCTGTTAAACGTAAGGCAATTGATAAAGGCATGACAATCCCAACCTTAGCTGATGTAGCAACTGAAATGTCAGATAAAGAGGTTCAACTAATGCGAATGGTGGCCAATTTCCCTGCGGTTGTTGCTGAAGCTGGCAGTGTTTATAGCCCGGCCCTGGTGGCTAATTTTGTATACGATTTGGCGAAGGAATTCAACCAGTTTTATCACGAATCACCAATTGCGGTAGAAGAGGATGAAGCGAAGCGTTCAATGCGCTTGTTAATTTGTCAGCAGGTTGGTCATGTTATTAAAAACGCAATGTGGTTAATGGGAATTGATGTTCCTGAGAGAATGTAAAGACCACAATTGTCGTTAAATTTGATTAAGAATTCTTTATCGATAAATCTAAAGAGCCTGTATTATGCAGGCTTTTTTTATTTTAATAGTTTTGTTGTAGAAAATATTGAATACCTTTGATAAGGTACTAAAAGGGGCATTACAATAATTTATTGTGGCCGACGTTAGAAAATAAACACTCAAATATTTAAATAGAATTGTCACATGAAGGTTGCTAAACTACTGTTCGCTTTATTCATTTTTTGCAGCGCATTAAATGTAAAAGCACAAGATGTTTCGTTGGAAGCGCGATTTGATTCTTTAAACTTGAAAGGTCAGTTTGATTATGTCTACGAAAAGTCAGAATCATACGAAAAATATAAGGTCATTAAAAAGTCCACGATAAATTTACTCAAGAAAAGCTCGCTGGATAGTATTAATGGTTATAAAACCGAATTGTCAACGACGTATAAGCAAATAGCAGAACTTAAAAACACTGTAGCAACTAAAGATGACAATATTACTAAACTGACTGATGAACTTGAAGCTACCAATAACACCAAAAATAGTATGGCCTTTTTGGGTATGGAGATCAAAAAGGGCGTATATAACTCAGTAATGTGGGGCTTGGTTTTTGGTTTACTGATTCTGGCATCTATTATGTTTTTGATGTTTAAACGTAGTCATTCGATAACGACTGAAACGAAAAAACGATTAGCTGAAGTTGAAGAAGAATATGAAACGCATCGTAAATCAGCTTTAAAAAGAGAACAAAAGTTGGCCAGGCAATTAATGGATGAAAAACTAAAACATAAGTTTTAGAAAGAAATAAAATGAATAAAAAATAGGGCTCAAAATTCTTGAGCCCTATTTTTTTATGATACTGTCAGTTGATCTTCAATCATTCGGTTATTGTATTGCTGAATGATTGCTTTCATCAGTGGAAGGTGTTTGGTGTACTCTAAATCAGAATCTTTAATGTTTTTCATTAACATCGGGTCGTTTTTAGAGTTAAAAACACTTATAATGTCTTGTCCGTCATAATGAATGACATAATCCTCGATCATTAGCTGGTAACTATTATTAATGTAGTTAATAACAAAGCTTTGGCTGTTGTCATCCAATAAATTATTTCCAAATGCAACGTATGGTTTACTTTTGTATCCAATATACTCTAGTGCAGTAGGCATTATATCAATTTGTTGAGCCAAACGATTATTGACGCCTTGCATAGTACCGTCGCCCGGGCTATAGAAAATTAATGGAATCTGAAATTTATTTGTGCTTGTTGTCGATTCTTTAAAATACGGACTGGTGCTATGGTCGGCTGTGATAACAAACAGCGTGTTATCATACCAAGGCATTTCTTGAGCTTTATTGAAGAAAGATCGTAAAGCATTGTCGGTGTATCCTACAACCTGATGAACAGGTAAGGTCCCTTTGGGAAATACTCCTTCGTATTTTTCCGGTACTTTAAATGGATGGTGCGATGAAACAGAGAATAAAGAGGTCATAAATGGCTCTTTCAATTTATTCATTTCATCGGCATAAAACTCAAAGAAAGGCTCGTCCCAAATACCCCATATCCCATCAAATTCATCATCGTTATTAAATTCAGATTTCCCCAGGTAGTCTTTGAATCCGGCTACTTTTGCAAATGCATCAAAACCCATTGAACCGTTAGGCGCACCGTGGAAAAATGCGGTAGTGTACCCTTCGTTATTAAGTAGGTTAGGCATTCCGTTGATGTGATTCGCCGAATAATCCGAAACAACATATGGCAATACCAAAGCCGGGATAGAGGCAAGGATAGAAGGCATGGCATCAATCGATTTTTGTCCATTGGCAAAGGCGTTTGGAAAAACAAGCGAGTGTTGCGACAATGAGTCCAGAAAGGGTGTGTAACCTTTGTAATTGCCATTATCAAGGTGCTTGTTGAATATGCCAAAATGCTCCCTGCTGAAACTTTCGAGAATAATGACTACAACATTTTTCTTGTTTAAGGTATTTGTTTCAGGATTTACTATTGGAGAATAGATTGTTTCCAGTTCATCCTTATCTGAGTAAAAATCGTAGTGTGTAAATTGAGCCTTGTTCCAGGTTCTGAGCACACAAAATGGCGTATTCAGCACAATGGCCATCTCATCCGGAGAATTTACAAATTTACCGGCATGTGCCATGTTGATTGGTCGGGTCGAGTGGCGGTAACCACCACGCATACCTACAATTGAAAAGCCTGAAAATATAACTAAGCTTACTACCGATATTGCCGGATAAAGCCATTTGTTTGAGAACTTAACTTTTCTGGGTTTTAGTGCTGAATAGCTTTTGATTAAAACGTATACTGATAGAATGAAAATGAGTGCAACATACCAATAATCGATAACGAACTGAATCCAAAGTTTGTCCATATTGGTTTCATTCTCAAGTATGTTAATGACATTGTAGGTTGTTCTCTTTTGTATAAAACGATAGTATATCAGATCGATGCTGTTAAGAGCAAAGCCAATGCTATTGGTAGTGATAAATATGATCTTCAGAAATTTCTGATAGGCTTTTGTAAACTTAAAAGGGAGGGGTAGAATGTATAAGAGTGCATATAGAATGTTTAAGTAAAGTACTGCACTTAAATCGAACATCAAACCGCCTCGAAGCATTGTCAGCAAATCACCGAATCCTACATTAGGAAATAGTGACATATTGAATAAATAAAATAGAATACGAAAGCATGTATAGAACAACATTATTGTGGCGAACCTGTATAGCAATACCACATATTCATTTCTTTCGACACTTTTTGTTTTAAATGGATTCATGTTAACTTAATTCAAAATTCGCACAAAGTTAACAATGACAATTAATTTCTGTTTAGTTTTATGTCTTAAGATTCAATAATTGAAGTTTAATCAGCATTAAGCCATTCTAAAGCAGCTTTTTTAGTTGAGAATTGTTCTCTTGTTACGCGTGTTGTTTTAGGTAGCCACGAGAATAACATGGTATAGGCAGTTATTTTAGGATCTTTCACACAAAAGGCGGTCTTTACACTCGTATACCCAGCTGTTTTCTCCATTGCTTTTTCAGAGAGGGTGCTAATTTCTTCCAGTTTAAGATCTAACTGAGCATTCCTTAAATCATAAAACAATTTTAAATCGGAGGGTAACTCTTCCATCGAGCCAAAATCATCGAGAAACTCCAACAGGTCGGCAATGGTGGTAGGGCCTTCAATAGCAACGTGAAGGATATTATTGATGAATGCATAGGATGTCATAGTTCGAGTTTGCATTGTTATATTATTGGCTTATATGTTTTTTTAATTCGGATGAAAGTAGGATAGATTTTATAATATTAACCACGGTTTGACTTGGTAAATTTTTCAGAAACATTTCTATTTCATCGTCGCTTAAGTTGGCATTACTCAAAATGTTTTTCAATTGTTTGAAAGTAGCACCAGTCAATTCATCTTCAAAAGGCGCCCACAAAAAATCAAGTGAGCCTGACTGTTGTTCAGTACTTGATTGATCTTGAAGTTTTAGCTCTTCTATAATTGTTTTTAAGGTAAGCTTACAGTCAGTTTTTACGGGATCGGAAGTGCCGGATTCATCACGAAGTGACCAGCTGCTATACGCATAATCAATTTTTTCGATGGCAGCTACCTGGTGCGAGTGACTGCCAAAGCACGAGGAAACCAGTAGGATCGTTGACTTCTTCCAGGCATTTAAATCAAAGTCGCGATTTTCAATGGCTTCAAGTTGTTGATCTAACAGCTGAATGTATGATGCTTTGGTGTCCATAGTTGTCTTTCCGAATAAACTCAATCAAAAACCTAATGTATAAAATATAACGCTCAAGCAATAAATTCGATCAGTGTTTTTGATGATGGTGTGATTTTTAGGGGTGACAGTGTGAAAATATACGATGAGCGTTGGAGTTGGAAATGATAATTACTTGAAAGAACTTGCCAATAATTATTAAGCTTGAGGCTTATTGTAAGGAAATCGCCTTGAATAATAAATATACCACCTCGCCTTCCGGTTAAGGCCATTAACTTAAGATCTTTAAAAGCAATATTTTTATTAAATAATCAAGAATTATAAGCTGTAAATCATTCCCCTTCCAGACTGAGTCGGGACAAGCTCTGAATTATAGGAGGGGTGCCAAAGGCGGGGTGGTATATCAAATAATAAAACCACCTCCCCTCATCAAAGCTGAGGTACTCCTCCTAAAATTCAGGAGGAGAGCTGACTCCTATAACGCCTAATGAATGGTCATAGAGAACCTTTTAAGTTAATGGCATTAACAAAGTGGGGAGATGGCTAAAATCATTAAAGGCAATTTTCCTACAAGAAGGTATGACAATAAAAAAAAGCCGGCAAACTTTACATCTGCCGGCTTTCCTGTTTTGATGATATTTTAATTAGCTAAACTGAGCTAATGTTTTCTTAATAATATCAATAGCTTCACGAAGCTCTTCTTCGTTAATTACCAATGGAGGTGCAAAGCGAATGATGTGCTCGTGTGTTGGTTTTGCAATCAAACCATTTTCTTTCATAGCAACACAAACATCCCATGCTGTTTTACCATCTTTAGGCTTAATAGCAACGGCATTTAATAGACCTTTACCACGTACCAACTCGATCATGTCAGATTCGATGCTTAGCATTTCTTCGCGGAAGATTTTACCTAAACGCTCAGCGTTTTCAGCCAATTTCTCTTCCTTAACAACTTCAAGAGCTGCAATTGCCACCTTACATCCAAGTGGGTTTCCACCATAAGTAGAACCGTGCTCACCCGGCTTGATAACAAGCATTACATCATCATCGGCTAATACTGCTGATACAGGGAATACACCACCTGAAACAGCTTTACCAAGAATAAGTACGTCAGGACGAACGCCTTCGTGGTCACAAGCTAACAACTTACCGGTACGTGCAACACCAGTTTGTACTTCGTCGGCAATGAAAAGAACGTTCTTTTCTTTACACAACTCATAAGCTTTCTTCAGGTAACCTGCATCTGGTACAAATACACCTGCTTCACCCTGGATAGGCTCTACTAAGAAACCTGCTACATTCGGATCTTCAAGCTCTTTTGCTAATGCATCTAAGTCATTGTAAGGAACTGTAACAAAACCAGGTGTAAATGGTCCAAAGCCTTTGTACGAATCCGGATCGGTTGACATAGAAATAATAGAGATGGTACGGCCATGGAAATTATCAGCACATACAATTATCTTTGCCTGGTTTTCAGCAATTCCTTTTTTGTCATATCCCCATCTTCTACAAAGCTTAAGCGCTGTTTCGTCAGCCTCAGCTCCTGTATTCATAGGTAATACTTTGTCATAGCCAAAGTACTTGGTAATATATTCCTCGAACTCGCCTAATACGCTGCTGTAAAAAGCACGTGAAGTCAAGGTTAATTCTTTTGCCTGCTCAGTTAGGGCGTTAATGATTTTTGGGTGACAGTGACCCTGGTTAACTGCTGAATAAGCAGATAGGAAATCAAAGTACTTTTTGCCTTCTACGTCCCAAACGTAAATGCCTTCACCCTTTTCTAACACTACTGGTAGTGGATGGTAGTTGTGCGCGCCAAACTTATCTTCTCTGGCGATGTAATCTGCAGGTGTCATCTTCTTATCGGTCATAGTACGGATTTAAAATTGTTATTATTCTTTAACTTTTATTTGGTAGGAGGGCAAAAATATAAGAATAAATGAGAAAAAATACTTGTTGAAAGATGAGTTTTATCATGGGTGTAGATGGGCGATGACCGAGGAGTAGAGAGGTGGCAAATCAGTTAATGGATGGCTTATGCAGCCTTATTTGTTCATCATCAGGCAATAAAATAGCTTGTGATGTTGAAAATTATGATTGTATACTAGATTAATTATTATACCTTAGTGTACCATATAAAAAACACACATTATTAATTAACTAATTGACCATCTCCCGTTTTTAACTTTCCCAATTCAATGCAAGCATTAACTGGCCAGTAGTCTGGGGCATGTGGCTCACCGGAAGAAAAGCCTTGGGTCTGGTGCTTGCAAGTAAAGTCTTCACTATGGTGCTGATTTTGTAATATATGAAATTAAACAACTCAT
>DIYS01000170.1 GCA_002429115.1 Saccharicrinis sp. UBA6048 | reverse complement strand
GGCCCAGTGGTGGCTGCTGCTGTTATTCTTCCAAAAGATTTTAAACATGAGTTGTTGAATGACTCCAAGCAGCTCACCGAAAAGCAACGACAGAAATTACGTCCCATTATTGAAAAAGAAGCGATTGCCTGGGCTGTTTCGTTTGTTGATCATCAGGAGATTGATGAGATCAACATTCTGAAGGCATCCTACATGGCTATGCACCGCAGTGTTGATCAGTTAAAAACACAGCCTGAGCACCTGTTGATTGATGGTAACCGGTTTATTCCATATGATGGGATTGACCATACCTGTGTGGTGAAAGGGGATGGTAAATATTTATCCATTGCAGCGGCCAGTATCCTTGCCAAAACACACCGCGATGACTACATGGAAACCATGCATGAAAAATATCCGAACTATGCCTGGGATAAAAACAAAGGCTATCCAACTAAAGCCCATCGTGCAGGCATTAAAGAACACGGTATCTCACCGATTCATCGTCGAAGCTTCCGCTTGTTAGATGAGCAGTTGAGTTTGTTTTAAGTATTGATCAATTTTAAAACTGGATATAAAAAAACCGGCACAGGCCGGTTTGAAGCTTATTATATAAATCGATTACAGGTAAACTGAAAATCCAACATTGAAGCTGATGCCATCCATTATTAGTTTTAGATCATTATCATCCTCGCTTGTGGCTGTTGCCTTGCCATAACCTAAGCCCATATCTACAGACAGGAAATTATTTATAAACATAGCCACACCGCCACCAAGTTCCCAAGCATTGACGCTGGCATCCGCTTCGTCTGTATCATCTTCCTCTGTTGAGGAACCAAAGAGCAGAGCACCTTGCAGAAAGGGTTTAACATTTGAATTGCCGAAATAGTATCTGGCAAATGGCCCTATTGTTAAGGAATTTGAGGTGTAATCATCTTGCTTGCTGTTTTCAACATTGAGTGCCATTCCTATAGCCAAACCATCAGCAATAAAATAGCCGGCTACGGGAGTTAAGCTAAGCTTTGTTGCATCTGAATCGCCTAGCTCTTCGCCATCATATTCCAGAGTTGTGGTTGTGGAGCTGAATGTTAAATCAGATGCTCCTGAGATTAACCATTTGCCTTGTTCAGTTTGGGCATTCATCGTTAGTAGTGACATTGTAATTAGAACAATGCCTGAAAGAATTTTTTTCATGTTTAAAGTGTTAGTTTAGTTAACTGTTGATCAAAGCTAATAATTCTGAGCAAAATAAGGCACAAAAAAACCGGCACAAGGCCGGTTTGAATATTTTGTCGAAATAATATTACTTCTTACCACCACCAATTTCAAATCCAACTTTGAAAGAAAGGTAGTTTCTCGATTCCATTCCATCTTCAAGGCCAGTAATGATATTGTACTCCATACCTAAACGGAAGTGACCCAGCAAAAGACCAGCGCGTGGAGCAAATCCAAATTTTGAACCAAAATCAACTGTTCCTGTATTTTCATTAATTAATGCTTCTGCAACATCGTATTCTGCAGAACCCAATGCGTATATACCAGTACCTAATCCAACAAAAGGACGAACTCTCTTATCACCAAAGTAATAGTCCCCAGTGATTTGGTATGAACCTAAAGCAGAAATGTCAATACTCATGCCATCTTGTTCTTCAGCTCCCATTACAGCC
Organism: Saccharicrinis sp. UBA6048; assembly: GCA_002429115.1. Lineage (GTDB taxonomy): Bacteria > Bacteroidota > Bacteroidia > Bacteroidales > Marinilabiliaceae > Carboxylicivirga. The sequence continues at coordinate 1,173 of DIYS01000170.1, read as the reverse complement.
CATTCCATTTTAAGACCTAAAGCGATGTTATCTGTTAGATTATACTTTGGTTCAATGTAGAAACCTGCTCCGGCTTTAACACCATCACCACCAGGGATAGCATACAATGTACCCAAATCAACTTTAAAAGCTTTGTAGTTTTCACTCTGTGCATTTGCTGAAGCCATACCTGCTAAAAGTATAGCTACTAATAATAGTACTTTTTTCATGTTCAAATTGTGTGTTAGTTTTAAAACGGCACAAACGTAGAGAAACAGAAAAATGTGTACAAATTACGTTAATCTATAAAAAACATGCATTCGTCAATTTTATTTCCAATTTAGTCAGTGTGGTTTAGTGTTTAATATAAAAAAATAACTGTACGTTTTTTTTATTATCTTTTTTTGTCGCAATACGTGCTTTGCATTAGTAGGTTATATGATTTTAATGAAATAGTTACATTCATTCAATATTTAACCGTTTCCTGAATTCAAACAAATCCTTGCCAGGTCTGTTGTATAACACGCCAATGTTTTAATTGAAAATTATATCTTTGGCACTTTAAAAACTGATAATAAATTAAAACAAATCAAGAGGTGTTTGATTTTGTGATTGTTGATAACTGTCCCATTCACAATCCAATGATTCATTTTTAAATTGAAAGCACCCTTGCAATAAATGGACAATAGAATGAGAAGATTAGCAGCGATTTTACTTGTAGCTTGTATGGGTTTTGCGCAGTTGGCAAAAGCAGATGAGGGTATGTGGTTGTTACCACTGATTAACAAGCTAAACATTGAAAAAATGCAGGAAATGGGCTTTAAGCTCTCTGCAGAAGATGTTTACAGCATTAACAACAGCAGTTTAAAAGACGCAGTAGTTATTTTCGGTCGTGGATGTACCGGTGAAATAATCTCAGACCAAGGGCTTCTTTTAACAAATCACCACTGTGGTTATGGAAATATTCAGGAATTAAGTTCTGTTGAGCACAATTATCTTAAAGATGGTTTTTGGGCTAAGAGTCTTGAGGAAGAATTGCCGGCACCAGGTTTATCGGTTAAGTTCCTTAAGTATATGACGGATGTTACAGCTGATATCAATAAAGAATTAAACAGCAATATGAGTGAGGCTGAGCGTGCAGCTAAAATTCAACAAGTATCGGCTCGCTTGGTTCAGGAAGCACAAAAAGGTAAC
>DIYS01000207.1 GCA_002429115.1 Saccharicrinis sp. UBA6048 | reverse complement strand
TAAAGTGACCGCCATATCAGGTGAAGTGAAGAACCCGGGCCGCATCCTTCCTCTTGGAATCTTCTATTCATGGGGTATTGTGTCATTGCTTTATATCGTTGTAGTTTTTGTTACAGTGGGTATATTGGAGCCCGCTGAATTAGGTGCATCCCTCACTCCTATTTCATTGGGTGGCGAACGGATACTGGGGCGTTTGGGACTTATCCTGATGACCTGTGCCGGACTATTGGCCTTTATTTCAACGGGTAATGCAGGATTGCTGGCAGCATCGCGCAATCCGTTGGCCATGAGTAAGGATGAATTGCTTCCTCAGTTCTTAGGTCACTTAAGCAAGCGCAGAACACCAGTTAATGCCCTTTTATTTACGGCCGGAATCATGGTGGTGGTGATTCTGTTTCTTGATTTTGAAACCTTTGTTAAGACAGCTTCTGTGCTTAAACTCACCTTGTTTATCATTGCCAATGTATCGCTGATCTTTATGCGCGAAGCCAATATGCATCATTATCGTCCTCAGTTTAAAGCACCATTTTACCCCTGGGCACCGATCATTGGCATTGTCAGTTATGCCTATTTAATCACACAAATGGGATGGGTACCTAATTTGATTGCCCTTGGTTTTATTCTTACGGGCATTGCCTGGTATTACTTGTATGTTCGTGGAAAGATTAAGCGTGAATATGCCATGCTATATCTGATCGAACGTGTTACCGACCTGAAAACTTCTGACCATCTGCTGGAGGAAGAATTGCGCGAGATATTAATAGAACGTGACGACATCTCAGGAAAATGGTTTAAGAATCTGATCAAACGATCAGCATTAAAGCCATTAGCACCTTCCAACACCAATGAGGATATTGCCCAACTGGCCGCTCAACACTTCTTCCGTAATCAGAAAGCAGAACAAGCGAGACTACTACACCGCATTGCACTGCGGCTTGATGATCCTGATATTATTGTGCAGGATGGCGTGGCTTGCTTGTCGGTTAAAACAACCATGCGCCGACAGTTTAAGCTTCTTATGCTGAAAAGCCAGGAAGGCATCGTTTTATCTAATAGCGATCGTACAGTTCATGCTATTTTTATTATCCTTTATTCGGATGATGAGTGGAATCGCCAGATCCATGCTATCTCCAGAATTATTGAACAGGTAGAAAAAGAGAAGTTTTTAAACCACTGGAAAGATGTAGATTCAGCAGATGATTTTGTTGAGAAGCTGTTGTAATTGCTCTTGCATGATATTATAGTTCGTCCCCGAGCTTGGCGAACCACGATGATTATCGTGGTGCAACTTCAACAAAGTTAATTTGTAGTTTGCAACTACAGGTAGCTTCAAATATTTGGAGTTCAAATTAAAAGTAATAAGTAGTCACAGACTATATTGTAAATAAAGCGAAGTTGCAAACTTCGCTTAGCGAGGGGAATCTGCACAACCAAAGCCCTGCCAACCCTGCTATGCGCTATTGCGTTGCGGCGCTGGCTTTTATTATGTCGTTAATAATTCGATTAATCTTCTTAAAGTCGTTCTCTGAACTAAAAATGTATTCAAATTCTATATTTATTTCAGCGTTCTCAAATTTTAATTTCTTTGCTCCAAACTTTCGAAGCATAGATAAATATTTTCCTTTCCGCTGGTCTTTATAATGGTTTTTTAAAAATCCGAAATGGCGTTTGTCTACAATTTCCATTGAAGAATAACTGTCTGAAGTCTTATTTTGTATTTTGATTTTTGTTTTATACAGATTATAACCTTGAGCATTTTTATTTAGTAATCCTTCAAGAATGATTTTCGGATTGTCTGGATTAATTATTATGGCATATTGAGTCTTGATTCCATGAAAGTAGTTTTGGTCAACGACCTCTATCTGCAGTTTGTTCTTTTCTGCAAATTCTCGCCATATTTTATCTACTTGATTTAAGTTCATCATCTTTTTAGCTTGCACCTAACTCCTCTGTTTCAACACATCTATTACCCATATATCCATTTTGTCACTAATACTTCTTTACTAAAGACAATTTCGCTATATAAACAGTATTGACCAGAAAAGTCCATTCGAAAATAATAAAAACAACAATTAATCAATCACAAAATCCTATTTATGTTACTTATTATCTCTCTTGAATCAGATCTTCCTCTTCGGAAAGACAGCCTGCAGCGAGGGAAACCCGCTTAGCGCTTTAGATGCGATTAGCGGGTGGTATCCAGTATATTACCGATGAAATACTGTCGCCCGGCTTCGTAGAACAGTATTGTTCGTCATGGCAGAACAGTATTGTTCGTGATTGCAGAACAGTACGGCCCATTGTCGCAGAACAGTACGGTTCGTTATCGTAGAATAACGTTGTTCGACGACGCAGAACAATACGATGGGTTGACCGTGGGCGTTATTTACTCAATATTACACCTAACTCCTGGAGTATATTTCCAGAGTCTTATAAATTCTATCACAATATACTCAATCAAAGTTGTACCTATTCCAAAAAAATCAGCGTCAAATATTGGAGCTTGTTCCGTAAGCCAGCCACCATGCGATAAATCATTAATCAAAGTATAAACTAACCGGGTTAGTTTTATTAATATTTTCCCGTTCTTTGCACTCGTTTTGTAATACTATTTTTTTACACTTTAACTAACAACAAATGTCAATAACGAGAATAGATCAAACTCCCCGTATGAGTAGAATTGTTGAGCACAATGGCACAATTTACCTTTGTGGGCAAACAGCAAAAGACGCTAGTAAGGATATCAAAGAACAAACTGTTACAACTTTAGAGAAAGTAGAAGAATTACTTAGTAAAGCAGGTTCTGATAAAAAGCACATTCTTTCAGTAACAATTTATATACGTGACATGAAAGACTTCTCTGCTATGAATGAAGTTTGGGATGCATGGGTGGAAGAAGGTTATCAGCCTGCACGTGCATGTGTTGAAGCTCGTATGGCTCGTCCTGAATTGCTGGTGGAAATGTCAGTAGTTGCAGCAAAAAAATAAAATGAAAAAATGAATACAAAAAAGGCGACCAAACTACTGATCGCCTTTTTAAATATTATTTCTTAACTGCTTTGTAAATAAGGTAAACACCAGTAATTACAAACGGGATACTTAGCAATTGTCCCATATTGAAGGTCATTGCATCTTCAAATTTCTCTTGATTTTCCTTCACAAATTCGATAAAGAAACGTGACAGGAAAATACCAATCAAGGCGATTCCGAAGATCAACCCTTGCTTTTCCTTGGCTTTTGTTTTCCAGTAAGCAAAGAGAGTGACAATAAATGTGATCAGGTAACAAAGTGCTTCGTACAACTGGGTTGGATGTTTGGCTACTTCCTCTCCTCGCCTTTCGAAAATAAAGCCCCAAGGTAATGAGGTCTCATGTCCGTAAATCTCAGAATTCATAAGGTTACCCAAACGGATAAATACGGAAGCCAATGCAATGGGTACGATCAAACGATCCAGCGTCCACAGCATGCTTTTCTTCGTTACTTTTTTCGAGTAATAGTATAAGGAGATTATAATACCAGCCGCTCCTCCATGACTGGCCAGCCCGCCTTCCCATATTTTAATGATATCGCCCGGATGCTGTGAGTAATAATCCCAACCATAGAAAATAACATGGCCTAAACGTGCACCCACAATTGTAGCAATTACTACGTACATAAACAGCTTGTCGAGCCACTCCTGCTGGATGTTTTCTGACTTAAACATTTTCTCAAGGATATAATAGCCCAACATAAACCCAACGGCAAAAAATAAACCGTAGTAGCGGACATGAATAAATCCTATTGAAAATATCTCAGGATTTACATCCCAATTGATTGAATTAAATAGCATAGCTTAATGATTAATGGTTTGTGATTAGTGGTTAATGGTTAGTGGTTAATGGTTAGTGGTTAATGGTTAGTGATTAATGGTTAGTGATTAATGGTTAGTGATTAATGGTTAGTGATTAATGGTTAGTGATTAATGGTTAGTGATTAATGGTTAGTTGTTAATGATTAATGGTTAGTGGTTAATGATAAAACTCTAAACCCTGAACCCAAAACTCTAAACACTAAACCCTGAACTCCAAACCTAAAATAAAGAACAGGAAACCAGCATCGCTCTTTCGTCGTTGGTCTCCTGTCCTTTGTCTTCTATCTACAATCCTTTACCATGGCATTGTTTGTACTTCTTACCACTTCCACATGGACAAGGCTCGTTACGACCCACCTTCTTCTCTACTCTAACAGGCTCTATTCGCTCTGGTTTTTTCTGCTCACCTTGCTGATTACCACCACCTCTTGAGAATTCATCTTTTCGAGTCTGCATCTGGCTGTAATCCTGACGTTTGCTCTGTGCTTCCTGCACACCATCGGCATTCTGAATAGGAATATGGCCTTTTGCAAGTAGTGAAACAACCGATTTATTGTTATCGCCAATCATTGATTTAAATAAGTTGAACGATTCAAACTTGTAAATCAATAATGGATCTTTCTGCTCATAAGTGGCATTCTGTACCGCCTGACGCAAGTCATCCAATTCACGTAAATGCTCTTTCCAGGCATCGTCGATGGTTACCAACATAGAGGCTTTCTCAAACGAACGAACCAGTTCTTTTGATTCTGTTTCGTAGGCCTTCTTAAGGTTGGTAGTGATATTGTAAACTTTTTGTCCATCGCTGATTGGTACAACAATATTCTTGTACATCTCAGACTTGGTCTCATACACATCCTTAATCACCGGATTGGCCTGCTGAGCAATTACTTCGCCTTTGCGCTTGTAGGCATCCCACATTTTGGCAAACAGCTGATCAGCCAGTTCATTGGCATTGCCTTTCAGGAATTCCTCTTCTCCAAATGGAGACTCAGCTGAGAATACGCGGATCAACTCTAGTTTAAATCCTTCGTAATCGCCTGCATTTTGATACTCGCTCACGATATCAGCACAAGTATCCACCATCATATTTGAAATATCCACCTGGATACGCTCACCGTACAAGGCATGACGACGCTTGGTATAGATCACCTCACGCTGCGAGTTCATCACATCATCGTACTCAAGCAAACGCTTACGAATACCGAAGTTGTTTTCTTCTACTTTCTTCTGTGCACGCTCAATGGATTTGGTAATCATGCTGTGCTGAATCATCTCGCCATCTTCCAAACCAAGGCGGTCCATGTATTTCACGATACGATCAGAACCAAACAAGCGCATTAAATCATCCTCCAATGATACAAAGAACTGTGACGATCCCGGATCACCCTGACGACCGGCACGACCACGTAACTGACGGTCAACACGTCGTGATTCGTGACGCTCAGTACCAATAATAGCTAAACCACCTGCAGCCTTCACCTCTGGTGTTAATTTAATATCGGTACCACGACCGGCCATGTTGGTGGCAATGGTTACAATACCTGGTTGACCTGCATCAGCAACAATCTCAGCCTCACGCTGGTGTAACTTCGCATTCAGTACGTTGTGTTTGATGCCACGCATCTTTAAAGTACGGCTTAACAACTCAGAAACTTCAACCGATGTTGTACCCACCAACACAGGTCGGCCTTGTTCAACCAGGTTGATGATTTCTTCACTTACCGCATTATATTTTTCGCGCTTCGTTTTGTACACGATATCTTCCATATCCTTGCGCTGAATCGGACGGTTCGTTGGTATCACCACCACATCCAATTCATAGATATCCCATAATTCACCCGCTTCTGTTTCTGCTGTACCGGTCATACCCGACAGCTTATTGTACATTCTGAAGTAATTCTGCAGGGTAATAGTTGCATAGGTTTGAGTGGCAGCTTCCACCGTTACACGTTCCTTGGCTTCAATCGCCTGGTGAAGACCGTCAGAGTAACGACGCCCCTCCATGATACGACCTGTTTGCTCATCTACAATCTTCACCTTATTGTCCATGACCACATACTCCACATCCTTTTCGAATAAGGTGTATGCTTTTAATAGCTGGTTAATGGTATGTACGCGCTCCGATTTGATCGAGAAGTTCTGAAGAATCTCATCTTTTTTCTTGGCACGATCCTCGTCAGACATGGTTTCTTTCTCCAGCGTAGCTATTTCAGAACCCACATCAGGCAATACAAAGAAGTTTGGATCTTCGGCTGAACCGGTAATCAAATCCAAACCTTTATCGGTCATCTCAATAGAGTTATTCTTCTCATCGATAACAAAATAAAGCGGGTCGGTTACCACATGCATGTTCTTGCTGTTCTCTTGCATGTAGAAGTTCTCAGTCTTCAACATACTGGATTTAACACCTACCTCACTCAGGAACTTAATAATCGCTTTGTTCTTTGGCAAACCTTTAAAGGCACGTAACAAAAGTAAAGCACCTTCTTCCTGCATCTTTTTGTCGTCCGACTTAATTTTCTGTTTAGCTTCAGCCAACACACCTGTAACAAGCTTTTTCTGAGCTTCAACAATCTTCTCAATCTTTGGCTTTAACTCACCAAATAACTGATCATCGCCTTTAGGTACAGGACCAGAGATAATCAATGGCGTACGGGCATCATCAATCAGTACCGAGTCAACCTCATCGACGATGGCATAATTGTGCTTGCGCTGTACAAGGTCGTCAGGCGATATTGCCATATTATCACGCAGGTAATCAAAACCAAACTCATTATTGGTACCAAAAGTAATATCCGCTTTATAGGCCGCTCTACGCTCAGGTGAATTAGGTCGGTGTCGATCAATACAATCAACCGATAAACCATGGAATTGGTACAATGGTCCCATCCACTCCGAGTCACGTTTAGCCAGGTAGTCGTTCACTGTTACTACGTGTACACCACGACCTGCCAAAGCATTCAAAAATACCGGTAAGGTTGCCACAAGCGTTTTACCTTCACCTGTTGCCATCTCGGCAATTTTACCATTGTGCAACACAACCCCACCAAACAACTGAACGTCATAGTGGATCATGTCCCAGGTAATTTCATTACCACCTGCCAACCAGGTATTAGAGAAAGTGGCTGTATCACCATTGATCTCAACAAAGTCTTTTGTCGCCGATAAATCACGGTCGAAATCTGTTGCTTTTACTTCAATCGATTCATTTTGTGTAAAACGACGTGCCGTATCTTTCACAACAGCAAATGCCTCTGGTAACGCCTCTGTCAAGGCCTTCTCTAGCTTCTCGGTAATCGTCTTCTCTGTATTATCGATCTCTTTATAGATCTTCTCTTTCTCATTTACCTTGATATCAGGCGATTCAGTCTTAGCCTTTAATTCTGCAATTTTATCTTGCTCTGCTTTTACTGATCCTTGAATTCGCTCGCGAAGCTCCTTTGATTTTTGACGAAGTTCGTCATTTGAAAGTTGTTCAATCTGAGGGTAAACATCATTTATCATTTTGACAAAAGGTTCAACCTCCTTCATATCTCTGTCAGACTTATTTCCAAATAGTTTGGAAATCAACTTAGTAATAGCCATATGTTGTAATTATTATTTTTAAAATGAAATTGAAAACTCTTCAGGATTAGATACTCCTGAACATCTGATTGAATTCCTTAGGCATTAGGCCCGGCTCTTGTAATCAGCGAATGTGCATTTCTGTTTTCGGTAGGATGCCATTGATTATTAAATGAAAAATCTTTACAACAAGAACTGATATGCCCTGTTACAAAGGTTTTATTAGTCGGAACAATGCCCGACAAATATTGAAGCTTATATGAAGGAACTTCAAGTACTTTATAATAAACTACTTTTACCAGTTTTCCTTCATGATCGTCAGTTTCTTTAAGCTCCTGAATGGCATGATCCCATTCAATAACCTCTGCCCAATGGCTGGCAGAATAATTCTGAAACTGCTCCAGTATTATTTCACGAATATGGTCATCGTAAAGCGAATAGGCTGCTTTATCTTTTGCATCAGCAATACACGATGCAGTCATCATCAGGGTAACACTGATGAGCTTTAAATAATGTGCCTCTATTTTTTGCTTTTGAATCATATTGTGAAATTCCGCATAAAGATGCGAAAAGATTTTCAATAATTCTTAAACAGAAGCATTATTGGAAAGAAATTACTTTTGACTATTCATGATTTTACTGAAGCGCAAATATACTCTAAGTAATTGCACGAATTGATTTCTTTGGAGTTCATATAATAACAAGAAAAAGATGAAGCTTAAATCTACCACCACAAAGCAACAAAGAACACTAAGTTTTTTTCTTGATCAACTTTAAATCTTCGTGGTAATTATACGAATTGATTCCTTCGGATTTCTTTTAACCGCAGAGAAAAGAAGAGCGCAGGGATCCTATTATTCACTACTTACATTATTGCATCTGCAGCTATTCAAAAAGATGAAACTTCAACTGTCACCACAAAGAACAAAGAGCACTAAGTTTTTTCTTTGTGAACTTTAATTCTTCGTGGTAAAGATTACGACATGTAATTCTAAAATAGATTTCAAACTTGTAAGAAAGCCCCAAACAGAGGTAAAACTTTACAAATTTGATGAATATACACGAATCTCATTTTATAAACTCCGTATCTCAGCGACTTTGTGTTTCAACTTTATTCCTTTAAAAGAAAAATTATTCTTCTAAGATATTTGAAACCTCATCCGCTGATAAGGCAGGTATTTTACCACCCTCCAACTTACGAACAATCAACTGAGCAGCCTCAGTCGCCTGATCTTCATTCTTAAAAGGTCTGAAGCTATCCAATGTTGGAATAAAATCCTGCTGGATATAGATTTTTCGATCTTTTAAAATGCGATATCCGTACCCGGCTTTCACCTCATACACTTCGTAATTGTACTTTTTATCAGATTCAAATATATAAACTACAAAAGTGCTTAAAAGCAAAACAACAATGCCCCATCGTTGCAGAAAGCGCATTGTTGTTTTTATGTTTGATTTATTAATCATTTTTATTTAATGTTGCATCTGGATTAAAAGTCCATACATCATCGAAGTATTTACCACCGCTATTACCACCAACTACATATGGCTTATTATTAATGGTGAAAGCTACAGCCGAGTATCGTGGTGAACCCTCAAAATTACTTAATCGCCCCCACACATCGCTATCTGGGTTATATTTCCATGTCAAATTACCTGGCGCACCCGGTCCTCCTGTGGTTATATACCCCAGTCCATTCATTGTAAAAGCAACGCTATTCAACCCCACTATCGCATATTTATCGTTGTAACTTTTATCATCGTCGGTATCCTTGCTTATATCTCGTTTTTGTGTCCATGCGTCAGAACTGGCATCATACTCCCACATATCATCCAGGTTGGTTCCATTATCGGTACCCGTGCATACATATGCCTTTTCATCAATAACGAACGCTACAGCATCACGACGCTTTTTGCCACCAATACTTACTTTTTGCTCCCAGGTGTCACTTGCCGGGTCATAAGCCCAGAAATCTTTCAGCATATTTCCATCATACCCGGTTCCAACATAACCTTTATTGTTCATTGCAAAGGCGACAGCACCGTAACGCCCTGACGCCGGAAAATCAGCTTTTTGAGTCCATGAGTTAGTTATTGAATTGTACTCCCAGGTATCCTTAAGTTTATCTTTCCCATTATAACCAGTGGTTACATACCCTTTACCATTCACCCCAAAAGCAACCGCTCCATTCCGTGCTGCTCCTTTAAAGGGAGCCACCTGCGTCCAAAAGTCCTTTTCAGCATCGTAGCGCCAAAAATCTGTCAATCGCTCACCTTCCATTCCATCAAATCCCGTTCCAACGTAGGCATAATTATCTATTAAAAACACCACAGCATCTGTTCTCGGAATTCCTTCAAATGAGCCTTTTTCTACCCAGTTACCCAATAGATTTTCATCGTCACTGCTTGAGCTGCATGATGTCAATAACATCACCGCTAATAGCATCAGAACCGTTTGTATGTTCAAGTATTTCATCGTGATTTAGTTTTAAAATTCGCTCAAAACTATAATCCGAATCAAACACCGATAAATCAATTCGATTAACGGCAGTTTTTTATCACTCTTACGCTTCAATATTTCAATAAACGGCAAATTAAGCTTCAATGAATGGAAAAACGCCATTTGTTGAAGCATCCCTGTTATTTGACTAACTATACAAGGGCTATGTTGATAAGATTTATCGCTGAATAATCTTAAGTTTTTATTTGCACTTCCAATTACATAATCTCTAACAGCAATGCACATAAAATATTTCACACCATTTTTAATAGGGCTGATAATTGCAATTCTAAACTCATCGTGCCAAAGTGGCGAACTCGATTTAGGCGATGACTTTATTAGTTCACAAACTTATACAGCGCTAATTGATACTGTTACGGTTCAGTTCTCTACGATCAAAGCAGACTCTATTGCCACCTCAGGAGGCGGCGTTGGATTAATTGGTTATCATCAGCACCCTATTTTAGGCGGACAAGAGTCAAAATCTTACTTTTCCATGAATATGCCAAGTACTTTTTCCTGGGATGAAGAAGAACAAATATTCGATAGTTTAACTTTAGTTATCAATCCTACAGGATACTTTATTGGAGACACTTTGACAAAGTCTTTATACAATATACACCGCTTGTCTGAAAAGATTGATTTCCATGACGACGGCAAACTTTACAATACCTCAGCATTTAATTATTCGGCAGAAACCTTAGGGAGCAGTACCATAAGTTCATATCCATACCAAAAAGAAAAGGTTGAAATAAGATTGAACGACACCTATGCCAATGAGATTATTGATTTTATGCTGGAGTATAAAAATCATCAGGATAAAAGCACGCTTTTTAAAGATCAGTTCAAAGGTATTGTTATAAACTGCGACACGAATCTTACGCGGGCAACGTATTCATACGCATTGGGCGACACGTCATCCTATATCTGTTTGTATTCGCATAAAATTAACCTCGAAAAGGAAGAAATAGCTACAAAGTTCCCACTTTCCGCAGCTTCTCACTTCAACCAAATCGCATCTATTAATAAACAGGTAAAATTTAACCAGATACCAGATGGTAAAACATTGCTTAACGAACAGAAAACAAATAATAAGGTATTGATACAATCGGGTACCGGCTTTAAAACAAGAATTGACTTTCCAGGCTTAAAGAGTCTTTTGGAATTAAAAGCCAAGGGGCATTTTGTAAAGGCAGAGCTAAGGTTGTATCCCGACATGGATTTTATTAAAACAAAAGATCTGCTAAATACCATATATATAAGTGACATCTATCGGGCTAATGATATATGGGGGTTGGTAACTGATGCCAGTGGAAATGCTTTAACCAGTGCACTAAAAGTAGATAATATGTATCATGAATCTACCTACTACTCATTCGATTTAACCAACTATCTAAATACTCGCCTTTACGAAGAAGTGATTGATACTGATCGCGGCTTAGTTATTTCTTTTGCTGATTCAGATACCGGCAAATCCTTAAACTGGTTAGCTTTTAATGGGCATTATTCTTCAGACAGACCATCTCAACTTATACTATACTATTATTTTTATGACACAGAATAAACACCTTCTATATTGGCTGTTGCTATGCTTTGCCACAGCTTTGAATGCACAAAACAATACCTCCTCTAATTATTCGCGTTTTGGAGTGGGGATATTGGAATCCAGGTCGGATGTAACACAAGCGGGCATGGGCTATGCAGGGCTCGCGCTAGCATCCAACTCTTACCTCAATACGCTGAATCCTGCAGCATATAGTGCGCTTGACAGTGCCCAGTTTCTATTTAATCTGCAAGGGAAACTAAGCTTTACGGAGTATCAAACCCGCAGTAATCAGCAAAAAAATGTGGACGCTAACATTGAATCAATGGGCTTTGGTTTTAAAGCAGCCAAAAACTGGGGAATGGGATTTAGTTTAACGCCTTACACCAGCATTGGGTATGATGTTACTGGCGAGAAATACATACTGGGCACGGTTGATACGTATCCGGTTCAATACAAAGGTGAAGGCGGCATCTCCCAACTTTCGTGGTACAATGGGGTTCAGTTATTCAAAGGTTTTTCAGTTGGGTTAAACACATCTTATTTATGGGGTTCCAGCGATATGATTGAAGTATCCTATTACCCTGAAATTATTGGTGAAACCATTTATAATGAACGTAACTACCATCTAAATACCTTTTTGTTTGAATACGGCTTTCAATACAAACAAATGATTGGCCAAAATGCGTTAAGCATTGGTGCAACCGCCAATTTTAAAACAGAGGTAAACTCCTATGTTGAACACAGGATCTATAACAACATGACATCTGACCTGAGCTCCAAAACCTACGATACGAATAACATTTTTATTCCTGAGACCTATCAGGCAGGTTTAGCCTTCGAAACAGCTAAAGGATGGACGATTGCTACTGATTATAAATACAGCAATTGGTCCGACTCAAAATTGACGGTCACCAATGGCACAACCAGAAATACACATAGCGCTTATTTTGGCGTTCAGTATGCTGCAACACGTCAACACAGGTCATATATCAGGAATATTCACCTACGAGCCGGGGCCTTTTACAATCAGGAATATGTCAATATACAAGGTCAGGATATTGACACAAAAGGCTTAACGGCAGGACTTACCTTACCAATGCGCGATGGATCGCGTATCAACCTGTCGTACGAGTACCGACAAACAGGTACCACTAATGCCGGGCTTATTAAAGAACAGTTCAATACCATTCGAATGGGAATTACCTTTAATGAGAGCTGGTTTAAAAAACGGAAATTTCATTAACCGTTCATGTTCAAACAAAAATCCCAACTATCAAATGGCTGATTTAGATAGTTGGGATTTTTTTGTAATAACCAATAACTTAAAAATCACTAAGTATATTTGAATGACTTTTTAATAACCGATACAAAAATATCTTCTCAAATTGTATCTATCAATCCCAATATGTTGTGATTTTGCGATTCGTATAGTATTTTTGTGGCTTATGACAAACACTTCTTTGTATCTGGTGAAGTAAAGACAGACCAGTCTTTTCTATTTAGATTGATCAAGCATTGGTCTGTCTCACTGTACCTATATTTTATTTTTAGTAATTTACCAAATACAACTTTTCATCATGAATAGTAATATTAGCCAATATGGCTGGTCCAGATACAAAGAAATAGTAAAGCAGGACCTTGATTCAGCCAACATTGCCCGTATTCAATCCGTTAATAAAACCAATTACAAATTATTAACTCAACATGGCTTATTAAACGGTGAATTAACCGGACAATTAATATACACACTTTCACCCCATGAGCTCCCTCAAACAGGCGATTGGGTGGAAGTCATCATATATGATGATCAATGCATGATTACAAAAGTTTTACCTCGCTATAGTTCGTTAGCTCGAAAGCAACCAGGAAAGACTTCTGCCAAACAAATGATTGCAACGAATATTGATCATGCAATTATTCTGCAAGGGCTCGATCGGGATTTTAATCCCAGACGTTTGGAGCGAATGATCACCGCCATTGTAGATGCCGGCATACATCCAATAATCGTGCTGAATAAAGTCGATTTAGTTGATGATTCAGAGTTGTACAAACAACAGGTTGATTCAATGCACAACAACATAGAGTGCTTTTGCATTAGTGCACTAAATGCAACTGGCATCCATGCAATTTTCGATATGCTAAAACCAGAAGAAACCTATATTATTATTGGATCTTCGGGAGCTGGTAAAAGCACCTTGATTAATGCCTTAATGGGTGATCAGATTCAAGCCACCAATACAATTAGCGATGCCGTTGGTAAAGGACAGCATACAACCACAAGCAGATCAATGTTTGTCTTACCCAATGGCAGTATCGTTATTGATACAGCAGGTGTACGTGAGTTTGGTTTAACATTAACTGATACCGATAATATTAATAAGGTGTTTTCCGATATAGAAACTTTTGGAGAACAATGTCGCTATGAAGATTGCACACACACCAACGAACCGGATTGCGCAGTTTTGCAAGCAATTGATAATGGCGACATTGCTACGGAAGTATATGCCAGCTATTTAAAGCTTAAGACAGAGTCTGAGCATTATCAGACTTCAGAAATTGATCGTAAGCGAAAAGGTAAAAATCTTGCGAAGGTGATTAAAAATATGAAGCGTACTAATATGAAAAAGCGCTACTAATTTCAGAAGTTGTTTTATCCCCACATTTTGGTATTTGTGGGGATTTTTCCTTTTAAACAGCAAATAATTACCGAATAGTTTAATACTTTCGCCATCATGAAATTCTGGAGAAAATACCATAAATGGGCCGGCATTGTTTTAAGCTTTTTCTTACTACTCTTTGCTGTATCCGGCATCATCCTCAATCACAGATCTTTATTCAGCAACATTGATGTACCACGTTCAATTCTTAGTTCAAGTTATCAGTATAAGAACTGGAATAATGCAGCCCTTAAGGGAGGAATCGATTTAGACTCGACCACTACCCTATTTTATGGAAATGTAGGTTGTTGGCAATATGATAAAATAAATGATCAGTGGACAGACTTTAATATTGGTTTTCCGAATGGAATAGACAATCGAAAAATATCAAAACTATTGCTCACTCAAAACAAGCGTTTATTTGCCGGTACACTTTTCGGCTTATATGAATATAATGGAGATAAATGGCAAGCTGTCGGTTTACTTGAAGATAAAATTACAGATATCATTGAAGTCAATAATCAGCTTCATGTACTGACCAGGGATCATTTACTCACAGCAAATGTTACAAATAAACAAGTAGAGTTCAGACCTTTAACCCTCCCCACTCCTTCTGACTTTAATAACAAAAGCAGTTTATTTAAAACCATCTGGATTCTGCACAGTGGAGAGGCATTTGGAACTTTTGGCAAACTGCTTGTAGATGCACTTGCAATAGTTCTTATTTTTCTTGCTATTACTGGTCTGATATGGTTTACCTTCCCTTCGCTCATTAAAAAGGCAAAGGCGAAATTGAAGCCACGAAAACGAAAGCAAAAAGCATTTAAATTTTCGGTAGAATGGCATAATAAGATTGGCTACTATACAGTTATTCTATTAATATTTACAACTTTTACTGGCATCTTTTTACGACCACCGTTGTTGATTGCTATTGCCAACGCGCAAGTGCCAAGGATACCTTTTACAGTGCTTGCTTCAGAAAATCCCTGGTACAATCAACTCCGAAGTATTCGTTACAATTCTAAATACGATGTTTACTTTGTATCCACATCAAAAGGAATGTATGCCTTAACAGCTGATTACAAAGAAATGGTAAAAATTCCCCACCAACCACCTGTTTCTGTTATGGGAATCAATGCTTTTGAGGAAATTGATGCTGAAAACTATCTGGTTGGCTCATTTAGTGGTTTATATCTATGGAATCCTTTTGCAAATAAGACCCTTAATTATCTATCTGGCAAACCTTATTCAGCACCTATTGGAATGTCGCGCCCTATTGGCCAGAATATGGTAAGTGGGTATTATAAAAACTCCGGTTCCGAAACCTATTTTGATTATAACTCAGGACACCAACTATTAGGTGGCAAAGCTAATATGCCTAATATGCCAAGTAAGGTTCTCACATCCGCCCCTATTTCTCTATGGAACCTTGCACTCGAAGTACATACAGCTAGAATCTTTCAGGATTTAATAGGTGCATTCTATATTTTAATCATCCCCCTTTCCGGACTTGCCACTATTGCTTTACTAATATCCGGATGGTGGATATATTTAAAAAGATTCAAACGGAAAATAAATTGACATTCAACCCTTTATGAGACATTGACGAAAGTCATTAGCACCAAGCGTTATTTTTTCACAACCAATACTCACTTCTTCCGTAAGCAAGAGTGATATGTTGGGGAAATATATTGTAAATACATTTAAAAGAGCATTCTACATTAATCCGGAAGAGTATGAAATACAGGATCTTGTTCTGATTCATATGCTTCATATTACATTGTGTTTAGTTGGTGTTTCTGCAATTTCCAATCCTCTTTTGAATTTACCGCCAAGCGTTATCTTCGCGAACCTCTTATCTGCTATACTCCTATCAGGCATATACTACATTACACGCTTTCAGAGAAAATATAGCCTTGGACGAAAGCTATATATTTTATTTGCATTTGTGCTGCTTAATTTTTTATGGTTCCAAACAGCTGGAAGTTCTGGTCCTACACTCATCTATATCGTTGCATTTGTGCCAATGGTTGCTTTTATGCTCGAAAATAAATTCCATGTTTATGCCTATTTGGCCATTGGTTTAAACACCACTATTCTTTTATTACTTGAAGCATATTCACCTTCTTTAATCACCTTGTATGAGAGTGATTTTTATCGGGTTATAGACATACTTTCGGTGGCTGTAATATTTTTCGCCTTTGAGATACCTCTTGTTATACATACAAAGAATCTGGTGATTAAACAACGGAACAAAGCACAGCAATCTGAAAAAGTCAAAACATCTTTTGTCACGCACCTGAGCCACGAAATTCGTACACCGATGAATGCCATTATAGGTTTTAGCGAGTTGTTAAACCAAACCGATTTACCAGAAGAAGATCGAACACAATACATAACTGTCATCAACGAAAATTGTAACTCCTTACTAAATTTGCTCAATAATATTATTAACATTTCGAAAATTGAAGAGGAGCAAACCAAAGTTTCAATTTCAACTTTTAATCCGCAGGAGCTTCTTAATCGGGTTCACTCAACACTTAGTTATATGACCCATTCAGGCAGTGTGGATTTGCGGGTTTCGCCAACAAATGTTTCATGTGAATTAAAGTCTGACATTACCCTTCTGTACCAGATATTAATTAATCTGACCTATAATGCACTCAAATTTACGGAGAAGGGATTTGTAGATATCGGCTATTCAATAGATGAGGATTACTTAACGTATATAATTAAAGACACAGGCATAGGTATAACAAAGGATAAGCAACAAACTATTTTTAATAAGTTTGAGCAGGATTATAGAAACAATACCATCAATAATTTTAACGGAAGTGGTTTAGGCTTGACCATTTGTTATATGTTATCAAAGTTGATAAGGGGAAAAATCAGCTTTCAATCCACTGAGAATGTTGGTACTACATTTTATCTTAAAATTCCTTTATGTTATTCTTAAGTTGTATAACGTTTATTGCTAATCACCGCAAAAACCTTCACCCTTGCGAGTCATTGATACAGATCACTGAAAAGTAAGTAGTTACAAAGTTTAACAATTTATAACACATTATTTGTCACCTCATTTCACAATTAAGTGTCTTTATAATAGAAGGACACCTAATCAAATTAGGATCAATCAAAAAAAACTAACAAACTAAAAATAAGAAGAACCGTGATGATTGAAAACGAGGGCACAACAAAAAAGAATTCCATATCAGCAATATATAAATGTAAGAAATGGATTATAACACTAGCACTACCAGTACTATCCTTAAGTACAATAGTGAGCTATGGAAATTATGACAGTAACTACTCAAATCTTTATGCTGATAAAGATGGAATTAAACCAGGTAAAAGAAAAGCTGTATTAATATTATCTGATGGACGAAAAGTTGAGTTATCAGCATGCGACTCATTGAATTACTCAAATAATTCAACATGGGTACTAAAAAACGACTCAATAAAAATTGCCAAGAAAAAAGGTAAAGCGATTAATTTGAAATAATCACTTTACCTTTTAAAAATATGTGAGCGGATAATCTAATGCTACGAAAGCATTATTATCCGCTCTAATTTTTCCTTATTGGTTATAAATAACTCCCTTCGGTCAAAACGGATAATACCATCGTTTTTAAATTCAGTAATCAATCTACTGACAGATTCTTTAGAGGTACCTATCCATCTGGCCATATCCAATCGAGAAATAACGAGTGGTATAGCCTCATCCGACGTGGTTTTGAACAAATCCTGCAATTTCAATAATAAGTTAGCCAATCTTCCGCGAACGGTACGTTGCGACAATTCAACCAAAGAATTATATGAACTCTTGAGCTCATCACACGTCTTTTTAATTAATAAGTCGGTCAACTCTTTATTTTGACTAATCGCTTCTTTGAATGCTTCCCCAGGGATTAAGCACACTTCACAATCCGTAAGACACTCACAAGCTGTAACTTCAGGCTCATCGCCAAGTAAGGAGTGAAAGCCAAACAAATCACCTTCTTTAATCAATCGTACAATCTGCTGCTCCCCTTTTGAGCCGATGCGGTAAATTTTCAACAAGCCACTTTTTACAAAGTACGCATGTTTCATGTGTGTATCTTGTTCGTACACCACTTCACCACTTTTGTAAAGTGAACATTGTGATATGGTTTTATTCCACAATAGCTCATCTGCTTGAATATGTTTGAGAATACTATTTACCGGCATATAATTGTCATCTTTAAAAAGCAACTTACGAATTTCTGGGCACAAAAATAGCATCACACTTCACAAAATACCTGATAAATATTAAATCGCCTGAAAAATGCTCCGAATTTTAGACATAAAAAAACCTCCGCAGTTAATCCAGGGTTAGATTGGCTACAGAGGCGAAAGGATGTTGAATAGTGTTGGGATTAGAAACTGAACGTTTTCAGCATCTGAGTGTTTTATTCTGCTTTAGTTTACTCCGAAAAGTATCAATTGTTATTTGTAGTTGACCAATTGTCAAAATAAGTTGATTAATCGATGAATTTCATCCATTAATAACAAAATTGGATAGTTAATTCCTTATTGATAAGAGACAAAAAAACCTCTGCAGTTATGGTTATGGGTTAGAAATGAACTGCAGAGGTTAAGGATGTTGAATAGTGTTGGGTGTTATAAAACCGTCCGTTTCGGTTTTAAGTGTTTAATGAATTGTGAATCTAATCCTGTGTACATAAGAGTTCGATTCTTTGTTCTTTCTTGTTGACGAACGTTCGAATTCTTGTGATAAACGTTCGTATATTCATGACGAATATAATAATTAAATCATTACTGATTGATATAATTTCATCTAATATTGATTTATTTTTTAAACCAGGTTCGAGAACTCATATTGAATCACCCTAATATTCAGATAGATATATTTAAGCTATTTAAGTAACGAATTTATTAAATAAATTTCCCTACTGAAATTCTGTTTAATAG
>DIYS01000205.1 GCA_002429115.1 Saccharicrinis sp. UBA6048 | reverse complement strand
TCACTTTGATCGGCATCTCCAACAAAGGCATGGTTTCAGCAAAATGGGGTAACACAAATTAATGTTGATCATCCGGAATTGTGTTATCCCAATTTGTGCTATCAGTATATTTTGAATAATCCTGTAAAAGCTGGTTTGGTAAAACGTATTGAAGATTGGAAATTTTCATCAGTCCGTGATGTTATGAGGTTAAGGAATGGTCAATTAATCAATAGGGAGTTGATAGAGGAGTATAACCTTACTCATTTGTGATTTCTCACACGAAATGATACTCATCTGATGAGTAAAAGGAATTAGAACTGCGAGTAACAAATAAATGAAGTATGGAAAATAAGTTTTCACTAATCAAACAATTAAAGAGTTTTAAATATGCTTTTAATGGATTGAAAATTCTTTTAATTGAAGAGCATAATTCACGTATCCATTTATTAGCTGCGATTGTGGCTATTCTTGCAGGGGTTTACTTTGATATATCAACCGCAGAATGGTTGTTTATTCTTGTTGCAATTAGTTCTGTATTTGTCATTGAATTGATTAATTCTGCAGTTGAGAACCTGGCAGATATGGTAACAAAGGAACAGCATCCAGTTATTAAAAAAGTAAAAGATTTGGCAGCTGGAGCTGTGTTGGTTGTGTCCATTATGGCTTTTATTATTGGGTTGATCATTTTTATTCCCAAACTCTAAACCCAAAACTCCAAACAAAAAAAAGGAGATGTCCATTTCTAGCCATCTCCTTTTTTTCTAACCCGATAAATCAAAAAATACCGGTTATATTATTAATCCTGCTTAGAAGCACGCTTGCGTTCGTGTTCTAAAAGCAATATTTTCCTCAAGCGAATAGCACTTGGTGTTACTTCAACATACTCATCGCCTTGAATATATTCTAAAGCTTCTTCAAGACTAAAGACGATTGGAGGAGCTAACTTAACTTTATCATCAGCACCAGAAGAACGCATATTTGTTAGCTTCTTCGTTTTGGTAATATTTAGTGTTAGATCGCCCTCACGGTTGTTTTCGCCAACCACCTGGCCCATATAAACATCTTCCTGAGGCGAAACAAAGAATTTACCTCTGTCTTGCAGTTTATCTAATGCATATGCAATGGCAGTACCTGATTCCAATACGATCAACGAGCCATTAACACGTTTTTCGATCTGTCCTTTCCAAGGCTGGAATTCGATAAAGCGGTGCGCCATAATGGCTTCTCCTTGCGTAGCTGTCAATAAGTTACTTCTTAGACCAATAATACCACGAGATGGGATGTTGAACTCTAAATGTACACGCTCACCTTTTTTCTCCATCGATGTCAGCTCACCCTTGCGTTGAGTCACCATTTCAATGGCTTTACCAGAGTGCTCTTCCGGCAGGTCGATGGTTAAATCTTCAATCGGTTCGTGCTTTTCGCCCATCACTTCTTTGATGATAACACGTGGTTGACCCACTTGTAATTCATAACCTTCGCGACGCATGGTTTCGATTAACACGGATAAATGAAGAACGCCACGTCCATAAACATTCCATGAATCTGCCGAGTCGGTTTCTTCAACACGCAACGCCAGGTTCTTCTCCAATTCTTTATCCAGTCGATCTTTTATATGGCGAGAGGTCACATATTTTCCTTCTTTGCCAAAGAATGGTGAGTTGTTAATCGTAAACAACATACTCATGGTTGGCTCATCGATGGCAATTGGTTCAAGCGGTTCCGGATTTTCGAAATCGGCAATTGTATCACCAATATCAAATCCTTCTACACCAATCAAAGCGCAAAGTTCGCCACATGAAACGTGTTCCACTTTAGTGCGGCCAAGTCCATCAAACACATTAAGTTCCTTAATTCTGGTGCGGGTGATGCTGCCGTCGCGCTTAACAAGGCTCACATCCTGATTCACTTTTAATTCGCCACGGTGAAGGCGACCAATAGCAATTCGACCAAGGTATTTACTGTGATCTAACGAAGTAATTTGTAACTGAGGCGTTCCTTTGTTGTATTCAGGAGCTGGAATGTGTTCAAGGATGGCATCTAGAACCGAGTCAATATTATCCGTTTTCTTTTTCCAGTCGGTGCTCATCCAGTTCTCTTTAGCTGAGCCATAAACTGAAGGAAAATCCAATTGATCCTCAGTAGCATCCAATGAGAACATCAGATCAAATACATCTTCATGAACTTCTTCAGGACGACAATTTGGTTTATCTACTTTGTTGATGACTACAATTGGTTTTAGTCCAAGAGATATTGCTTTCTGCAATACAAAACGTGTTTGTGGCATCGGGCCTTCAAAGGCATCAACCAATAGTAAAACACCATCGGCCATATTCAATACACGTTCAACTTCACCACCAAAGTCGGAGTGACCCGGTGTGTCGATGATGTTAATTTTTACACCTTTCCACATTACGGACACATTTTTTGACAGGATGGTGATGCCTCGCTCACGTTCCAAGTCATTGTTGTCCATAATCAGTTCACCAACTTCCTGGTGTTCTTTAAAAAGCTTTCCAGCCATTAACATCTTGTCAACCAGAGTGGTTTTACCGTGGTCAACGTGCGCGATGATGGCTACGTTTCTAATCTCTTGCATAGCTAAAATCCAAATGAGCCGCAAAGGTACTGCTAATTTTTGTGATTCAGCCTTGTGTGCTTACTAAAAACAACTTTTTGGTTTTATTTAACACCTTTGAACAGTGGCCTTTTAAGCCGGATTTGCTAATGCATATTGTGGGTTTCGGTATATTTGCGTGTTCTAATCTAACATTAGCTTTATGAAAAATGCATTTCTTATAGCAGCGCCATCCAGTAATTCGGGGAAAACAGTCATTACACTTGGCTTGATAAAGGCATTAAAAGAAAAAGGCTTGAATGTTCAGCCATTTAAATGTGGGCCTGATTATATTGATCCGATTCATCATTCGGCAGTTGCCGGACAAAGCTCCTATAATCTGGATGTTTGGATGTCGGATGAAGCTCATGTCAACGATGTTTTCAATCGGAAGATGAAGGATGCGGATGTTGGTTTGGTCGAAGGAGTCATGGGGTTATTCGATGGTGCCCAAAAAGACAAAGGGAGTTCAGCCGAGATTGCGCAAATACTTGGATTGCCTGTAATTTTAATTGTCAATGCTGCGGCTACTGCTTATTCGGTTGCTCCATTGTTGTATGGATTTAAGAATTTTAATCCCCAGGTGCAGTTAAAAGCTGTCATCTTTAATAAAGTGTCGGGCGAGTCGCATTATCGTTTTTTGAAAGAAGCGGCTGACGATGCAGGGGTGGTGTCTTTGGGCTACGTGCCTAAGAATGATCAACTGGCACTTGAGTCAAGGCATCTGGGCCTATCGTTAACGGGCAATGATGATATGTTGAAGGTAGTTGATTTGGCCAGTCAACTAATTAATCAGCACGTTGATCTTGACTTATTGCTTTCGTCAACTAAGAAAGAGATTTGTAAGCCGCATGAGGTTTCTTTCAGAGATAAATCAAATTTGAGAATTGGTGTTGCGCAGGATGAAGCTTTTAATTTTATGTACCCGGCAAATATTGATTGTATTAAACAATTAGGAGAGGTAGTTTATTTTAGTCCACTAAATGATAGTGTAATACCAGACTGTGATATATTATGGTTTCCGGGTGGCTATCCCGAATTATTCGCAAAAGAATTGAGTGATAATGTAGCGATGACAAAAGCAATTCAGGCGTTCGAAAAAGCAGGAGGTAAGCTTATAGCTGAATGTGGCGGGATGATGTATTTAGGGCAGTCTCTTGAATTAAAAGATGGTCAAACTTACCCAATGGCTGGAATTTTTGACTATTCATCATCTTTGCAAAATATGAAGCTCAAACTGGGGTATCGAACTGTGCATGTTGGTGATTTGCCATTTAAAGGGCATGAGTTTCATTATTCATATGTAGACCGTGACTGTAATGATAAAGCTCAATATGTAGCCAAAACAGCTCGAGGCACAGAAGTAGAAATGCCCATCTATCGAAGCAAAAATACGTGGTCTTCCTACTTTCATATCTATTTGGGGGAGCTCTCTAAAATGGATGCATTTATTGAATTAATCCTCAAAAGCTAATTTTTTTTGAAGATGTTGTAAGGGATTTATTGCGAGCTCGACTAACGAGTCAAAATAAAACACACATCTTATGAAAAAAATTATTCAAACGCTGATTTTATAAGTCATCGCGAGTGTAACCCTTAACGCTCAATCCTCATTTTATGATATCAATGTCAAAACACTCGAAGGAAAATCTTATGCTCTGGAAGCATTGAAGGGGCATAAAGTAATGGTTGTCAATACGGCTAGTAAATGTTCATTTACTGAGTAATATGAAATGTTGGAAGTGCTCTATAAAAAGTACAAGGATGACGGCTTAGTAATATTGGCTTTCCCATCAAATAGTTTTGGCGGTACCGAATTCGAGTGGAAAAAACGGTGAAATTG
>DIYS01000249.1 GCA_002429115.1 Saccharicrinis sp. UBA6048 | reverse complement strand
TGTGTAATAGATTTTCTAATGCAATTTCCAGGTTTAATCCTGTGTTAACGAACACGGATGTCAATTTTATAGGGAAAGATTGGCTTGTGTATAACTTATAAAATGGGACTATATCTGCTTAAATTACATTAAGAGTGAAGGTAAATTGATATTTTATGAAAGTATTTTGTCACCACATATACGAGTACAAAAAGGGATTGCGAAACCTTATATTGCACACAATGGCTACGAAGGATGTGAATCAGGCGATTAAAAAGCTTGAAGCCAATGGTATTGATTATTTGATACAGCCGGTTACAAGTCAGAAGGTCAACGTGTTTTTTGGAGCAGCTGAATGTGTGGCGGTTATTAAGTGCTTCTGCCACAAACGTCTGAATGAGCTAAGTCCGGAGGAAGACTTTATTCTGGGAACCTTATTGGGTTATAACCAGGTAATTCAATGTTCCCGGTATTTGAAGAAAAAAGAAGAAGCCTCTGGCTATAGAGAGGCTTCATAGATCTTATATATGTTGGATGCTGATTCGATTTAAATGCAACCCTTCTGATTGGATCGATCTGGCGTATTTTGTAGCGGCATAACCAAACACCATCATATATCCGATTTCGTGATCTTCCGGAATATTGAGTTTCGCTTTTAGAGATGGCGCAATACTCTCGAAAACAACTTTTAGCAGGCCGTCCCATAAAGTGCCGATTTCCATAGCGTTCGCCATTAATTCAAAGTAGCTTAGGTAAATCATACAGTCGGCCACGGCGTTGCTATTTGATTTAGGAGCTGACGCAACAATTAAGTGAGGTGCATCTCTGAAAAGTACATCTATACCTTTGTCGTGCCACATATTCTGAAAGTTGACAAACATCCCTAAAGATTCAGGAATTTTACCTTCCTCATTCGCTTGTTTGATCGCGTCGTAAACCAAGGTTCTGACGTCTTCCAATGCAGCTTTTGAATCAGTTAAGGACAGTAAGACTTCATTTTTGTTATGTCCTGTTGGTGCGTACGAGGTCGTTTCAACAAGCTTGTTTAGTACTCCCGGTGCAACTTCGTCTTTCTTAAACTTACGGATTGAACGGCGTGTTTTAATCAAACTCTCCATTTCAGTTGCTGAAGGTATAGCGCCATTCACCGCCACACTGTTTTCCGGATTCTTACCAAAGATGGATAAGGCTCCGGTTGGGCATACTGCCAGACAGTGCTGACATTGAATGCAATTCTTCTCTTTTCCTTCCTTAATAGCCGGAATGCCATTTTTGCCGTTGATAATCAGCATCGGACATTCCTTCGAGCATATCCCGCACTGTGTGCATTTTTGTTCGTCAATTTTAAAGTCTAGCATGTTCAAGTACTTTGTTTGTCATTTGAGGACTGCAAAAGTACACTTTTATTGAACTTGGTAAACTGTGATATATGATTTAGTCTTAATTCTGTATGCAGAATTTTATTTCCCGCAGATCGTCTTTTCTCTACTTTAAGTGTATATAAGATTAGCATCAATCAGTGTAATCAGCAGGAAATAGAAAATTCTTATATAGTTTCTTAATTAAAACTCAGTTTTAGTACCTCATACACACCTCTTTCTTTTTCGTCAAGATGAATTTGTGATGTGGTAAAATACAGGTTACCATCTTTATCCATTGCAAAAGAATCGGCCCAACGGATGCGCGGTGACTGTATAACCGTTTCAACAGTGTCATCTACCGTAAGTCGATTAACGGCGTTTGTTTCTAATCCGCCCAAATATAAATTGCCAATTTTATCGAAAAGCATGCCGTCTGTTGCCGGTATCTTTTTAACTTTTTCAACTTGTTTAGCCAATTCTTTGGGTGAAATATCTTTGTTTAAAAGTACTGCCGTTTTGATACGATAAAGAGTATGCGCCGAAAGGGCAATATAATACAAGTATTGCCTGTCGGGTGATAGAGCAATGCCATCGGAATGCACACTGTTCTCCCATCGGCGACCATCACAAATCAGGTGATCAGTTTCATTTTGTGTTGAAGGGTGATCATCCAGTAAGCGTTGTGCCTGTCCGGTATCAAGGTTTAGAACGATAATAGCACCATCACCGGAATCAGTCATATAGGCAACTTCTTGTTGGGTATCGATTCGTACATCATTAAAGTAAGAATCCGTTTTATACACACCTTTAGGGAAGGTATATATTTTCTCTACCTCATTCGTTTCTAGGTTAAAATGATATAGCTGAGGGCCCGTTGTATTAACACCTCTAAACTGAGGGTTGTTGGTGTCCAATACCCAAAGCCGGTCTTTATCATCGATAAATACAGATTGAACGGCATTGAAGGACAGGCTTCCTGTTCTTTGATTCCATTGCATATCAGGATAGGCACGCGCCACTCCATCGGTGATTTCAGCAACACTCACGGGCACATTGCCCGACCAGTAAGGATAATTGACAAATAGTCGTCCGGATTGACTAACAGCAATGCCAGTCCACTGTTTATCGGATTGCGCTACCGAGCTTAATGTTGGTTCATTATTGGCAGTACCGCCTTTTTTAAATTGACACGAAGAGAAGAGCAAAGCAACCAATAATAATGGCAAATAGTGTTGTGTGATTATAGATTTATTCATCCCAAATATTTTTAGCTGTGTAAGGACCACCAGGTAATTCAAAGAATTTACCATTAACCAGGCGGAAATTTTTATTAAGACTTTTAATGGTTTGCATGTCAGAATCAGGTAATTCAAGTTCGGCAGCTTGTAGGCTTTGCTTTAAGCGCTCCGGATTCACCGATTTAGGAATGACTGAAATACCCCTGTTGATATCCCATGCAAGAATGGTTTGTGCTATCGAGTGTTTATGTTTATTAGCAATGCTCTCAATGGTTTTGTCTTCGAGTAAAATAGGTTCGTTTTCGCCTTTTAAGCCTGTCGGGCGATCAGGTGATCCAAGTGGCGAATATGCCGTTAAGTGAATATTATTACTGTGGCAGAAATCAACCAATTCATCTTGCTGAAAATATGGGTGGATTTCAACCTGGTTAATTGCCGGTTTAATTGTTGATGCTGTCAATAGTTCCTTTAACTTTTTCATACTGAAGTTACTTACTCCAATCGTTTTGGTCAGACCATTTTCTACCGCTTTTTCCATGCCTTTCCAAGTGTTTGCAATAGGTCTATCTTCAAGAGAAACAAAATGTTCAGCTCTGCTGGCACCAACAAATAATTTTCCCTGGGCTACCGGCCAATGAATCAGGTAGAGGTCAAGATAATCCAATTGCAAGTCAGCAAGAGTTTTCTTAAGTGCAGGAATCACATTCTCTTCACCATGCATGTTGTTCCATAGTTTAGAGGTGATCCACAGTTGCTCACGTGCGACGATTCCTTCGGCAATACTTTCTTTGATTGCCTTTCCTACTTCCTTTTCGTTATTGTAAATGGCTGCACAGTCAATGTGGCGGTAGCCTATTTTTATAGCCTCTTTAACAGCGGTGTATACTTCTCCGGGAGCCGATTTCCAGGTTCCTAAACCAAGGATTGGCATTTGGTTCCCGTTCAGATTTAGTGTTTGCATATATGTTGATGTTTGTGATTCGGTATTGTAAAGTACGAATTTAAAACAGATAAATACAGGGCTTTGTTAATGCAGCGTTAAAAACACCAATAAATTAAAGCATTTGAATGAAGTGGGAGAGAGTAGAGGTTTATGTTCCTTCACTTATTTCAAATATTCACAGGCAAATTGCTCCGCTAGCATTTCCAAATACTTTTGGGCTGATTGTATTGAATCCTCCTGATTTCTTGCTAATAGTACTGTTTCATAGAGGCAGGTAATCTGAGGGTAGAGTTTGACATCTTCGCCCAAATCATTACTGCCACAGAAGATAGCCAGCTTTTGATTGTCCATACTATTGATGATGCCATTGATAACTTTACCGGAGAATGTTTGCGCATCGACTTGGCCTTCACCGGTAATAACCCAATCTGCATTGTGGATTTTATGAGTGAATCCAGATAACTTATTAATGAGTTCAAAGCCCGATGAAAGCTTAGCTCCAAGAAAAGCGAAGCAACCACCACCTAATCCTCCGGCAGCACCTGATCCATTTATTTCCTGAAGTGATAAGCCATATGTTTCAGATATTATATGATCAAAATTTCTCAATCCGGCATCAAGTGATTGAATCATTTGTGCGTTGGCTCCTTTTTGCTGAGCATAAACAAAAGCTGCACCATTGTTACCATGTAAAGGATTGTCAACATCGCAGGCGACTTCAAAGGTAATTTCCTTAAGTTGTGGCAATGCCATTGTAGAATCAATTTTGGTCAATTCTATCAAATCTGCTCCTTTTCCGTGAAGCTGAGCACCTGTTTTGTTATATAACCTGTATCCAAGAGCTGAAGCCATACCAAGGCCTGCATCGTTGGTAGCACTTCCGCCAATTCCCAGGATGATGTGTTTGGCACCTTTTTCTATAGCATCTTTAATTAATACGCCTGTACCGTAAGTTGAGGTTTTAAGCGGATTGAGTTCTTTACTTTTTAGTAAGCGAATGCCTGACGCTTCAGCCATTTCTATGTAGGCAATTTGTTTGTTGTTTGATGATAGATATGAGGCTTTTATAGGCCTTAAAAGAGGATCGTATGTTGATATTTCGACTAACTCCCCATGGATGTATTGCTTAATTACTTCGACCGTGCCATCGCCTCCATCTGCCATTGGGCATTTGATAATCTCCACTTCAGGACAATGCTTTAAGATGCCTTTTTCAATTGCTTTGCAAACTTCCATTGCTGTCAATGAGCCTTTAAATTTGTCTGGTGCAATTACAATTTTTTTCATGGTTTACTACATCAATACAATGTAAAAATAAATTATTCAACTTCACAATCCTATCCCTCTAAATTGCCATTTTGTTTTACAATAGTTCGTTAAGTCTTTTTAAATATCAGATTACCAGCTATTTAGTGTTTGTGTATTTGATTTTGTAATATAATGGTTATTAAATGATTAGCGACTAACTACTGCCTTCTGGCTAGAAACTAACGAACTATTGTTATTTATGATTCCAATCTATTCATTGAATTTTTCAGGCTATATATCACAATAATTCAGGTTAATACCCATTTATTTATAATTTTGTGCTTACACACACGAAAACATCCATGCCTTAATGCAGAAAGAATTAAACGATAACGAGTTACTCAAAGGTATTGCCAATGGCGATGAAGCAGCCTACAAAGAACTATTTATCAGGTATTATGCACAGCTTGTTGTATTTGCTAAAAAAGTGATTTATGATGATGATTTAGCCCGTGACCTGGTGCAGGATGTCATCGTAGGATTTTATGAAAAGCGTAAGGAAATAAAAATACACTCATCGCTTAAAGCACATTTGTATCAATCGGTACGCAACAGGTGTTTAAATCAATTAAAGCATTCGCAAATACGAAGAGATCATCATTCTAATATTTATTTGACGAATAAGAATGATGAGGCAATTATTGAAGATAAATTGCAGGAGACAGAGCTGGAACAGCGTATTTATTCAGTGATCCAGACTTTGCCAAAACAATGTAAGCGTATTTTTGAGATGAGCCGTTTCGAAGGATCAACCAATCAGGAAATAGCTGATAAACTTGAGCTTTCTAAACGAACTGTAGAGACTCAGATAAGTAAGGCTTTAAAGGTGCTTAGGGGAGGATTAGCCGGGTATTTAGAAGTTTGGATGCTTATACTTTTAAGTTGGTTTGAATAAAAAATGAAAATTGTATACGTGTGTGCTTAAACACGTTTGTCATAGTAATTGACAAGATGTTTTAACCTTAATAATGAGAAGAAATGGAATTTGTTTTTCAAATATTAGCTGACTTGCTATCGCCAGTAGATGAGAAGAAAGTGAAAGAAGAAAATGCAAAGCTGGCAGAAGAAAAGAAGAATGAAGTTAATGCAGAGAAGGTTGAAGAAGTGAAAACCGACAAGCCCAATCTGTTTGGTGTAATGGATTTCCACTAATTTATGAGAGATATTAATAACATAGATGAATTAATTGTCCAATATCTGACCGGAGATATTATTGCTTCAGATAAGCAGGTTTTAAATGAGTGGGTTAAAAACTCAGATGAAAATAAAACCTACCTATCGGAAATGGAGCAGGTGTGGCATAAGTCGGATGGACTTAAGGCCTTTAGAGAAGTTGATGTGGAGGCAGATTTTGAGGCTTTTAAATCAAAAGTAGGATTAGGCACTCAGAAGCGTATTGTTGCGTTTGACTTTTCGATAGTTAAGCGTATTGCTGCGGTGATGATTCCTGCAATTATGCTGTTGGGAGCTTATAGCCTATATAATACAACACCTGGTTTTGGAAAGTGGTCGGCCTTTAAAACGAGCAATGAGGTGAATAGCATTGTATTGGCAGATAACTCAGAAGTGGCACTTAATCAGAATAGCCGATTGGTGTATGAGAAGAATTTTAATAACCAGGAGCGTTTGTTAAAATTAAGTGGGGAAGCCTATTTTGATGTTGCTAAGAATCCGTCAAAACCATTTATTGTTAAAGTTGGTGATGCACAAGTTAAGGTTTTAGGAACCGAGTTTAACCTGGAAGAATCTAAAGAAAATGGAACCGTAACATTAGCTGTTACCGAGGGTAAAGTGTTGTTTACCGGTCCATCCAATGAAGAGATTGTTGTAGCAGGTGAGAAGGCTGTTTTAAAAAATGGCAGCATTGTTAAGTCGACAATGACATCTGATAACTTATTGGCCTGGCGAACAGGTGTAATAAGCTTTGAGCAGGCTTCTTTAAGCGAGGTGGTTGAAACAATCGTAGATCATTTTAGTGAGGTTTCAAAGGTGGAAAATAATGCAAGTTCAACCAGCAGAGTTATTACAACACGATTCTCAAATCCATCCTTGGATGACGTTTTAGTAGAATTAAGAATTCATTTCGAGAAAAAATTCGAAATTCATGACAACAAATTGATCATCTCTGATTAATTTTCGGGGCTGATTGATTTATATGCCTGAGATCTTAAACCATATTTATAAAAGCACAATAATTATTTTGCTCATTCTCTTGGTTAACACTAAGTTGAATGGGCAAAATGTTTTATATACCTATGTGCAATTATCGAAATCAACAGCATCAACTGAAGAATTTCTGCTTGAAATAGAAGATCAGACTGATGTGATTTTCAGTTATAGTGATAAACTCTGTTTTGAAGAGTCGAAAGAATTGCCCAAAAAGAATGGTACCATTAAAGAAATTCTTAACGCACTATTTGAAGGATGCCCATCTGAATATATAGTACGAGGTTCAAAAATCATCATCAAACCATATGAAGGCAAACCCTTAAAATTCACAATAAAAGGCTACGTACTGGATAAGGCAACTAAAGAAGCCTTGATCCAATCAAACATATATGAAGAAGAATTATTGCTTGGAACCGTGAGTAATAATTTTGGCTTTTACAGTATCACCTTACCACAAGGATTTGTTGAATTGAGTGGTTCCTATGTGGGGTATAAAGATTTACATCAATATATAAATCTGACCAAAGATACCATCATTAACTTTCTAATGGAGCCAAGTGGTGAGCTTGGTGAGGTGGCTGTGGTAGGCAACCGGGTGCCGGGCAGAGTTAAAAGTACCCGAATAGGATCAGTGGATGTTCCGATTGAGCAGATTAAGAATATGCCGGTTTATCTGGGCGAAGTTGATATTATAAAAAGCATACAATTATTACCGGGTGTACAAAGTGGCAGTGAAGGGTTCAGTGAGTTGTATGTGCGAGGTGGCGGGCCTGATCAGAATCTGATTTTACTTGATGATGTGCCGATATACAATGTGAGTCACTTATTTGGCTTCTTCTCAATTTTTAATGCGGATGCAGTTAATAATGTTCAGATTATAAAAGGCGGATTTCCGGCACGTTATGGTGGACGTTTATCTTCGGTTGTTGATGTGCGCATGTACGATGGTAATCAGGAAGAGCATAAAGGAACCGTAAGTATTGGTCTCTTGTCAAGCCGTGTGGCAGCCGAAGGACCCTTGATAAAAGATAAATCTTCTTTTTCGGTATCCTTTCGCCGGACGTATTTTGATATTTTCACCAGTATATGGCAGCTGAGTAATGCTGATAAAAGCAGGTACTATTTCTACGATTTTAATACAAAGCTGAATTACAAATTATCCGATAAAGATCGCTTATATTTTAGCGCCTATTTAGGCAAGGATCAATATGGTGCCCAGTTTAATGAGCAGTACATTGATGTGGCAAACAAAACAAAATCATCAGAGCGGCAGATTAAGACGTATGATGAGAATGAAATTGGTTGGAGAAACTATGTTGGTGCTGTTCGATGGAATCATATATTTGGAAGCAAAATGTTTGCTAATACAACTTTAACGTTCAGCGATTACCGCTTCTTTATTGAGGAAAAATTAAACTACTTCTCTGATGGAAACTGGAGCGTGGCCAGCCAGAATTATTACAGTGGAATACGCGACTTCAGTGCGAAAATAGACGTTGATTACGTACCATCGCCAAAGCATTATATACGTTTTGGAGGCTCAGCAATTATGCACACCTTTTATCCTGGTATTGATGTACGATTAAGCGGTGTAAATAGCGATGCAGCACCTGTAGACACGACCTTTGGTGGTACTGAGATGTTACGTAATGAATTTAGATTGTATGTTGAGGATGACCTGTATATAAGTTCGCGATTGAAAATGAATATTGGCGGACATTTTTCGCTTTTTCAGGCTGAGAATGATAAGTACTACTGGTCGGCCGAACCTCGTTTGTCAGCACGATATTTGGTAAATGATAATTTCTCGATAAAGGCAGCTTATAGCCATATGACCCAATATATGCATTTGCTTCGTACTGCAACAGTAGCAATGCCAACAGATCTTTGGTTGCCTGTGTCTGAGAATATTGCACCAATGCGGGCTGCTCAAACGGCTTTAGGTTTTGAATATGAGATAGGCAAAGGGTTTAATCTGACCTTTGAAGCCTATTATAAAAAAATGTATGACATACTTGCTTATAAGGAGACAGCAGGGTACTTCGACTTTGCAAGCGATTGGCAATCGAAATTAACTTCCGGAAACGGGCAATCAGCAGGTTTTGAAGTGCTGCTTCACCGAAAGGTTGGTAACCTGGCCGGTTGGTTTGGATATACGTATGCGAAATCAACCAACCAATTTGATGAATTAAACAATGGCAAAGAGTTTCCGGCGAATTTTGACAGAACGCACGATGTATCCATTTATACCAGCTACAAATTTTCGAAGAAGACGGATATGGCAGTAACCTGGACGTTTGGCACCGGCAACCCGATTACGTTGCCCGAAACTAAATACTATTCGCCTGATTTACCAACAGCCACTAAGCCGGATGGAATCACCTATAATCAGTATATTAACGAACGTAACAGTTATAGAATGCCCAACTTTCATCGTTTGGATATAGGATTTAATTTCAGAAAAGAGAAAGAGCGGGGAAGTCGTTTATGGAGTATTGGCGTTATGAATGCCTATGGACGTCAGAATCCATTTTTCCTCTATTTTTCAGATAGTGAAGGAGAATCAGGAGATGTTCAGCGCTCGCTTAAGCAGTTTAGTTTGTTTCCTATTCCTATACCATACGCAAGGTATACTATAAATTTTTAAAGCATGATAAATAAACTTTTATACATATTATCAGCTGTTATTTTATTAATGTCATGTGAAAAAGACATTGACCTTGATATAAATGACCAAACCGATAAGCTGGTTATGTATGCGTTTATTTATCAGGATAGTGCGCTTGATTTGAGTATAAGCAAGAGTCAAAGTATATTGGCCGTTGAAAATTATGCTTTGGTCGATAAGGGGCGTTTTGAACTACAGATTAATGATCAGGCACAAGGGAAATATATTTTACCAAGTGATACAATTTGGAGTAGCTGGAGTGAATTCTCATTTGAAGAAAAGGATCAGATTAAAATAAAAGCTTTTGAACTGGAGGGCGATACCGTAGAAAGCACAACGTTTATTCCACATCGAATACCGATTGTGCAGTTGGACACCAATACGGTGGTTAAAAATGTAACTGACGTTGGTAATGTGGATATGTTGCGATCTGTCATTAAGTTTCAGGAACCTGTCAATGAGGTCAATTACTATCAGCTGCATATTGTAAGAGAGGGGTGGGGTAAAATTGGCGAAAAGGATTATTATACCCGAAAGGTGATTGATTTTGAGGATGATGATGATGTATTCACTCATGGGGAGCAGAGTGGTAGTCTGTTGCCGGGAATTGATTTTCAGGGCTTGTTTACCGATGAATTGATAAATGGTAAGTTGTATGAACTGGAAGTAAACATACCACGTGATAACTTGCTGTTTGCATTTGAAAAAGAGGACAAAATTAAGATCACATATTATTTATATCACCATACCTACGATTACTACTCATATCTTCGTTCTATCATTTTGGCAGGAGGATATGAAGGGTTTTATAGAAGGCTGCCGATATTTGAGCCGGTAAAAATTCACAGTAATGTTGAAGGTGGTCTAGGGCTTGTTTCCGGGATGAGTTTCGATTCTGATTCCCTTGTTTTCAATAAGTAATTCTGTCAGTTAAGTGGAAAAATATAGTTGGTTTATGTCAACATATCAGTCGATTGGTGTGTAAAATGTCATGAATTAATGTACGGCACATATTTTGATGTGCAATGCGAAAATTTGTAGTTTTACAGCTTTCTTCGAAATAAGTAAATAATAGTATAATATATGGCACTTTTTAATAAAATGGGAAACCATGGTGCCTCACAAAATTAGAATTAGAGATGGCAGAAACAGAAAAGGTAAAAGTATTGATTGTTGGTTCAGGACCAGCGGGTTATACAGCAGCTATTTACGCTTCAAGAGCAAACTTAAGTCCGGTATTGTATGAAGGAATGCAGCCTGGTGGACAGCTAACAACTACTACTGAGGTTGAAAACTTCCCTGGTTATCCTGAAGGAACAACAGGACCTATTATGATGGAAGACCTAAAGAATCAGGCTGGGCGATTTGGTGCTGACATCCGTTTCGGAATGGCTACAGAAGCAGACTTAAGCCAGCGTCCATTCAAAGTGACTATTGATGGTAATAAAGTTGTTGAAGCTGAATCATTGATTATTGCAACTGGTGCAACAGCTAAATATCTTGGTTTGCCAGATGAAACAAAATATGCTGGTTCTGGTGTGTCTGCTTGTGCAACTTGTGACGGTTTCTTCTACAGAGGAAAAGATGTTGCAGTAGTTGGTGGTGGTGACACTGCTTTAGAAGAGGCAATGTATTTGGCAGGACTTTGTAAAAAAGTATACCTGATCGTTCGCCGTGATGTTTTCCGTGCCTCAAAAGTAATGCAGGATCGTGCATTGAAAACTCCAAATATTGAAGTATTGTGGAAGCACCAGACTAAAGGCTTATTTGGTGATGGTGTAGTTGAAGGTGCAACTCTTGTTAAGAACATGGGTACTCCGGAAGAGGAAGAAGTGAAAATTGCTATCGATGGATTCTTCTTGGGAATTGGTCATAAGCCAAACTCAGACATCTTTGCTGATTACATTGATACCAATGATGTTGGCTATATTACAACTGTTCCGGGAACATCAAAAACAAACGTACCGGGTGTATTTGCATGTGGTGATGTTCAGGATGATCAGTACCGTCAGGCAGTTACTGCTGCAGGTTCAGGTTGTATGGCTGCTATCGATGCAGAGCGTTTTTTAGCTGAGCAGGAGTAAGAATTTATTTTTACCAGATATAATAAAAAGGGATGGCTTTGGTCATCCCTTTTTTGATTGATAGGCTTCAATGGCATTGTTCACCGAGCCATGTTTGAGTAATAAATCGTTGGCCGTATCGGCCTCCATATGTAATTCATCCATCAACATTCTGATGCCTCTTTCAATAAGCTTTTGGTTGCTCAGTCGCATGTTTACCATACGATTGCCTTTAACCCGCCCCAGCTTAATCATTATAGTGGTGGTGATCATATTAAGAATCATCTTTTGAGCCGTACCTGCCTTTAGGCGAGTACTTCCGGTTATAAACTCCGGACCTACAATCGCTTCTACTGGATATTCAGCTTCTTGTGCAACATCGCTGTTAGGGTTACAGGTGATACATCCTGTTAACAGACCATGTTTCCGTGCATGGTGAATGCCTCCAATTACATATGGTGTTGTTCCTGAAGCGGCAATGCCAATAACAGTATCCGTATCATCAACGCTATATTTCTTTAATTCTTCCCATGCTTTATTAAAATCATCTTCTGCATTTTCAACAGCTTTTCTTAGTGCGGTGTCTCCTCCTGCTATCAGGCCAATAACCATCGAATAGGGCACACCAAAAGTTGGCGGTAATTCTGACGCATCTAACACACCTAATCGCCCGCTGGTTCCGGCTCCAAGGTAGAAGATTCTTCCTCCTTGCTCCATGCGTTTGATAATTTGCTCAATGAGCGCCTGAATCTGCGGTAGGGCTTTTTGTACAGCCTGATGCACACTGCCATCTTCCACATTCATGCTGGTAATTAACTCCTCTACCGATTTTTGTTCCAGATTATCAAACTGAGAAGGCGATTCTGTTATGCTTAGCTTCTTTCGTTTCATAGCGAGGGTTTTGATTGATGATAATGAATCAGTCCATACATCGGAGATTGAATGATCGTTCCAATGTTAAGCTTGTTTTGCTCTAAAGCTGTTGTAAGCTGTGGCTTGAAATGATGAGCAATGCTCCCTACAAAGTTGATGTTTAATGAGTCGGAGCGATCGTATTGCAAGAGGTTACGTCGGATAAAATCGTTAAAGGATTTGATAACCAGGTTCTCCAATTCTTTGATATGGATGTTTTGAGATAAAAACCTCGAGTACTGAGCCAGGTATCGATTTGGGAACGGCATTTTGTAAATACAGTTAAGTATATCGGCCTGTGTGGTATTGTATTCTTTATAGAATAAATCGATGATGGATTTTGGCAG
This sequence comes from Saccharicrinis sp. UBA6048, assembly GCA_002429115.1. Lineage (GTDB taxonomy): Bacteria > Bacteroidota > Bacteroidia > Bacteroidales > Marinilabiliaceae > Carboxylicivirga. Next base: position 19,193 of record DIYS01000249.1, on the reverse strand, counting down.
CTGTTTTTTTAAGATGTCACCAATTAATAGTTTACCCAATACAGCGCCACTGCCTTCATCACCAATGATAAATCCTAAAGGTGACACATTGGATGCAATCTGCTTACCATCGTAATAGCAAGAGTTTGATCCGGTGCCAAGGATGCAGACAATTCCCTCGTCATTCTGGCAAAGCGACCGTGCTGCGCCAAGCAAATCACTATTGATGTTGACTTTTGAACATGCAAAGAATTCTTTAAGAGCCTTTGCTACAATTTCATTCTTTTCTGAGTTGGCACATCCGGCACCATAGAAATAGATGTCTGTAATTTTCGGAATGTCACCTGTAAGTTCTTGCTTAAGACTCGTTAATATATCATCAGTCGATTGAAAAAATGGATTGATTCCACCCGAGAAATACTCATGGACCACTTCACCTGTCGGTTGTATGAAGCACCAATGTGTCTTTGTAGAGCCACTATCTGCAATTAGTATTGTTTCTGAAACCATAAATCTTATTACTTTTGAAAGAAGCACAGTTGTGTAAAGGTAACAAATCATCTTTTACAACTTAATGAAAGTAAAGCTGAGTGCGTAAATTGAAGATCAACTATATGTATCGATATATTCAATCCTTGTTAATTATTTGTGTTTTACTTGTCCAATCAAAGATGTTTGCTCAGGTAACAACAAACAAACATCCTAAATCAGACCAATGGCTGAGTTGTTTGGACGAATGGACGCACCTTGGGAAGTTTAAATTAGATTCTTTGGTTATTGACAATTCCGAAGCAACCTTTTATTGTAACAAAGATGTGTCATACATTCCATGGCGACTTTCAAGTATTCAGCAGGTAAAAGCGTATTTGGCTCAACAGTTAGATAGTACCCGGAATTTTGATATTAAAGTATTTTCTAAGGGCTACGAGTTGGAAGAATTGGTGCCGGATTATTTTAAACAGAAGGATCAGAAGGTACTATCAGACGAAAATACTCGAAACAAAAAGCAGTACAAATTCATTGACGGAGAGCCAATTTATAATAAAGGTTTAGCTTATAATCACATTGCTCTTTGGCACAGTCATGGCTGGTATTACGAAGCTTCGCTTGATCGTTGGGAGTGGCAACGGGCACGCTTGTTTGGCACTGTTGAAGATATTTTCCCGATGACTTATGTGTTGCCATACCTGGTGCCGATGTTGGAGAATGCTGGTGCAAATGTATTTCTTCCACGGGAGCGATGTTTTAATACGGAAGAGGTAATCATTGATAATGACAGAACATCAATAAATACGAGTGTCAAACTGAATAAGAAACTCGATTATAAAACGGAAATAGGTTTTGCACCTAAAGACACCTTGTTTCCAGGTGACAATCCATTTGAGTTGGGTACTTCTTTAGTTGTGGAAGATGTGAATGGTCCTATTGCCACGTACTCGGCAAAAGTCAATACACGTGGCGAATATGCTGTTTATGTTTCTTATCGTCATAGCAAGGATAATGCAGAAACAGTAAAATATACGGTGTCTCAAAATGATTATAAGCAAACCATTGTATTGAACCAGCAGATGGGCGGAGGCACCTGGGCTTATCTTGGGACATACTTTTTTGAAACAGGTGCTGATATTACTGTTGATGTGGAAGGAGTCGGGCGAATTTCATTAGATGCGGTTCGTATTGGTGGTGGTATGGGTAATGTTGTCAGGAGGCCAAAAGATGCAAATCTGTTATATCAGTGGATTCCTGAAAAGAAGAAAAAAAAGAAACGAAAAACACCAACTCAAACGTTTGCCTGGAAAACATCAAATCGACCACGATATATGGAGGCTTCGCGTTACTGGTTACAATATGCCGGAATGCCCGATAGCCTGGTTTATCGGTTAAATGATGATTTGAGTGATTATAAAGATGATTATCAAAGTCGTGGTGAATGGGTGGGCTACCTGATGGGTGCACCCAACGGACCTACGAAATATCCTGAAGTAAAAGGTTTGAATTTGCCGATCGACCTTGCTTTTGCTTTTCACACAGATGCAGGTGTAACGCCAAATGATTCTGTGATTGGAACGCTTGGTATATACAGCACAGAGCGCGAAGATGGTCATTTTCCAAATGGTCAGTCTCGCATGGAGAGCCGTGCATTGACCGACATTATCCAGACGCAGGTTGTGGATGATATCAGGGCTTTATATAACGACAAATGGACGCGCAGAGCCATGTGGGACAAACAATACTCAGAGGCCTGGCGACCTAATGTTCCAACTATGTTGCTTGAATTGTTATCTCATCAGAATATCGCTGATATGCGCCTGGGACTCGATCCGCATTTTCGATTTGATGTGAGTCGGGCAATTTATAAAGGGATGCTAAAATATTTGGCTTATAAAGAAAATCGTGAATTTGTAGTTCAGCCGCTTCCGGTCGACCACTTGTCTATTTTCAATGATAAAAACGATTATTACTTGAGTTGGAGGTCGGTAACTGACACCTTGGAGGTAAGTTCAAAACCGACTAAATACAAAGTGTATACGAGGTGCGAAAATGGTGCTTTTGATGCAGGTCAAATAGTAAATGATACCATATTTACTTTACCAAAACTAAAGTTTGGTGAGATTGTCAGTTTTAAAGTGACGGCATTAAATGACGGAGGTGAAAGTTTTCCAAGTGAGGTGTTGTCAATCGGATTGGCTTCGCGAAAAGCCCCAAAAGTATTGCTTGTAAATGCCTTTGACCGGATTAGTCCACCTTCATTTATCGATAAAGAAGATTTTGCAGGCATAGCATGGTGGGACGATCAGGGTGTGCCGGATCGTTTTGACTATGGCTCTACCGGCTTTCAGTATGATTTTAATCGCGACTCTCAGTGGCTCGATGATGATAGTCCGGGCTGGGGAGCCAGTTATGGAAATGATGAAGGAAAAATCATAAAAGGCAATTCTTTTGATAATGCAATTCTCCATGGAACGTCTATCTTAAAAGCGGGTTATTCATTTGTGTCGGTTAGCGATGAGGCGTTTGAAGATAAACACTTTGATCTGTCGCCATATTTCGCGGCTAATATCATATTGGGAGAAGAAAAGACGACGAAGATTTATAAAGGCAAAGAGGAATATCGCATCTATACACCTGGTATGATGGATAAATTACGTGAGTTAACGGAAAATGGACAATCGGTATTTATTAGTGGTGCTTATGTTGGTTCAGATATTCAGCTAACAAATGATAGCATTGCTAATGATTTTGCTGCGTCTGTTTTGCGATTTAAATGGCGGAGCAATCATGCCACTAAAGGCGGATCAGTTTATTCAACCGACTATGCAAAGCCTGTTTTTGAATTGCAGTTAAAGTTTAATACTGAATATCATCCGGATATTTACACCGTTGAAGCTCCGGATGCCATTGAGCCTGTTGGGAGTCGGTCGGTAACAGCATTTCGATATGCTGAGAATAATGCCAGTGCTGGTATTATGCATGCCGACAAATATAAAACGGTTATCTTAGGCTTTCCGTTTGAAACGATTGTAAATCCATCAGAAAGGGATGCATTGATGAAGAAAATTCTTAAGTTTTTCACGGATTATTAACAAACTTGATGCTTCGTTAAGCTACTGCCTAAAAACTAATAAACTACGAAACTAAAATATAATGACTAAAAATATATCATGCATTCTGCCATTGGGCAATATTGATGAGGCCTTGGCTTCAATAAAAGCAATCAAAGATGCTGGCGTTAATGACATTGTGATTGTAGCCACTGAAAAGGTAGAAATTGAGGGCGTAAACGTATTGGTAGCTCCACAGGGACTTGGGGCTACTGATGTTTGGAAAGAATTGATAAAGCATATAAAAGGTGACTTTGTAGCTGTTTATACAAAAACAATGGCGCTTGATCTGGGGCAAAATGCCATTGAGCGAATGGTGCGTATTTGTTCTGATGCAGGAGCGGGGATGGTGTATGCGGATTATTACGAGCAAAAGAATAACAAGCGAATGGCTCATCCGGTTATTGAATATCAGGAAGGTAGCCTGCGCGATGATTTTAACTTTGGCTCATTCCTCGTGTTTAAAGTCGATACGCTAAGAGTTGCAATAGCCGAAATGCATGCTGACTATGAATATGCTGCCTTATATGATATTAGATTGCGTATGTCGCGAAAAGCTGATTTGGTGCACATTCCTGAGTTGTTGTACACCGAAGTGGAGTTGGATACCCGCAAGTCGGGCGAGAAGCTGTTTGATTATGTCGATCCGCGAAACAGGGATCGCCAGATTGAGATGGAAAAGGCATGCACTGCACATTTAAAAGCCATAGGGGCTTATCTGACACCGCGTTTTGAGCAAATACAATTTGAGGCAGGCGACTTTCCGGTGGAAGCATCGGTTATTATTCCGGTACGAAACAGAGCGAAGACCATTGGTGATGCCATTGAATCGGTGCTCAAACAGCAAACGGATTTTCTATTTAATCTTATAATTGTTGATAACCATTCCGATGATCAAACTACTGAAATTATTCAATCTTTTAAGGATGATCGAATAATCCACATTATTCCACAACGAACAGATTTAGGAATTGGTGGATGCTGGAATGAAGGTGTTGCCAGTGATCACTGTGGGAAATTTGCCATACAGTTGGATAGTGATGATTTGTATATTGATGAGCATGTGGTAACTCGTATTGTCAATGCATTCTATGAGCAGAACTGTGCCATGGTGGTCGGAAGTTATCAGATGGTCAATTTTAAGTTGGAAGAGATTCCGCCGGGACTGATTGATCATCGTGAATGGACACCGGAAAATGGTCGTAACAATGCTTTACGTATTAACGGCTTGGGGGCTCCACGGGCTTTTTATACACCAATATTACGCGATATAAAAGTGCCAAATACCAGTTATGGCGAAGATTATGCGCTAGGATTAAATATCAGTCGCCATTATCAGATTGGTCGCATTTATGATGCCTTGTACCTATGTCGCAGATGGGAAGGAAATTCCGATGCATCACTGGATGTTGCTAAAATGAATGCACATAACTTCTACAAAGATAAAATACGTACATTGGAACTAAGGGCACGAAAGATGATGCTAAAAAAGGAATAATTGCAGGAATTGTGTTGCTTTGTTAATGATCTTGATTGATAGGATGTTTTTATGGTTTGAAAGTGATTCGCTTGTAGTTAGACTTGTTAATGTTAAATTAATAGTCTGTAAGATATTGTAGTGTTTTATTAGTAAATTAGATTATTGATTGTTTAGCCAATTGCTATGTCATAAGGTAATTAACTTTTAATCTAACTTAACTGAAAAACTATGAACCAGGAATTATCAATGACTAATGAGAGTTTTAAATTTCTTAGTCAATCAAGCGACTTCCTTAATCTTGTGCTGAATAATATTAATGCATGTGTATTGTTGTTGGATAAAGATTTAAGGTTAAAAGCGTATAATAATGCTTTAAAAACAATTTTCACGAGCAGGAAAGATGAGGATTTGATTTACATTAAATGTGGAGAGGCCATTGGATGTGCAGATCAGGTGGAGGAACAAAAAGAATGTGGTTTCACAACCAAATGTTTAAGTTGTGAGTTGCGAGTGGCCGCTTTAACATCGTATGTGAAGGATAAGCCGATGTTTCATCAGCATATCGTAAAGCCTTTTTTGACGCATGAAAAAACGAAAGTTGATAAGCATCTGCAATTTTCAACCCGATTGTTTCATTTTGGAAATGAGAAATATATTATTTTGATTATTGAGGATATTAGCAAGTGGTATGATAATGATAAGACTCCAATTAAAGAAAATGAATAATGATTGTATCGCTTGAGACTGAACAATTAATAAACAGGCAGCTTAAAGAGTGGGAATTGGCCGGTGTTAATTACGCTGGTTTGGGTAATGTTAAGACCAAGACGATTACGCTTGATGGGGGCAGTGAAATAAAAATACAGTTTAATCCAGCGCGTATTCGTTCGTCATCGGCTAAAGTTGATGCTAAATCAATACAAGAGCGCGCTTGTTTCTTGTGTGAGACGAATCGTCCAGCAGAGCAAGATGGTGTTGCGTATGATAATTATACAGTTCTTATAAATCCTTTCCCGATCTTTCAGAAGCACCTGACAATTCCCCATAATCAGCACATCGACCAAAGTATAAAACCGCATTTTAAAACAATGCTTGAACTGGCTGGTGAGTTGCCTGGCTTTATCGTTTTTTATAATGGGCCAAAATGTGGAGCCTCGGCGCCGGATCATTTTCACTTTCAGGCAGGAAATAAGGGGTTTATGCCTGTAGAAGATGACTGGAAAACGAACAGGTTTAAACAGTTTGCCGGTGAAAAGACTGGAGTAAGATTGTATAACTGGAGAGGATATTCACGAGGCGTCATCACACTTTCAGGAATAAATATTGATGCCTTAATGAGTACTTTTAATAAATTGCATGATTTACTTCATCAACGTCAGATTGGGGAAGTTGAGCCCATGCTGAATATACTGGCCTATCGTGATGATGAGGAATATGTCGTACATATTTATCCAAGAATTAAACATCGACCGGATTGCTATTTTAATGAAGGAGATGACCAGTTATTAATAAGCCCTGCATCGGTTGATATGGGTGGGGTTTTTATAACCCCGCGTGAGGTCGATTTTGAAAAGATAACAGAAGAGCATATTCATCAGATACTAAAACAGGTGTGTATGAGTGAAGACGAATGTGCAGCAATTTTGAATAAATTATTAGCTTGATTGACAGATAAAAAATGAGATGTTATGAATAATGTGCCCGAAATTAGTGTGGGTATTCTTTTAAGTGATGAAATTGAAGTGAGGTTTCATGGTGCTTACACCTATGCTTCCAGTTCGGATATAATTACCGGAAAAAGAAAGGTTAAATATCTCGGTGAAAACTTTTATGACTGGGAAGGTGGTGATGAGGATATGATAATCAGATCTGGAATTTTGTTTGAGCCGGTTGATATAGGAGCTTCTTTTACCATTCATAATGTTGTGATAGGACTTGGGTTTCATTGGGAGCGTAAAGAGGATCAGGTGTTTAGTGGTGCTGTTAAGTTTGTGGCGGAAAGGGGCAAGTTGAGGGCAATTAATGTGATATCACTGGAAGACTACCTGAAAAGTGTTATATCATCAGAGATGAGCGCGACCTCTTCATTGGAGCTGTTAAAAGCACACTCAGTAATATCTCGTAGCTGGTTGTTGGCGCAAATTGACAAAAGTAATTCACTGCTCAGTTTGTTAAAGGATTATCAGTCGGAGTACAAGACGGATGACGAATATATAAAGTGGTACGACCGTGAGGACCATGAAGGCTTTGATGTATGTGCCGATGATCACTGTCAGCGCTACCAGGGGATAACACGTGCTACCACTCAGGCAGTAGAGGAGGCTGTGGATGCTACCCATGGTATTGTACTGATGGATGGGGATGAAATTTGTGATGCTCGCTTTTCCAAATGTTGTGGAGGAATGGTCGAAAAGTTTGAGAACGTTTGGGAGCCTGTATCGCATTCGTATTTGAACTCATTTGTTGATGGAGCTCCGGATTTTAAGGGGTATCACCTGGATTTAACAAGCGAACTGAATGCAAGGAATTGGATTCAGCAATCGCCTGATGTATTCTGCAATACCGATAATAAAGAAATATTGAGCCAGGTGCTTAATGATTACGATCAGGAAACCAATGATTTCTTTCGCTGGAAGGTTGAGTATTCACAAAGTGAACTAAGTGCCTTGGTGCAACTGCGAACGGGCCTTGATTTTGGAATGATTACGGATTTAGTGCCGATCGAAAGAGGCGATTCAGGTCGGATCATTAAGCTAAAGATAATAGGTGAAAAGAAAACGCTGGTGATTGGTAAAGAGCTGGAAATCAGAAAAAGTCTTTCGAAATCACATTTGTATAGTTCAGCATTTATTATTGATAAGAGAGAAGTTGAAGGTGAGCTAAGATTTACTTTGCATGGCGCAGGATGGGGACACGGTGTTGGTCTCTGTCAGATAGGTGCAGCTGTTATGGGCGCTCAAGGCTATGATTATAAGTCCATATTAGATCATTACTTTAGAGGGGCAGAATTGAAGAAGAAATATTAGGTTTGGAGTTTAGAGTTTATTTGTTGAACTGTTGATCTGGTAATTTGCTAATTTGTCGAACTGTCGAATTGTGGAATTGAAGAAACCCAGAACCCAGAACCCAGAACCCAAAACCCAAAACAAATTATAAAATATCGTATGAAACAAAGATCGCCATGGGCTTGGATACCATCACTTTATTTTGCCGAAGGGCTGCCATATGTTGTGGTTATGACCTTGTCGGTCATTATGTACAAGCGACTGGAAATATCAAATACAGATATTGCTTTATACACATCATGGTTATATCTGCCTTGGGTCATTAAGCCATTCTGGAGTCCCTTTGTTGATGTGCTGAGAAGTAAGCGCTGGTGGATAGTGACTATGCAATTGCTTATTGGGGCCGGATTGGCAGGTGTGGCTTTTACAATACCCGCTACGTTTTTCTTTCAGTCCACTTTGGCATTCTTTTGGTTGTTGGCTTTCAGTTCTGCAACACATGATATTGCGGCCGATGGTTTTTATATGTATGGCTTGAGCGAAAACCAGCAGGCCTTTTTTGTTGGCGTACGCAGTGTATTTTACCGGATTGCCATGATTACCGGTCAAGGCTTACTTGTTTATGTGGCTGGTGTGTTAGAGGAGATGACTTTGATTGGAGTAAATGATCCGGGAAGGTTTGAGTATTGGTTGTTAACACTTCTTGGCAAGGAGTCAATGAGCGTTCCAATGGCCTGGTCACTGATTTTTTACCTGATTACAGCCATGTTTATTATTATAAGTATCTATCATAAGCTGGTGCTACCTTTCCCTGCTGAGGATAAAGATAAACTCGTCAAATCTTTTAGTGAAATCATGAGCGATTTTGGAAAAACGATCAGCTCTTTTTTCCGCAAAAAGGATATTTGGCTGATAATAGGCATGCTATTTTCTTACCGTTTGGGAGAATCTCAACTGGTAAAAATGGCATCCCCCTTTCTTTTAGATGATCAGAGTATAGGAGGATTAGGTCTAAGCACGAGTGATGTGGGAATTGTTTATGGTACGGTTGGTGTTATTGCGTTGTTGATTGGCGGGGTGTTGGGAGGTTATCTGGTATCAATGCGGGGATTGAAATTTTGGCTGTGGCCAATGGTGTTTGCAATCAACTTGCCAAACCTGGTTTATGTGTATTTATCATTTGTACAGCCAGAATCCTTTGAATTGATCTGTGTGGCAGTAGCAATTGAGCAATTTGGTTATGGCTTTGGTTTCACCGCTTTTATGCTCTATCAGATTTATGTTTCCGAAGGTGAGCACAAAACCGCTCACTTTGCTTTTTGTACCGGACTTATGGCGGCTGGAATGATGTTGCCCGGTATGGTTTCGGGTTGGATACAGGAAATGATTGGCTACCAGCAATTCTTTATTTGGGTCATGCTGTGTACCATACCAAGTTTTATCGTTGTTAAACTATTAAATATTGACCCTGGTTTTGGAATAAAAAAATCTTAGTCCAGGGTAATTCTCAATTAAAGTAAACTCCCTGTAGGATTCGATTTAAGAAATATAGAATTCCCAAGATTTATCTTCGTTGATTTTGAATTCATCCTGAAAGGATTAGATATGAATAACCCTGTACATAGTGCAGGGGCATCAATTAACATCAACTTATAACAACCACAACGTGGTTGAACTTTAAAATGTGATTGCTGTGGATCTTAGTCGTCCTTTTCTTGCCTGTTAAAGAAATGTTGAGAATCGCCCCATTCACCATAGCCAATCTCACGACCTGCCATTTCAACACGGATACTTAGGCAGTTGGAACACTCATCAGCACCTTCATCTGTACATGGCTTATTCTCATAAAGCGTATAGTCTTTTCGGTGCTCTGTCGGTGTAATATTTGGCATGATCACATTGGCTCCATAACGAAGTGCTTTTTCTCGTCCCATTGGGTCGATGGCCTGCAGGGCAGTTGCGGCCGCAATGTTTATATCCGGCATAAGCAGGCGCAAAGAAGCAATCATATTCAGGGTTACATCAAATCGGCGTTGTAAAGACCAAAGTTCATCTTTGTATTCATAAAGAGGTGTTTCGGTGTGCTCGATAAAGGGTCCCATACCCACCATGTCGATGTTCATCTCTTTGAAGAATAACAAATCGTTAGCAAGATCTTCATAGGTCTGACCCGGTAAGCCTACCATGACACCTGTTCCTGTTTGATAGCCAATTTTCTGAAGAGTTTTAAGACAGTTGATGCGCGTTTCAAAATCGTGCTTAAGGTCTTTTGGATGGATTTTATAATATAAATCCTCGTTTGAGCTTTCAATTCGTAAGAGGTAACGATGGGCTCCGGCCTCAAACCACTCTCTGTAAACATCTTCACTTTGCTCGCCCAAAGAGATGGTGATGCCTAATTCATTGTTAGTTACTGCTTTAATCTCTTTAAGGAGTTTGGTAATGCGTTGAGTGAAAGCTAAGTCGCTTCGCTCTCCTGATTGAAGTACTAATGATCCGTATTTGTGTTCATGTGCAAACTTAGCAGCATCAATGATTGCCTGATCGTCAATGTCATATCGTTCGGAATGGGTATTGCTTTTGCGAATGCCGCAATAATAGCAATCTTTTGTACAGTAGTTTGAAAACTCAACCAAACCTCTGAAATACACTTTTTTTCCAAGCGAACCGATGTATTTATTGCCGGTTGCCTTTAAGAAATCATCTCTTTCTGTCCCCTCTAAAGCTATTAAATAGCTTAGTTCACTTTCTGTAAGTGTATCTTTATTAATGAGATCTGCTACTTTATTGATTGACATAGTACCCTTTTTAGATTGCGTAAAAATAAGAAAAAAACGTTTAGTACTTCTTTGAATGTTGAATCATTCATGTATTTTTGCGCTGGTAATAAATTGTTACCAAAAGTTATTTGAATGAGTTGTCAAGTGTTGTTATCCCTTTTGAATACAGGGGTTTTGATAACTTATGATTTAAATCATGTTTGCGCATGATTTGCATTCAAATTAGCTTGTGAAGGTAGAATGAACAAAACATTAAACAGATGATAAACGAACAATTACTGAATCCTAAAAGTATCGTCGTAGTAGGTGCTTCTGATGATGTGATGAAGCCAGGCGGTAAGATTCTTAAAAATATTGTAGATGGTAACTTTAAAGGTGATTTATATGTTACCAACCTGAAGAGTGATGAGGTTCAGGGTATCAAGTCTTATAGAGATGTAGCTGATTTACCTGAGAATGTTGATTTAGCAGTTTTGGCAATTGCCGCTAAATTTTGCCCGCAAACGGTTGAAGTACTGGCCAAGCAAAAAGGAACAAAAGCTTTTATTATTATATCTGCTGGTTTTAGTGAAGAGAACGAAGAAGGCGCTCAGTTAGAGCATCAGATTGTTGATACTATTAATGAGGTTGGTGGATGTTTGATCGGTCCTAACTGTGTTGGTGTGCTGACAACAAATCACAGTAGTGTATTTACTACGCCTATTCCTGCATTGGAGCCAATGGGCGCTGATTTTATCTCTGGTTCAGGTGCAACAGCCGTGTTTATCATTGAGGCTGGTGTTGCAAAAGGTCTTAAATTTAATAGTGTTTATTCGGTAGGTAACAGTGCTCAGACTGGTGTTGAGGAAGTGTTGGAATACATGGATAATACCTATGTGGAAGGACAAAGCTCTAAAATTAAGTTGCTGTACTTAGAGAGTGTGAATAATCCTCAAAAGCTGTTGAAGCACGCGTCTTCATTAATTAATAAAGGTTGTAAGATTGCTGCAATTAAAGCAGGAAGTTCTGATGCCGGTAGCCGTGCGGCTTCTAGTCATACAGGTGCTTTGGCAAGTAGTGATTTAGCTGTGGATGCCTTGTTTAAAAAAGCAGGTATTGTTCGTTGTTATGGCCGTGAAGAGTTAGCAAATGTTGCTGCTGTTTTCATGGTTGAAGAATTGAAAGGTAAAAATGTAGCAATTATAACACACGCTGGAGGGCCGGCAGTAATGTTAACGGATGCATTGTCTAATGGTGGACTTGAGGTTCCTGCTATCGAAGGACCAAAAGCTGATGCTTTATTAGAGAAGTTATTCCCAGGATCGAGTGTGGCTAACCCAATTGACTTCCTGGCGACAGGTACTGCAGAGCAGTTAGGTGATATCATTGATGCTTGTGAGAATGACTTTGAGCACATCGATGCTATGGCAGTTGTATTCGGAAGTCCGGGTCTTTTCAGTAACGAAGAAGTTTATAAAGTACTGGATCAAAAAATACGTGAGTGTAAGAAGCCTATTTACCCAATTCTTCCTTCTGTAGTGAATGTGAAGGATGATATTGAAATGTTCATCAATATGGGTAATGTTAACTTCCCGGATGAAGTATTGTTCGGTAATGCTGTAACTAAAGTGTTTAATACACCAAAGCCTGTTGTTGCTGAAGCTGATAATGATGGTGTTGATGTTGCGGCAGTACGTCGTATTATTGATGCTCAGGCTGATGGTTATGTAGCGCCTGAAGTTGTACAGGAGTTATTGGATGCAGCTGGCGTTCCTCGTGTGAAGGAATTTGTTAGCGATAAAGCTGAGGATTTATTAGCAGCAATTAAAGAAGTTGATTATCCGGTAGTGATGAAGGTGGTAGGGCCTGTTCATAAGTCGGATGTAGGCGGTGTTGTTCTGAATGTAGATTCAGATGAACAGCTTAAGTCGGAGTTTGAGCGCATGATGAAGATTGACGATGCAACAGGCGTTATGCTTCAGCCAATGTTAAGCGGTAAGGAATTGTTCGTTGGTGCAACCTATGAGCCAGGTTTTGGACATATGGTATTGTGCGGAATGGGTGGTATCTTTATTGAAGTGTTGAAAGATGTGAGTTCTGGTTTGGCTCCTTTAAACCAGGGAGAAGCATTGGAAATGATTCGCGGTCTGAAAAGTTATAAAATTATAGAAGGTGTAAGAGGTCAGAAGGGTATTGATGAGAACAAATACGCAGAGATTGTTGTTCGATTATCAAATATGCTTTGCCACGCACCTGAGATTAAAGAAATGGATATAAATCCGTTATTGGGAGAAGGTGAAAAGATTGTTGCCGTTGATGCCCGTATACGGATTGAGAAGTAACTGTTTGTGTATTGATAATGATGAAAAGGTCGGCTCTTCTTATGGAGGCCGGCTTTTTTATTGGGCTATTTTAAATAGAGAAAAAAATCCTTAATAAAGAGTTTGAGGTGAAAAATGTAGTCTGTGAAATCTACATATTCTCTCTATTTAAAGAAATAATGCATTAAACTTGATTAATATCAGTATCGCAGATAGTATAAAAAATTAAAAAGCTTTTATTTTTGTGCTGCCTAATAAATTGTAACGAGCATAAGTGGCTTATCTTGTAAAGTTTGTTGAGACAAGGTGAGTTTGAGTAGGATGATCTGATTGTAATTTAAAGGCGTTTAAAGTAATGATGAAAACACAGTCATGGGTAAGAAAACGATTAATGATATTTTATTTTTAGGAGCAGTAGTAGTATGCTTCTTGCCTTTCTTTTTGAGTGAACCGGTTTTTAACTGGTATGAATCATTCAACTTAAACCATCCGATGGTGATGAGTTTCTTGAAGTTTGCCATATTGGCAACTTTAGGTGAAGTAATAGGCTTACGAATCAGAACCGGAAAATATTCTGCAGATGGTTTTGGGGTTATTCCAAGAGCAATTATCTGGGGATTACTAGGATTGACAATTAAGCTGGCATTTGTAGTGTTTGCTACTGGTGTTCCAATCTTCCTTGATAAAATGGGACTGAACGGAGCCATGCAGGCCATGAAAGAACCATTCTCAGCGTCTAAGCTGTTAGTGGCATTTTCAATAAGTGCAACCATGAACCTTATCTATGCGCCGGTAATGATGACTTTGCATCGTATTACAGATACACACATCATGGCCAATGGCGGTAAAATGATGTGCCTGTTAAAGCCAATTCAATTTGGAACAATAATGAAAGAAATGGACTGGGGAATGCAGTGGAATTTTGTCTTTAAAAAGACGATCCCGTTTTTCTGGATTCCTGCTCATACCATTACTTTTTTAATGCCGGCGGAATATCGTGTGCTTTTTGCAGCTCTGTTAGGAATCGTATTGGGCGTATTGCTTGCCATTGCAAGTGGTAAGGCTGCTAAGCGATAACATAGCGGTTGCATATGTCGGTTAAAAAGGGCATATTTGAATATTGTAGTAATTTCAAAAAAAACATTAATTATGTCTAGAGTTGGTCTTTTTTATGGTCCTGAATTAGGAAGTGTTGGTAAGGTAGCTCGCTTGATTGAAAGTAAGCTCGGTACAGATAAAGTTGAACTGATCCCGGTTAAAAATTACGAAGCTTCTGAATTAAATCGATTTGATAAGTTAATATTTGGAGTATCTACCATTGGTAAAACCAATTGGGACTCGGAACATAAAGATACTGATTGGGATAATTTCCTTACAGGATTTGGAGATATTAACTGGAGTGGCAAGAAAGTGGCTATGTATGGTTTGGGCGATCATGTTCAGTACCCTCAGCACTTTGTTGATGCTTTAGGATGGTTATACGACCGTTTAGAAAAAACTGAAGCTGAAGTTGTAGGTTTTTGCCCGGTCGAAGGTTATACTTATGAAGAGTCAGAAGGGGTAAGAGATGGTCAGTTTTTAGGTTTGCCGGTTGATGAAGACAACGAAGCTGATAAAACTGATGTACGCGTAAGTAACTGGATTAGCCGACTCGTCAACGAGTTTGGATATTAAGATATTATATATTGGGTGGTGCTTTGTACCACCCTTTTTGTTTCGAATAATTAGGTATTTGATTCCAAGAAAGAAAAACACATGCAAGTAAAGAATAGTACACCAATTGATGCGCAGATCGTAGATAAGGTTCTGGCGAAGTACCAAATAGGTGATTTGAATAATGCAACAATCCGTGAGATTGTTTCAATTGTAAACGATATTGAAGAAGAAAGTGGCGAAAAGTTTATCAGAATGGAAATGGGTGTTCCAGGCCTTGATCCATCAGAAGTAGCTACTAATGCAGAGATAGAAGCTCTAAAAAGTGGAGTGGCTTCAAAGTACCCAATGCTTGAAGGTATTAAATCATTAAAGTATGAAGCAAGCCGTTTTGTTAAGGCTTTTCTAAACCTTGATATTCCAGAAGAGTGCTGTGTGCCAACTGTTGGTTCTATGCAGGGGTCATACGCTAACTTTTTAGTTTGTGGTCAGTTAGATAAGGAAAAAGATACATTATTATTTATCGATCCTGGTTTTCCGGTTCAAAAGCAGCAACTGGATGTTTTAGGTTATAAATACGAATCGTTTGATGTTTATAACTACCGTGGCGAAGCACTTCGTGAGAAGTTGGAATCGTATTTCAAGACTGGTAAGATTAACTCTGTTGTTTATTCAAACCCTAATAACCCAACATGGGTATGCTTCACTGAATCTGAACTGAGAATCATAGGTGAATTGGCAACTAAGTACGATGTGGTTGTTTTGGAAGACCTGGCGTATTTTGCAATGGATTTCCGCAACGATTTATCAAAGCCATTTGAAGCGCCATACCAAGTGTCAGTTGGTCACTATACTGACAATTATGTATTGCTGATTTCCAGCTCAAAAGCATTTAGCTATGCCGGACAGCGCATTAGTTTAACGTGTATGTCTGACAAGTTGTACCACCGTAAATACGAAAATCTGCAAGAGCGATTTGGTGTAGATAAGTACGGTTTGGTATTGGTAACACGTGTGTTGTATGCATTGTCATCAGGAACTTGTCATTCAGCTCAATATGCTTTGGCAGCGATGTTGAAAGCAGCTAACGACGGAGACTTTAATTTCCTAAAAGAAGTTGAAGATTATAAAGAGCGTGGTAAAGTGATGAAAGATTTGTTCCTGGCGAATGGTTTTAATCTGACTTACGACAAAGATATTGACGAGCCTCTGGCTGATGGTTTCTACTTTACAGTTTCTTATAAAGATTTGAAAGGTGGCGAGTTGCTTGAGAAATTATTATACTACGGAATCAGTGCTATTACACTTGGTAAAACCGGTAGTAAGCAAGAGAGCTTAAGAGCGTGTGTATCGCAAACGGGTAAAGAACGATTTGACGATCTGAAAGCACGTTTGGAGGCTTTTAATGCCCATAATGCTTAAGTTGTTGTAATAATTTATAACCTGTCTATATAACTATATGACAGGTTAATACTGACACTGGTCATGTGTAAATTGAAGGCTTAAGTTTAAATTTGTAATATCTATTAAAGACTCAATAATATGGCAAAAGCAAAAGGTGCAATTGTGGTAGATACAGTAAGGTGCAAAGGCTGCGGTGTTTGTACAACTGTTTGTCCCACAAAGGTAATTGAATTAGCGGCCGAAGTTAACGGCAAAGGGTATCATTACGCCTATATGGCAAATCCTGATGTCTGTATCGGTTGTTCTAATTGCGGGATTATCTGTCCCGATACATGTATTACTGTTTATCGCGCTAAGGCAGGTGCTACTGCTTAATGTAAAACTCATAAAGGAAATTTAGTCACACATGAGAGAATTAAAATTAATGAAAGGTAATGAGGCGATTGCTGAAGCTGCTATCCGCGCAGGTGTGGATGGTTACTTTGGTTATCCTATTACTCCTCAGTCGGAAGTAATGGAAACCCTCATGGCCGAGCAGCCATGGAAAACAACCGGGATGGTTGTATTGCAGGCAGAAAGTGAAATCGCATCTATTAACATGGTATATGGTGGTGCCGGATGTGGTAAGCGTGTTATGACTTCTTCTTCAAGTCCGGGTATGAGTTTGATGCAGGAGGGTATTACATACCTTGCTGGAGCAGAGCTACCTTGCGTTGTAGTAAACGTTGTACGAGGAGGACCTGGTTTAGGAACAATTCAACCAGCTCAGTCGGATTATTTTCAAACTGTAAAAGGTGGTGGTCATGGTGATTACAAGTTAATTACGTTAGCACCGGCTTCAGTACAGGAAATGGCTGACTTTGTTGAAACGGCTTTTGATCTGGCGTTTAAATATCGTAATCCGGTGATGATCTTGTCGGATGGTGTTATTGGCCAGATGATGGAAAAAGTAGAGCTTAAAGAGTTTAAGCCTCGCTGGACAATGGAGCACATTGAGGAAAACTACCCTTGGGCAACCACTGGTAAGAAAAAAGATCGTGCTAAAAACATCATTACTTCTGTACAGTTAGAAGCATCAGTTCAGGAAGCATTCAACCACAAGCTACAGGCTAAGTACAAGGCGGTTGAGGAGAATGAAGTGCTGTTTGAAGAAACAATGTGTGATGATGCAGAATACCTGATTGTAGCTTATGGTTCAAGTGCACGTATCTGTCAAAAATCAGTTGAGATAGCACGTGAGAAAGGGATCAAGGTGGGTATGCTTCGCCCAATCACATTGTATCCATTCCCTGTTGATCCAATTCAGAAATATGCTGAAAAGGTAAAAGGTATTTTATCTGTTGAGATGAGTGCCGGTCAGATGGTGGAAGATGTGAAACTGGCTGTTAATGGAAAAGTACCAGTTGAGCATTTTGGTCGTTTTGGTGGTTCAGTGCATTCACCAGGTGAAGTTGTAGAAGCTCTTGAACAAAAATTAATAGGAGGTTAAGCGATGTCAGATATTAATACAATTATAAAACCTGAGAACGTTACTTATAAAAGGACTGAAGTTCTTTCTGATAACGATTTAAGCTACTGTCCAGGTTGTGGCCATGGTACAGTTCATAAGCTGATTGCTGAGGTAATAGAAGAAATGGGTATTCAGGATTCAACCATTGGTATTGCACCGGTAGGTTGTTCCGTACTAGCATATAACTTTTTAGAGATTGACTGGCAGCAGGCTGCTCACGGTCGTGCACCAGCATTGGCTACAGCAGTTAAGCGTTTAATGCCGGAAAAGAGCGTATTCTCTTACCAGGGAGATGGTGACTTGGCGGCCATTGGTACAGCTGAAACGATTCATGCTTGTAACCGTGGCGAAAACATTGTAATGGTTTTCATTAACAATGGTATTTACGGTATGACAGGTGGACAGATGGCACCAACAACTCTGCCAGGTATGGCTGCTTCAACATGTCCTCACGGACGTGACGTAAGCCATGATGGTGAGCCAATCAAAATTTCTGAAATCCTGGCTCAATTACCAGGTACTTGTTACGTGACTCGCCAGTCCGTTCATACAGCTGGTAACGTGCGTAAAACAAAGAAGGCATTGCGTAAGGCTTTCGAAAATCAGTTGGCTAATAAGGGTACTTCATTGGTTGAGGTTGTGTCAAACTGTAACTCTGGTTGGAAAATGACACCAGTTAAAGCCAATGAATGGATGGAAGAAAACATGTTCCCTTACTACCCTCTTGGTGACATCAAGGACGAGTAGTTCGGTTTAATCTTTTAAAATTGAAAAAATGAAAGAAGAAATAATTATAGCCGGATTTGGTGGACAGGGCGTACTTTCAATGGGTAAGATTTTGGCTTACTCAGGTGTTATGCAAGATATGGAAGTGTCATGGATGCCAGCTTACGGACCAGAAATGCGTGGTGGTACAGCTAACGTGACTGTTATTTTGAGCGAAGACCGTATCAGTTCACCAATCTTACACGAATATGATACTGCGATCATTCTTAACCAGCAGTCAATGGATAAGTTTGAGAAAGACGTGAAGCCAGGTGGTACCTTAATTTATGATGGTAATGGTATTACTCGTCATCCGGAGCGTACTGATATTAACATCTATCGTGTAGATGCAACAGATGAGGCAGCTCGTATGCATGCTGTTAAAACTTTCAACATGATTGTTTTGGGTGGTTACTTGCAAGTGAAGCCTATTGTGAAAATGGAAAATGTGGTGGCTGGTTTGAAAAAGTCACTACCAGAGCGTCACCATCACTTAATCCCTATGAACGAAAAAGCAATCGTTCGTGGTGGTGAGGTTATCAAAGAAGTTTCGTTGGTTGAATAAATTTCGATTGACTTATAATATAAAAAGCGTGCCTTAGGGTGCGCTTTTTTGGTATTATCCAACTATATTATTTCTGTTTTGGATATATATATAATACTAGATGACATCATATTTCTGTGGATATAACGTAAGGTTCTCCGGGTGACGGTT
>DIYS01000117.1 GCA_002429115.1 Saccharicrinis sp. UBA6048 | reverse complement strand
CCGCTTTCAGCGGAATATGCACTATGAAGCAACGCCCACTTTGGGGCTGGTAACCATTAATATCCAACGCATAACGTCATTGCAAATTTACCAAGCACAGTTAATCAGGGTTTAAAATAGAGGTATAAAAAAAGGAGCATCGTACGACACTCCTTTATAATTGATAGATTTTTCTTCTAATATCATTACTTGGTAGTCACCGGATGTCTTTCTTCATCCTTACGTAAGGAATACTTCAACAAGTAGAATCCAGCTAATCCAGCTATGATCGAACCTACAAAAATACCAATCTTAGCCTGGTTCAATAAGTCGGCATCGGCTTTAAATCCAAGACTGGCAATAAAGATTGACATAGTAAATCCAATACCTCCTAAAAATGCTAATCCTAAGAATGACAACCAAGATGATTTTCTTGGTTTAACCGCAATACCCAACCGTACTGCCAACCATGAAAAGATGGTAATACCAATTCCTTTTCCTAGAACAAGGCTAAAGGCAATCGCAAATGACAATACCGTAAATACCTCTCCACTTCCTTCACCATGATGAATGATGGTTACACCTGCATTGGCCAAAGCAAATAATGGTAATACAAACAAACTGATAAAACCATGAAACTGATGCTCGATATACTGCAATGGGCTCTGAACTTTCTTCACACTATATTCCACATCATTAATAGCATAAAGCTGATCATCGGTTAATACACGTTTATTTTCACTCTTCGGAACCGAGTCGAAACGCGTTAAACCAGACTTAATACGTGCTAAAAATTCATTGATTTGCACCTTTGGTCGAGCTGGAATGGTAAATGCAATCAACACACCGGCAATGGTGGCATGCAATCCGGAACCAGGACCATCGACACCTGATTGCAAGAATAAATACCATATAATAAAACCTAAGAAGGTATAGATCTTTAGATCCTGAACATTACGAAGGTTGGCAATAGTAAGGATTATCAACAACACACCGGCAATCAGTAAATAGGTCCAGTTCAGGTCGCCGCCATAAAACAATGCAATTACTAAAACTGCACCCAGGTCGTCAACAATAGCCAAGGCCGTTAAAAACACTTTAAGTGCCAATGGTACTCTTTTTCCCAAAAGCGAAAGAATACCTAATGAAAATGCAATATCGGTGGCCATTGGAATACCCCAACCCTTGGACGCCATACCTTCGAAACCAAAGCTCACATATAAGATGATAGGAATAACCATACCACCAATGGCAGCAAATATCGGTAATGACGCTTGTTTAAATGAGCTCAATTCTCCTGCGAGGAATTCACGCTTTATTTCAAGACCAACAACAAAAAAGAATATCGCCATTAATCCATCATTGATCCAGTGCATTAGCCCCATTTCAACATTAAATAGTTCTGTTGAAATTCCAAACGGACTGTGCCAAAAATGATGGTAACTATCGTGGTCAACATTCGCCCATACAACAGCAATTCCTGTAGCCATCATTAGCAGCGCACTACCACTTGTAAAGAATTTGATAAATTTCTGAAACGGATCACCGAGTCTTCGCCGGCCCGTTCCACTCTGAATTTCATTCATTAGTTATAAAATTTTCCCTGATTTAAAATAATATTCTGCTTCTCTTAATTTTTCTACGGTTCCTACATCTAACCAAATGTCATCAGCGGGCGTTACATAGGCTTTAATCTGGCACTTATTTGCCAGCTCAAGGTAAGCTTTGATAATTGAAAAAGGTCTCACCTCGCCCATTTGCGCCAATAACTCTGGCTCGATAATATGCATTCCACTGAAAGCTAAACTCTTGAACTCCTCCAATTCATTGGTTCTGATAAGCTCATTCGTCTTAATATTCTTCCAGCCACACAAATTATTTTGATTATCAAATAGTAAATACCGAGAGGTACTACGTTTCTTAACCATCAATGTTGCATGATTTTTCTCTTTCTGATGCGAATGTATGAAACTTTCTATATTTGTAGATGTAACTATATCTACATTTTTTACCAAAACCGGCTTGTTTGGAATAAATAAAGATTGTGCTTTGAGCAGCCCTCCACCCGTCTCTAACAAACAGTCGGATTCATCAGAGATAAGTACTTCTGTATTCCACTCTTGCAACTTCAGGTAATTAATTACTAAGTCCGAAAAATGATGCACATTCACCACGATGCGTTCGATATTTGCACGCTCCATGCTTTTTATCGCATGCCACAACAATGGTTTTCCATTTAAAGGAGCCAATGCTTTGGGTACAGAATCCGTTATTGGCTTCAGCCGCGTTCCCAATCCGGCGGCAAAAATCATCCCGTTCACTTCTTCTTAATTTTTTCAGGTTTACAGAGCTTACTTTCCTTCTTTGCACCAATACCGCATTTCTTGCAAACATACTCATGGGTATCTTTCACAACGGGATTGTTTAATTTCTCCGGATCTTTACACTTTTTCTTTCCCATGCCAATCTTATCTCTTCTTCATATCTTGCTCTACATGCTTTAGCACAATATTTAGTTTATACTTATGTCGAAGGTGGTTCGCCAATTTCTCTGCACTAAACACAGATCGATGTTGCCCCCCGGTGCAGCCAAAGTTCACCATCAAATTGTTAAATCCTCTTGATATGTATTTCTCAACCGATTTATCTACCATCGAATACACATCTTTCAAAAAGGCTTCCATCTCCGGCTCTTTAGCAAAAAAGGCGATCACCTCTTTATCTTTACCGGTCTTATCTTTGTATTCGGGATACCTGCCCGGATTATGAATGGCGCGGCAATCAAATACAAAACCGCCACCATTTCCAGATACATCAACCGGTATACCTCTTTTGTAAGAAAAACTGGAGATAGATACAGTCAGGGTTTCATTAGCCTGACCAATCGTTTTTAAATCCTCCGACTCAGTAATCTTTTTTAGAACATCAAACAATGCCGGTAGTTCAATTCTAAAGTCTATATTTTTAAGTAATAATTGCAGATTGTCAATGGCAAAGGGAATGCTTTTCAGGAAATGCTCTTTCTTTTCGTAGAAGCCTCTGAAACCATAAGCACCCATCGCCTGCATAATACGAATTAGAACATAACCATAGTAATGCACCTTAAAATCGTGCTCATCAACCGCTTTAAACTTTTTCAGCTCCTGCATGTAGAAATTCAATAACTGAATGCGTACCTCTTCCGGAATGTCAGCTTTAGCATCATATAAAAGCGAAGCCAGATCATATTGCAAGGCCCCTTTTCTTCCACCCTGGTAGTCGATAAAATAAGGTTCGTCATCCACCACCATTATATTGCGCGACTGAAAATCACGATACAGGAAGTAATCATGATCCACCTCAAGCAAAAAGTCAATCAAACGATGATAATCATCTTCAAGGGCCTGCTCGTCGAAAGGAACACGTGCCAGTTTCAGGAAATAGTATTTAAAGTAGTGCAAATCCCATAGCATCGACTGGCGATCAAATGCCTGTCGTGGGTAGCATTTGTTAAAATCCAAACCATCGCCACCCTTAATCTGAAACTCAACCAAACGACTAATGGTTAAGCGATAAAAAATCAGCAACTCCTCCGGAAAATCTTTGTCTTTTCGTACACCTTGCAGAAAACTATAGAGCGTGACATCACCCAAATCTTCCTGTAAATAAATACAAGCCTGATCATCACGCTTGTATATTTCAGGCACAGGCAGGTTTTTACTCTTAAAATGATCGGAGAATGATAAAAAAGCATCATTTTCCTTTTGATCGGCGTTATAAACACCCATGGCCGATTTAGTGCGTCCAGCAATCCGGTAATATTCGCGATACGATCCTGAAGGTGGTAACATCACCCATGAGCGGGCTTCTTCGCCAGACCACTCTTCAAACATCTTTATTAATAAAGTCTTTGTATTTGTTTCCACAACCTTGTGTCTTTTATAGTTGATCTAAATTAAAAATAGAAATCATCCACACCAACACTACTATTACCAATAGTGATGGCAGCATATTCATAATTCGTATTTTTTTAATTTCTAATATATTAATCCCTAGTCCCAGAAGTAAGATACCACCCACTGCCGTTAATTCATTGATGACTATATCGGGTACAAAATCACCAACAAAATAGGCAAGCAAGGTTAATCCTCCCTGGAAAATTAATAAGGGAACGACCGATAAAGCAACACCCAAGCCAAATACTGCTGCCAGTGCGATCGACGAGAATCCATCCATAATCGCTTTGGTCATTAATATTTCAGAGCCATTGCCCATGCCTTCATCTATCGCGCCAAGTATGGTCATTGAGCCAATGCAGAACAACAAAAAAGCAGTTAGCAATCCCTCTGAGAATTTGGGATTGTTCATTTTGATCTTTGCCTTCAACCAGGCGGAGAACTTTTCAATCTTCGACTCCACATTAACCACCTCACCTACAATAGACCCAATCAAGAGACTAAATATAATTGCCAGAATCATTTGCCCCTTAAGCGCCATATTTACACCAATAACGATGGTAAATAAGCCCAAAGCCTGAAATACTATTTTAGTTATTTTATCGGGTATGCGGTTTCCAAGGTATAAGCCTATTGTACTGCCAACGGCAACCGTAATAACATTCAGTATTGTTCCCCCTAATAACATCGCATGCGTTTTAATATTAGCTGATAAAAATAGCTGAATTAACAGGAAATAAGAACTGAGAGCGAATGATTTTGGCTTAAAGAGAGAAGATGAAGTACATTATCGGTTTTAAAATTTTAACTCAAAGACACTGAGACGCAGAGTTTATTTCTTAAATACACCACATGATTCTTTCTATGTGTAAGGAGTTGAATGTTGTATTTATCCTTTCATTTAAAAGCTAAAAAAACGATTTGGCGATGTTTGTCGAAGCTACAAACCATGCTAAAATAGTAGGCTTACTTATGCTTTATTAGTCATTATAACACATTATTTTTTGAAATATCTATTATCGAACGCGGTCGTGATTTCCATTAATTCCTTTTGTAATATCTCCTGCCGTTTAAGTTGAGGGTGTAAACTGTCTACTAAAAAAGACATAATTGAATCATAAGGGACATCTTTTTCAACTAATTCAACAAATTTATAATGTAATTTATCTGATTTATCACATTCCTTTAAGTATGAAATATAGCAATCTACAATTGGGAACATATCACTATAATTATTTTCCAACTTTAATTTTGCTAAAGCAATTTGGTTTAATCGATTTGAATAATTCAGGTTTTTCTTGAAATTTTCAATTTCCTTTAAATTTGGTATTGTCTCTGTATAATAAAAGCTTCTCAATATCTGAGCAAACTCTTTACTAACTTTTGTACCTTCTTCAGTGGCAGAAGTCACGATATAATTTATTCTTTCTTTATATTCTTTTGGTGAAGGTTTATTGCATGAAACAAAAATCATTACCACTAATAAGATAAAATATTTCATTCTATTTATTTCGTTAGTTTCAAAAAAAATTAATCATTATCCCCCCGCTGGTGCGGATTTGTAATCCGTACCACCGAACTACTGAATCTGCACTACCAAAATGAGCCGAACTCAACAATGCTTTATTATCTATTGTAGCAGTAGTATTTATAATTTCATTTCTATTGGAATCACATACTCAACATTAACAGGCTTACCTTTAATTTTTCCTGGATTCCATGTTGGCATTGTTTCAAAGATTCTAATAATTTCTTTTTCTATTTTGGAGTTATCATTTCGGATAATTTCAATTTTTTCTAGTCTACCATTCTTTAATATTATAAATGACACATAAATTTTTTCTTTGGTATAGGACTGTGTAATCGCACAATTCTGTGTGGATTCAACTATATATTTTCTTAATGCATCTATACCTCCTGGAAATTCTGGCATTTCATCACAAATTAGATAAACGTCTATTTGTGTTTTTTCATCGTCTAGCGTAACAATTTTACCTTCATTAGCCAAATATATGTTTGAGTAACTATACGTTTCACAACTGTCACATTGATAGTTAAGCGAAAAAGAAAAATATTCGCTTAAACAGGATAAATAGTTTAAAGATGTTTGACTTTTGAAATGTCTTTCTGAAATAGATAACAATAATTGGCCTAGTTCATTGTCGTTTGTTCCTTTTGTTGGTGATGCGAAATCAAATTCTTGATTTATATTATTCTTGGATACGGAAACACTAACAGTTATTCCGTCTTCTGGTGGTATGTCTTCTTCATTTAATAGTGTAAAATCATATTGTTTTAAAAACCTAATAATCGTTTTATAGTCAGATTTATTAGTAGCCCTTGTTTCTTTAAAGTTCAAGTCTGTGACTGACAATTCAATACTATCAGAAGTAATTTTCAAAGAGCTGTTTACAATAAAAGCTGGATAAAAATCTATTTTAATACTTTCAACCTGTGAACATGACACGAGTAAAAAGGGAAATATTAATATGGGAATTATGTACTTCATCATATTACTGCTAACTCATAAATTAAAACACATACATTTTCTACCAACTTTTCTTCAAGCTTCAACGTCCATTAAGTGAATCATCGACCCTTACGATCATATCATCCAATTTGTTGCTTAATTATACATCAAACAACGCTCCCAACCCTCATCGGTTTTATGCACAGTAGATAATAGCCACCTATAGGCTGATCACTACAACTCCTAAGAAAAAGAAGAAAGGTAAGTCGAGTATCGCATGCTATGGTTTAAAAAGGTTATGGTCATGGTTAGTTAATTAATTTGACCATCTCCCAAAAAAC
>DIYS01000078.1 GCA_002429115.1 Saccharicrinis sp. UBA6048 | reverse complement strand
ACGTCACTGATGGTGTGATGCGGGCTGCGGAAGGGACGCAAGGTGATGAGCGAAGTGTTGTTTTCCGTTTTTCCGGCTACCGAATGTATTTTTGTTGTTTCCAGCGCTTCATCAAGCGATAACGGTGGCAAAATACTGGCGAGTCGTTTGGCTAACATAGATTTTCCTGCACCCGGAGGGCCAATCATAATCAGGTTATGACCGCCAGCCGCTGCTATCTCCATCGATCGTTTAACGCTCTCCTGACCTTTCACATCCGAAAAGTCGAAATCAACCAATTCAGCACTTTTTTGAAATTCCTGGGTTGTATTAACTTCAACGGGCTGACTCTCGCATTCATCTTCCAGAAAACGAATGACTTGTGTGATATTTTCAAATCCATAGATATCTAAATCACTGACAACAGCAGCCTCACGGGCATTTTGAATAGGTAGGATGCATCCTTTAAACCCTTCTTCTTTGGCTTTGAGCGCCATAGGCAGAACACCTTTAATGGGTTGTAAGCTGCCATCGAGGGATAGTTCACCCATCATTATATAGTCTGCCAGTTTATGATTAACGATCTGCTGTGATGCTGCCAGGATACCGATCGCTAACGGTAAATCGTATGCTGCACCTTCTTTACGAATATCAGCCGGAGCCATATTAATGACAATTTTGTGGCCTGGCCATTTGTAGTTGCTGACTTTAAGGGCTGAGTCAATTCGCTGGTGGCTTTCTTTGACCGCATTATCGGGTAAGCCAACTAAGAAAAATCTGATGCCTTTTGAAATATTAACTTCAATTGTTACAGTGTAGGCCTCGATGCCGCTAACTGCAGATCCAAAGGTTTTTACAAGCATGGTTAAAATATTTAATAAGCAAGGTATTAAATATAATTATCAGTATGGAGCTTGTTTTCAAAGTTTTGACAGAATGATTCTATAACCTGTTGAATTTGTATATTTTTTTGATAGAAGATTCGAATTAAGGGTTAAAATGACTAGACCTCATAGATGTTTATCAAATTTCACTATTTGCTACAAACTGTTCCGTATAGGAACTGAAAATTAATGCAAATCGCATAATTAGTGGATAAAAATATGCACTTAGCGTCCAACTTTCCTGTCAAATTCGTAAGGATTTACTCTTGTATTTAGCGTTTCTGTGTTGTCTTCAACTGTTGATTTAAAAGGAAATTTGAGCACCGGCACCAAAGTGCATGACCTTATCCTGATACAAGGCACTTAATGCTTCCATCGCTTCTTCTCCCGTACAATGATTCAAGGCCAATTTTTCTACATCAAACAATTGTAAACCATCAATAACGTGTTTGATTTCATCTTTACTTTTGCCCATCAGGTGAAGGCCACCCGCCAATAGATGGATGGTGTTGCATTTCAGTCTATCTGTCACTGTATGAAGAATATTCACAATGCCTGTATGTGCACAACCCGCAATAACGATTGATTTGTTATTTTCGATAGCCACCAGAATTATTTCATCATCAAAGGTATCAGGTATGTACTGATCGCCTTCTTTGCATACCAATCGAGGATTCGTCGTTTCATAATCCTCAATGGTATTGATGTGGGTGAGTATATGTATGCCAGGCGCAATTTCTACATCCTTATCGATAAGTGTAATTCGTTGAGCGTATTGCTTCAAGTCGTTTCGCCATGGTATCCCATTCTCTTTAACCATGGACGATGAGCGCGAAAACCTCTGCTTAAAGGCTGCTGTATGAATAAAAACATGAGCTTTGGAGTTGATCTCCAGAAAATGAGGTAAGCCACCGGCATGATCATAATGTCCGTGACTGATGATCACATAATCTACTTCGCCTAGGTCAATGTTTAATTTGGTCGCATTATCAATGAATTTGGAAGTCTGGCCTGTGTCAAAGAGAATTTTTAATCCTTGAGTTTCCAGTAAAAAAGAAAGACCATGCTCACATTTAATTTGTTTAATGGCCTGTTTATTTTCGATTAAAGTAGTAAGTTTCATGCGACATTTACTTTAGGAGTGCTAAGTTATAACAGTTTGGTAGTTTAAAGACAGTAGGCAGTAGTTAAATTAAAGACCCAAGTATTGAGCAATGGCATTTAGGGTTGAATTGCAAGGCAAAAGCTCATAATTTGTGATAAGAACCTGGGGCAATTAGAAAAATCAGCATCCTCACTCTTAATTATTCACTTTTAGTTTTTCACTCTCAACTCTTCCCTCTTCATTTTATTAACTATTGTATCTTTGCTTATCGAAAATTAATTGATGAGTTCAAAACTGCATTTCGCCGATATAATATTGCCGGTACCTCTACCGCGTTTGTTTACCTATACTTTGCCTGATGATTTGGTACACCTGGCCGAAGTTGGCAAGCGAGTGGCCGTGCCTTTTGGTAAAAAGAAAATGTATTCCGGTATTGTGTATAAAATACATCAGCGGAAGCCGGATGACTATGAAACGAAAGAT
Source organism: Saccharicrinis sp. UBA6048 (assembly GCA_002429115.1). Classification (GTDB taxonomy): domain Bacteria; phylum Bacteroidota; class Bacteroidia; order Bacteroidales; family Marinilabiliaceae; genus Carboxylicivirga. The sequence continues at coordinate 2,358 of DIYS01000078.1, read as the reverse complement.
ATCGTATCGGTATTGGACGAGAAGCCGGTGGTTAATCCTTACCAGTTAAAATTTTGGGAATGGCTGGCAGATTATTATCAATGTACATTGGGTGAGGTGTATAAAGCGGCACTTCCGTCAGGTTTGAAGATGGAAAGTGAAACCCGCATCATTTATAATGCAGATTTTGAGGCTGAGTCGCTGCTATCAGATCGTGAAAATTCGATTCTTGATATCATTGCTGCAAAAAAGGTGTGTTCTATTAATGATCTCAACCAATTGAGTGGTCTTAAAAACTGCCTGCCCGTTCTGAAAAAGCTCTTGGAATACAATGCTGTTTTTGTCAATGAGCATCTTAAGGAGGGTTATAAAGAAAAGACCGAGAAAGTAATATGCCTGCACCCCGACGCGCAATCGGAGGAGGTATTACAATCTATATTTGATAAGCTGGCTCGTGCACGCAAGCAGCAGGACTTGCTAATGACCTTACTTTCTTTAGTAGGAGGCTTAACAGGAGCTATCACCAACCAAAGTATCCCAAAGGCAGAATTGCTAAAAAAAGCGAACGCTACGCCAGCCACATTAAAAGAGCTGTGTAAAAAGAATATTTTGATGGAGCAAGTGCGCTCTGTTGATCGTCTTGATCTGGAAGAGCGAACAACTATTCAAGCTAATGCTTTGAGTGAAGTTCAACAAACAGCGTTTGATGAGATCAAGGAGAGTTTTGAAACGCACGATGTGACTTTGTTACATGGTGTTACTTCAGGTGGTAAAACAGAAATATACATACATCTGATTGAAGAGCAGTTAAAGCTTGGTAAGCAAGTATTGTATCTGCTGCCAGAAATTGCGCTGACCACACAAATTACGTCTCGGTTGCAACGTCATTTTGGCAACCGCATGGGCATTTATCACAGTAAATTTGCCGATGCCGAACGGGTTGAAGTATGGCAAAACCTGCAAGCTCAGAAAAACTACCAATTGATTGTTGGTGTGCGATCGTCGGTGTTTTTACCATTTACTAACCTCGGACTAATCATCGTAGATGAAGAGCACGAAAATACCTATAAACAATTTGATCCGGCGCCCCGTTATCATGCGCGTGATGCAGCCATCGTACAAGCCAGATTATTTGGTGCTAAAACTTTGTTGGGAACAGCCACGCCATCCGTTGAATCCTACTTCAATGCGCAGCAGGGAAAATATGCCTTAGTAGAGTTGTTACAGCGTTACGAAGGGATTAAGATGCCGGAGATTGTAGCGGTTGATGTGCGTGAGGCCAAGCGTAAAAAACAAATGAACTCACACTTTACTCCTTTGCTATTAGAAAAAATGGGGGAAGCATTGAATAATGGCGAGCAGGTCATTTTGTTTCAGAATCGCCGTGGCTTCAGTCCTTTTATCGAATGTGGGCAATGTGCTTATGTTGTAAAATGTGTCAATTGCGATGTGAGCATGACTTACCACAAGCACCAGAATCAATTGGTTTGTCATTACTGTAATCATAGCATGCCAATGCCACAGGTATGTCCGGCCTGCCATAGTCCCGCTATTGAAACCCGAGGTTTTGGGACAGAAAAGATTGAAGAAGAGATGAGTGCACTTTTTCCCGATTATAAGGTGGCCCGGATGGATTTAGATACCACGCGTAGCAAGTCGGGCTACGATAAAATGATTGGCAAGTTTGAGAATGGCGAAATTCAAATTCTTATTGGTACGCAGATGATTTCCAAAGGTCTCGACTTTGATAATGTACGAGTGGTGGGGATATTAAATGCCGATAATATGTTGAACTATCCTGATTTCAGAGCCTTTGAGCGCAGTTACCAATTGATGACGCAGGTGAGTGGACGAGCAGGGCGTAAGCATAAACAGGGTCTGGTAATTCTGCAGACATCCAATCCTCAGCATCCGTTGATATTGGATGTGATCAACCATAACTTTCTGAATCACCTTAATGCTCAACTCGAAGAACGGCAACTATTTAAATATCCGCCTTATTATCGTCTTATCAATGTTACCATTAAGCACAAGGATCAGCGTATCGTCAATAAAGCGTCGCATAAACTAGGCGAACATCTTCGTGTTATCTTTGGCAGTAGGGTATTAGGGCCGCAGGCACCTGTGATCAACCGTATTCAAAACCTGTTTATCAAGAAGATTCTCATCAAACTAGAGAAGAAAGCATCACCGGGTAAAGTGAAGCATCTGATGCGTGAAGCAATCTTTAATTTGCAGGCACAGCAAGAATTTCGTTATGTGACTTTTCAGATTGATGTCGATCCGATGTAAGAGGAATTACGATTTAATAATTAGGATGTATGATTTAGGATTTAAGATGTGTTTTTTTGATATTTCAACAAATCAACAAATCAACAA
>DIYS01000148.1 GCA_002429115.1 Saccharicrinis sp. UBA6048 | reverse complement strand
GTAACGTGCCCCATGGCAGCACCCGCCGTTTTTTTGATTTTACTCAAACGGCATTCTTCACTACCCAGAACAATCACTTCTTTGGCATTCACATTAGCAGCCAGGCGAATTATACTGCCAATATTTTCAGGTGTTGAGAACTGATCTGTAATAATTATCAGCTCATTTCCCGGCGTAATGGAACTTTCATTTTGTTCGTTGAAGAAATATTTCGAATGTGTTTCCTGCATTATTCAGCTCGCTTAAGGCCCATTTCTTCACCTTTCTTAATCATTAATTCAAAGGCCTCTTCGTAATTATTTCCAATCTCCCCTTCCAGTATGGCTTCTTTGATAATTGCTTTTAAGTCACCAATGGCTTTACAAGGCTGAATATTGAAGGTCTTCATAATCATCTCACCAGTAACAGGTGGTTGAAAATTTCGAATATGATCCTTCTCCTCAATCTCTTTCAGTTTCTTACGAACAACCTTGAAATTACGCATATAACGCTTCACCTTGGCCTCATTTTTCGAAGTGATATCCGCTTCACAAAGCGTCATAAGATCATCAATATCGTCACCTGCCTCAAACAACAAGCGACGCACTGCCGAATCAGATACAATATCTTCGCTAAGCACTATTGGGCGCATATGCAGGCCAACCATCTTTTGCACATACTTCATCTTTTCATTCAATGGCAATTTCATTCTTCCAAATATTTTTGGAATCATCTTCTGCCCAATGAAATTATGATTATGGAATGTCCAGCCTAGTTTTTTATCGTAGCGCTTTGTCCGTGGCTTCGCAATATCGTGCAATATGGCTGACCAGCGCAACCACACATTGTCGGTATTTGGCACAATGCGATCTAACACCTCAAGTGTATGGTAAAAATTATCCTTATGTGCGCGTCCATCCACCTTCTCCACGCCCTTCATTGCCTGAAGTTCCGGAAAGATAATATGTAACAGACCTGTTAACTCCAACAATTTAAATCCAATCGATGGCTTATCGGCCATGACGATCTTATTCAACTCATCGGCAATGCGCTCACCCGAAACAATCTCGATTCGATCTTTCTGAGCTTTTATACCTTCAAAAGTTTTCTCTTCAATTCTAAATCCTAACTGAGTTGCAAAACGAATTGCACGCATCATTCGTAATGGATCATCAGAAAAAGTAATACCAGGATCAAGCGGAGTCCGGATAATGCCTTTTTCCATATCGGTAATTCCGTCAAATGGATCAACAAGCTCTCCATAGTTGTCCTTACCTAAGGATAGCGCCAATGCATTGATGGTGAAGTCGCGTCGATTCTGATCATCTTCTAGGGTTCCATCTTCAACAATAGGCTTGCGCGAGTTACGTTGGTATGATTCCTTACGCGCTCCCACGAACTCAACTTCAAGATCACGGTAGCGCAGCATGGCTGTTCCAAAGTTTTTAAAAACTGTTAACCTTAATCCACCTAACTTTTTAGCAACCTTCTCGGCCAACTCAATTCCACTGCCAAGAACGACAATATCTATATCTTTCGACGGTCGATCAAGGTATAAATCACGTACAAAACCACCAATAACGAATGCCGGTCTTTTTAACTCTTCACTTATATCTCTGATTGTATGAAAAACAGGATGGTTCAGACTTCTAACCACCCTTATTTGTGCTTCTTGTGTCATATTGCTGACAAAATTACAACATTATTGTGGCATTTTGACTTATTTCTGAAGATATAGTATTTGGCACAGTTGTTGAAATATCCATACATATACATTTATATATATTTAGAATATTTTATTATATTTGTAATCTCTAAAACAGAATATCATGGTACAGCATTTAAACAATCAAACTTTTAAGGAAAAAGTATTCAACTACACGGATAACAAAGAGTGGAAATTTGAAGGAAATAAGCCAGCCATTATTGACTTTTATGCTGATTGGTGTGGGCCATGTAAGGCAGTTGCTCCAATATTGGATGAGCTGGCAAATGAATTTGAAGGAAAAATAGACATTTACAAGGTGGATACTGAAAAAGAACGTGAATTAGCCGGAGCTTTCGGCATTCAGAGTATTCCATCAATTTTGTTTATCCCTCAGGATGGTCAGCCACAAATGGCACAAGGTGCGCTTCCGAAAGATACATTCATCAAAGCATTTAAAGATGTACTGAAAGTTGAGAAGTAAGTGTTAATGTGTTGTTAATCCGCGATATATTAAAAACGATGATCTACAGCACGATGTTTCGTATATAAAGAATGAAATTTTAAACTCATGAAAAAGGCATTATTAGTATTAATAGGAATTACTCTTATCGCTGCAAGCGGTTTTAAATTATATTCATCCACTACTGAAGGAACAAAGGATACAGATAGTAAAAACGCTGTTATTTCCCTGGATGCTGATTCGTTTAAAGACAAAGTCTTTAATTACGAAGAAGGCCAGCAATGGAATTATAAAGGCGATGTACCAGCCATCCTGGATTTTTATGCTGATTGGTGTGGCCCATGTAAAATGTTATCACCAGTATTAAATAAAATCCAGAAAGAGTATGATGGGAAGTTGCAGATCTATAAAATTAATACCGATGAGCAACGTGAATTGGCTGCAACATTTGGAATAAGAAGCCTGCCGACAATTGTATTTGTCCCGATGGATGGTGAACCGCAAGCTACCATGGGCTATCACTCCAAAGATGATTTGGAAGAAATGATCACTAAAATATTACAAGTAGAGAAGTAACCTTTAGATAATGATTATGAATTGAAAGCTGGAGAATTTTTCTTCAGCTTTTTTTGTTTCAGAATCCATTTTTAATATACCTTTGACCCATCATTTTGTAAGGGGTGCCTTAAAATTACAGGCTGAGATTACACCCATTGAACCTGATGCAGGTAATGCTGACGCAGGGATATGAGCAACTCACAACAGGCTTCCCGTACAGTTAATAACAGACAATGAACATTTGTATTAATGGGCAAGCAACTGACATGCCCCAAAACACTTCGATAGCCGATGTACTTCAGCACATTGGTCAAACTCAAACCGGAGGGATAGCTGTCGCTGTTAATGACATGGTGGTTCCTAGAGGGAAATGGTCGACCGCCCAGGTGGCCGATGGAGATAAAATTCTGATAATAAAAGCTAGCCAAGGTGGCTAATTCATAATCACACAACTATGGCACAAGGTAAAATATCGCAGGAGGGAATAACTACTGGTCCCTTTCCTAATTCTAAAAAGATTTACGAACAAGGCACGATTCATGATATACAGGTGCCCCATCGTAGTATTGAATTAAGTGATACAAAAACAACAGAAGGCGATTTAATTAAAAATCCACCAATCACCGTATATGATACCAGCGGCCCTTACACCGATCCATCATATAAGGTTGATTTGGAAAAAGGATTGCCGAAAATACGCGAACAATGGATTAAAGACCGTGGTGATGTTGAAGAGTTGGAACAACTAAGTTCTGAATATGGGCAGATGAGACTGGGTGATGTAGCGTTAGACCACCTTCGCTTTGATCATGTTAGCAGCAAGCCATTGAAAGCCAAAGATGGCAAATGTGTTACACAGTATTATTACGCAAGCCAGGGACTTATTACACCTGAAATGGAATATGTGGCTATCCGTGAAAATCAGCAATTACAGCAAGTTAAGGAGAAATACCGTCAACACAGAGGTGAATGCTTTGGAGCTCAAATTCCTGAGAACGAAGTAACTCCTGAATTTGTTAGAGATGAAATTGCTGCAGGTAGAGCTATCATCCCATGTAATATTAACCACCCGGAAGCGGAACCAATGATTATTGGCCGTAACTTCCTGGTTAAGATAAATGCCAACATTGGTAACTCGCCTACGACCTCATCCATCGAAGAGGAAGTGGAAAAAGCTGTTTGGGCAGTTCGCTGGGGTGCCGATACTATTATGGATCTATCAACCGGTGATAACATCCACGAAACACGTGAGTGGATCGTACGTAACTCGCCGGTGCCAGTTGGTACTGTTCCTTTGTACCAGGCGCTTGAGAAAGTAAATGGTGATGTTGAGAAATTAACCTGGGAAATTTACCGCGATACCTTAATTGAGCAGGCAGAGCAAGGCGTAAGTTACTTCACGATTCATGCCGGTTTATTATGGAAGCATATTCCATCAACTATTCACCGTGTTACAGGAATTGTGTCACGCGGTGGGTCGATTATGGCGAAATGGATGCTATACCATCACAAAGAGAATTTCTTATACACGCATTTTGATGAAATCTGTGATATCCTGGCGGCCTATGATGTGGGTGTGTCTTTAGGAGATGGCTTACGTCCGGGATCGATTGCCGATGCCAACGACCGTGCACAGTTTGGAGAATTGGAAGCATTGGGCGAGTTAACGCAAATCGCTCGTGATAAATATGTTCAGGTGATTATTGAAGGTCCAGGACACGTGCCAATGCAGGGTATTAAAGAAAACATGGACCTGCAGTTGGAGAAATGTAAGGAGGCTCCTTTTTACACTTTGGGCCCATTAACGACTGATATTGCACCTGGATATGATCACATTACTTCAGCTATTGGCGGAGCAATGATCGGCTGGTACGGAACTGCCATGCTTTGTTATGTAACGCCAAAGGAACACCTGGGCTTACCTGACAAGCACGATGTAAAAACAGGGGTAATCACCTATAAGCTGGCAGCACATGCTGCTGATGTTGCTAAAGGATTCCCTGGTGCTCAGTTCCGCGATTATGCCATGAGTAAAGCACGTTTTGAATTCAGATGGAAAGATCAGTTTTCATTGGCACTTGATCCGGAAACAGCGATGCAGTACCACGACAAAACGCTTCCTGATGAAGGTTACAAATCATCACACTTCTGTTCGATGTGTGGCGAAAAGTTTTGCTCGATGAAAAGCACCATGGAAGTTAGAGATTTGGCAAAAAAGCTGGAGGATAAAAAAGAATTGTTCAAAGAATCGGGCGGAGAGTTATATATGTAAACAATTACGACTATTTTTGTGGCAGAATAAAACTAAACTTTATGAAGCCAATTGTAATTTGTTATCCAACGAAACTTAACAAGGAGATAGAAGCAATTAATGCCTTATTTGAAGCCGGACTGGAAATACTGCATGTACGAAAGCCGGCTTACAGCGAGGCTGAGCTAAATGCATTTATTGATTCTATTGACACTAAATATCACGATAGGCTTGCCATTCACAGCAATCTGCACCTGGTTGAATTGAGAAAATTAAGAGGTGTTCATTTCACGTCTTACAATCGCCATTTGATTGATGATTACAGTGATAAAGCATTGCCTAAGAGTATTTCAGTTCACTCTATGAGCGAATTGATTAACCTGAGTGAATCGTTTAGCTATGCCTTGTTAAGCCCGGTATTCGAGAGTATTTCAAAAGAAGGATACGGACCGGCTATTGACCAGTCGGTTCTTAAAGAATATTTAAACAATGAACATGAAGTGCCGGTACTGGCTTTAGGTGGTATCGACCATAAAAATGTGGATGTTGCCAAAGATTTAGGCTTTGATGGCGTTGCGCTTCATGGACACCTTTGGGAACAATTTGTTAAAGATGGTGACGTTGATGGCGTAGCAGAGCGCTTCAGGGAGGTCACCGATAAATGGACTTAAAAAATGAATGAAAGACCTTATGTACTGAGCATTGCCGGCTTTGACCCAAGCAGTGGCGCAGGTGTTACAAGTGATATAAAAACGTTTGAACAACATGAGGTCTATGGCTTGGGAGTCGTTACGTCGGTTACTTATCAAAACGAATCATCTTTTGATGGTGTTAAATGGCTGACTTTTGCTGAAATAGAACAACAACTGGAAGCTTTAGCAAAAACGTATCGCCCCAAGGCTATTAAAATCGGATTAATAGAATCGGCTTCGGTTCTGATCCAATTATCAGATTGGATTCAAAGAAACTGGCCTGAGGCTTTTGTAATATGGGACCCTATATTAAAAGCTTCTGCCGGATTTTCTTTCCACGAAAACCTAAATAACAACATCCAATCGTTAATCAAAGGGAACATCCATCTTTTAACACCAAACATTCCTGAATTTCAGGCTTTATTTGGAGATCAATCAGCGCAAGAAACCGTTGATTTATTAAATACCTCCATCCTTATTAAAGGCGGTCACTTATCAGGTGATCATGTATACGATGAGCTATTCATACCCGGGCTTGATAAGTGTATCACAGTGCAATCTTTAAAGGTGAAAGGTAACCTGCAAAAACATGGCACCGGATGTATACTTTCATCGTCCATAGCTGCAGAGATTGCGAAAGGCAACTGCTTGCCCGATGCATGCGAAGCAGCACATTTCTATGTGAAGAAAATTATTGCCAGTAACGAGAGCTTGCTTGGCTATCATCATAATGTAAAGAACTAAACTTAGTGCAATGAATAAAAAATCAATTTCAAGACTGCATTATATCACCTCCCCGTCTGATAAGCACAGCACCATGCAACAAATCGAAGAAGTGGTGAATGGCGGTGGTAACTGGATTCAATTGCGGATGAAAGATGAGACCGTAGAAGAGATTGAAAGAACTGCACTTGAAGCATTGAGCTTTTGTATGGACAATGGTGCAACCTTTGTTTTAAACGACCATGTTGAAATTGCTGCCAAAATTGGAGCCGACGGAGTGCACCTTGGTAAAAATGACATGGCACCAGATAAAGCTCGTGAAATATTAGGACCACAAGCTATCATCGGAGGAACGGCTAATACCTTTGATGATGTAAAACGATTGGTGGAAGCCGGCGTTGATTACATAGGCCTTGGTCCCTTTCGTTTTACAGAAACAAAGAAAAATCTGAGTCCAATCCTTGGTGTTGAAGACTATAGTTCCATCATCAATCAATGTAAAGAAGCTGGCATCTCAATTCCAATCATTGCCATTGGTGGTTTGGTGCCTGATGACTTTAAAGACTTATTCAACACAGGCATCCACGGTGTTGCCCTATCCTCTTTTATTGCGCAAAATGAACAGCCTGGAGTTGTAACGCTCGATCTTCTCCAAAAAATCGGTAAATGCAGTTCGGCTAACTGGACAAAGTATCGTTGAAGAAAGGAGACCGTGGATGGATGACGGAAGATGGATGATCTAAGACGGAAGAAGACAATACATATTTACAAACGGATCGCAGCTTAATCTGCAAATTGTAAATAAAGATGTGAACCGAAATACAAAAAGAATAAACAAGCTATAAGATATGACCCCATTACAATTAGGAGATAAAACATTTCAATCAAGATTATTTACCGGAACAGGCAAATTTGCTTCCAACCAATTGATGCAGGAGGCACTGGAAATTAGTGAATCTGAGCTGGTAACTGTGGCACTTCGTCGTGTTGAAATGAATAACCAACAGGATGATATTCTAAAGCACCTGAAGCATGAGCGCATTAACCTGTTGCCAAATACATCGGGTGTTAGAACAGCCAAGGAAGCTGTGTTTGCTGCACAACTGGCGCGCGAAGCTTTGGAAACAAACTGGCTAAAGCTGGAGATCCATCCCGATCCTAAATATTTATTACCTGACCCGATTGAGACACTAAAAGCGGCCGAAGAATTAGTTAAGCTTGGATTTATTGTATTGCCATACGTACAGGCCGATCCGGTATTATGCAAGCGATTGGAAGAGGTTGGGACAGCTGCTGTGATGCCTTTGGGCGCTCCGATTGGTTCAAACCAGGGACTACAAACCAAAGAAATGTTGCGCATCATCATTGAGCAAAGCCAGGTACCGGTGGTTGTGGATGCAGGAATTGGCGCACCATCGCATGCGGCAGATGCCATGGAAATGGGAGCTGATGCTGTTTTGGTAAATACAGCCATTGCCGTATCGCCTAACCCGGTACAGATGGGACAAGCCTTTAAAATGGCAGTTGAGGCAGGTCGTATGGCTTTTGAAGCCAAACTCGCCACTAAATCAATGGGAGCTGAGGCATCCAGTCCGTTAACGGCTTTTTTAGATGAATTGTAGAAATAGCTGTTAGCTTATAGCTTTTGGCGATTTGCATTTTGAAAAAACATAGAAGGAGAAGGTATGTAATTACTGACTTCTGCCTTCTAACTACTGACTTAAGGTAAAGTAATGAAAACATTTGAAGAGGTACATGCTTCACTCGATTGGGAAGCAACAACAACATCGATCTATAATAAAACGGCTGCTGACGTTGAACTGGCTCTAAATTCGACAAACCCAGGGCTTGAAGATTTTAAAGCACTTATTTCGCCTTCGGCAGAAGCCTATCTGGAGCAGATGGCGCATAAAAGTCGTGCTATAACGCAACGTCGATTTGGAAAAACTATTCAGTTATATATTCCGCTTTACCTTTCAAATGCCTGTGCCAACGCATGTACCTACTGTGGCTTCAACCATGAAAATGATATTAAACGGATTACGCTGACTAAGGAGCAGGTAATGCAGGAAATTGAGGTGATTAAGAACATGGGCTTCCAACACCTTTTGCTGGTGACCGGCGAACACCCAAAAGACTGCGGATATAATTACCTGAAGGAAATGGTTGAATTGGTGAAGCCACATTTTCCGTCGGTATCGATCGAGGTGCAACCGATGAAAGGGGATGAATACAAAGGACTCATCGACCTGGGACTTCATACGGTATATGTCTATCAGGAAACCTACAATAAAGCCAACTACAACACTTATCACCCGCGTGGTAAAAAGTCCGATTTCAATTACCGCCTTGAAACACCTGAACGACTAGGAAAAGCTGGTATCCATAAAATTGGGATTGGCTGTTTATTGGGCTTAGAAGACTGGAGAACTGATTCTTTTATGACAGCTCTTCATCTTGATTACCTGGAAAAAGCCTATTGGCGCACCAAATACAGTATCTCTTTCCCACGTTTACGTCCACATGTTGGCACTTTTCAGCCCAACTACGATGTGACTGATAAGCAACTGGCACAGCTAATCATGGCTTACCGTATTTTTAATCCTGATGTTGATTTGTCCTTATCTACACGCGAAAGCAAGAAGTTCAGAAACCACATGCTACAACTGGGTGTGACTGCCATGAGTGCCGGCTCAAAAACCGAACCGGGTGGCTATGCAGTATATAACGAAGCCCTTGAACAGTTCTCAGTCAACGACGACCGCAGTCCGGAAACCATTTGCCAGATGATTAAGGATGGTGGCTATGAACCGATCTGGAAAGATTGGGATGATTGCATGGGGTGATGAGCAGTTAGAGGCTAGAGATTAGAGGTTAGCTATTTGCATGGTATAAAAGAAGCTAATGGCTGTTGAATGATAGCCGTTAGCGGTTTTATTTCTGAGTCGATTTATTGTAAAATAGGTTTGACACGAAATGACAATGCACACAACTCAAAACCCTAAACTATTACCCCTCAGTCCGCTCAGGTGGACAGCTACCCAAGTGGAGCATTGATGCCCATATTGTAAAATATAAACCATCAAATCAAGCTGTCAATTAAAATCTTCCCCTGGGGGAAGTACCTAATGCCTTTAACTTAAAACATCATTTATGATTTTTAATATTGGGACGTTGTCCCAAACCCAACTTACTTTTTGTCATTGCCACAAAAAGGTAAGCAAAAAATGCTAGAGCAAGAGAAGCCTTCATCCTACATCGCCCTTCAATTCCTGCCTGCGCACAGCCTCCTCAAGTGCCCCCTTGAAGGCCTCACGCAAGCCCCGGCCCGGCCTCTTGCTCTGGCCTGCCCGCTTTGATTTACAGCTCCAATCGTTATTGACAGCTTAAGTTAATGGCATTAGAGAAGTACCGGCGGTGATGGAGGTATAACTCAAAAGTCAGAAACTTCACTAAACTTTTCAACACTTCAACTATTAAACTTATCAGCCCCAAACTCAACACTTTCTCAGTTCGACGATTAACCAGTTCCACAGATAAACTCCTCAACTTATAAACTGTTAAACTGCTAAAACTCTCAACTTACACACCCCTTGCCTTTCCACTTGAAATTGAATACCTTGAAGAATCAATCAATACATTAAAGATAAAAAGGTCTTATTTTTCTTTGATAATACAAATCGGGGCTATACTTTTGCGCTCGATTCCAATGGGGTGCCTCAATACAGGCTGAGATTATACCCTTCGAACCTGGCCGGGTAATGCCGACAAGGGAACAAGTTATCTCCAAAATATTCCTCATTGCGGTATATGTTAATAACTTAAACTGCATTAAAAAAATGAAGAAATTTTATTTATTGACGCTGGCAGCTCTCCTATCGTTGAGCGCTATAGCACAAACAACAATTAACGGACGAGTTACCGATGAAAATGGTGAAGCACTGGTAGGCGTAAATGTCATTGTTCAAAATACGTACAATGGCACTATAACCAATACCGAAGGGCGATTTACGATTGACAGCAAGTCTGATCAACCAATGCTTATTTTCTCATATGTTGGCTATAAAACGGTGGAAGCTGCGGCTTCTCCTAATATGAATGTACAGCTGGAAGAATCGGCTGTGATGACCGACGAAGTGATTGTTTCAGCTATTCGCGCCAGTAAGAATATGCCGGTGGCTGCATCTGAAATGACCTCGGAAGAGATTCAGCAACAGAATTTTGGGCAAGACCTGCCATTCTTATTAAACCAGATGCCAAGTGTGGTGACAAACTCTGATGCCGGGGCTGGTGTTGGGTACACAGGATTACGAATTCGTGGTGCTGATATTACCCGTATTAACGTGACAGTAAATGGTATCCCGATGAACGATGCTGAGTCGCAAGGCGTCTTTTGGGTAAACATGCCCGACTTTGCTGCTTCTGTGGATAAAATACAGGTACAGCGTGGTGTTGGTACATCTACCAATGGTGCTGCGTCATTTGGTGCATCGGTTAACCTCAACACTCTGAATTCGTCGGCCGAAACAATGGCTTTTATCGACAATAGTTATGGTTCATACAACACGATGAAAAACTCAGTGGCTGTATCAACCGGACTATTGAAGAACAACATGGCTTTTGATGTACGTTTATCGCGTATTAACACTGATGGTTTTATCGATCGCGCCACTTCCGACCTTAAATCTTACTATTTTTCAGGTGGTTACTACGGTGAGCGATCGACCATTAAATTCATCACTTTCTCAGGAAAAGAAAAAACCTACCAGGCATGGAATGGTGTGCCGAAAGTGAAGCTTGAAAATGATCGTGCAGGCATGGAAAAACTGGTGATGATGGATGGATGGACTGATGCTGAAGCTGAAAATCTCTATAACTCAGATGCCCGCACTTTTAACAAGTATCTATACGAAAACCAGACCGATAACTACCAGCAAGATCATTACCAGTTGCACTTTACACATCGGGCCAGCGATAAGCTGAACCTGACAGCTGCACTGCACTATACCAAAGGCGAAGGTTACTACGAGTCGTATAAAAACGATCGGGAATTTAAGGATTACAATGTAGGTTTCGAATCGATTGTTGTAGATGGTGAAACAATTGAAGAAACCGATTTGATTCAGCGCAAATGGTTAGATAACGACTTCTACGGTGCAACTTTTTCAGGTATTTACACCACTGGGAACCTGGAATTAATCGTTGGAGGTGCCTACAATGAATACGATGGTGATCACTTTGGTAATGTCATCTGGAGCGAATACAACAAGGGCATTCCACACAATCACCAATGGTATTTTAACACCGGTAAAAAGAAGGACTTTAACAGTTATGCAAAAGTCACCTATGCCCTATTCAATAACTTGTGGTTATATGGCGACATTCAGTACCGTCATGTTAACTTCTCAATGACTGGCGAGCACGACGACAACTCAGACTTAACGCAATCGTACAGCTTTGATTTTGTGAATCCTAAAATGGGTATCAACTTCGAACTAAATCAGAATCAGCGTATGTTTGCCTCTTTTGCCGTGGCTCAACGCGAACCAACACGTAGTGACTTTAGAGATGCGCCTGCCAACCGTAAGCCGGAGCCGGAAACACTTTACGACTGGGAACTTGGATACGAATACAATGGCAAAAATGCTTTTGTGAATGTAAATGGTTTCTATATGTTGTACAAAGACCAACTGGTACAAACAGGTGAAATAAACGATGTGGGTGCTGCCATTATGGTGAATGTGCCAGACAGCTACCGTATGGGTGTTGAAATTGAAGGTGGTGTAATGATTACATCAAACTTTAACTGGACTGGTAACATTGCATTATCGGCTAATAAAATTAAAAACTACACCGAGTATGTTGACAACTGGAGCTACTGGGATGATCCTGAAAACGAGCCTTTCCAGTATATGACCGAATTGGGCGAAACTGATATTGCTTTTTCTCCTTCTGTTACAGCGGCCAGCCAGTTTAGTTTCAGACCGGTTGATGGCTTAACCCTATCGCTATTGAGCAAGTATGTAGGTGACCAGTATATTGACAACACCTCGAACGATGACCGCAAACTGGACGCCTGGTTTGTGAATGATCTACTGGTGAACTATGACTTTACCATTCCTTCAGTTGGTGATTTTAACCTTGGAGTGAAGGTAAACAACCTATTTGATGAAGAATACGAATCAAATGCTTGGGTTTACCGTTATTACTATGCCGGTGATCACGATGTTTTGGATGGCTATTTTCCACAAGCGGGTACCAACTTTATGGTTCGCTTAGGAATGAAGTTTTAATATGATTGGATCGCAACTTAAATTATAGAGAATACTTTTAGTTGCGATCCTCAATATTCACCTCACGTATAATTAACCCGGAAAATTCATTTAATTTTCTACGATTAAGTAATACCAACAAATTAGTGCTTATTTCATAGCCCAAATTTGGGTATTCCTAACCCGAAAAATTCACTGCGCA
>DIYS01000005.1 GCA_002429115.1 Saccharicrinis sp. UBA6048 | reverse complement strand
GCTACAGAAACCATACAATCGTCCTCATCCATTACGATCATACCTCCTGATCCCATCATAGAACCACATTCTAAAAGGTTATCGTAATCGATAGGAATATCTAAGTGCTTTTCAGTTAAGCAACCACCTGATGGTCCACCAGTCTGAACAGCTTTAAATTTCTTACCATCTTTGATACCACCACCAATGTCGAAGATTACTTCGCGTAATGTGGTACCCATAGGTACTTCAATCAAACCTACGTTATTTACCTTACCAGCAAGCGCAAATACCTTAGTACCTTTACTCTTCTCAGTACCAATGCTGCTAAACCACTCAGCACCTTCAAGCAGGATAACCGGGATGTTAGCGTAAGTTTCAACGTTATTTACGTTGGTAGGCATGCCTTTGTATCCACTCTCCGATGGGAATGGAGGTTTCACAGTAGGCTCACCACGTAAACCTTCCATTGAGTGAATCAATGATGTTTCCTCACCACAAACGAAAGCACCGGCACCGTAGCGTAACTCAACATCGAAACTAAATCCTGTACCGAAGATATCATCACCTAATAAACCATACTCGCGAGCCTGATCAATGGCAATTTTCAAGCGTGAAATTGCCAATGGATACTCAGCACGGATATAAATTAATCCTTTTGTTGCACCAGTACAGTAACCATTGATGGCCATTGCTTCTAATACGGCGTGTGGATCTCCTTCAAGGATTGAACGGTCCATAAATGCACCCGGGTCACCCTCATCGGCATTACAAACCACATATTTCTGCTCAGCTTCAACTTTGCGTGTGATCTCCCACTTTAATCCAGTTGGGAAACCACCTCCTCCGCGACCACGAAGACCTGAGTCGATAATCACTTTAATTGCTTCTTCAGGTGTCATTTCTGTCAATGCTTTGCCTAAAGCAGCATAACCATCGCGAGCGATATACTCGTCAATGTTCTCTGGGTTGATAAAACCACAGTTACGTAACGCGATACGAATTTGCTTTTTATAGAAACCCATATCTTTCGATTCAGAAACACGTTCTTTTGTTTCCGGATCAGTGTACAATAAACGCTCTACCTGACGACCTTTTACAAGGTGCTCAGAAACAATTTCGTTTGCATCTTCAGGTGTTACCTGTACATAAAATGTATTGTCAGGAACCATTTTTACTACAGGACCCTTTTCGCAAAAACCGAAACAACCGGTTCTTACAACCTGCACTTCATTCTCAAGGCTGTTTTCTTCTAAAACTTTACCAAGATTCTGCACAATTTCTTCACCTTGTGAGGCACGACAACCAGTTCCACCACAAACAAGGATATGATTTTTATATTTAGCCATAGCGCGAAAAACTATTCGTTTTTATTCTCTTTTACTGTTTCGTAATTCACCGGGATGATTCCATCCACCAACTCACCCCTGATAATGTACTTTTCAATGATTTCATTAGCCTTTGTATTATCTACATGACCAAAAACCACAGGGTCATTACCAGGAAGAGTTACTTCGATTGTAGGTTCTGCATGACAGTACCCCATACATCCGGTTTGCGTAACTATGGCTTCAATTGCCTGACGATCCATTTCTTCGATCATATGGTTCATCACTTCCTTTGCTCCTGAGGCAATACCACAGGTAGCCATCGACACTTTCACCTGAACCAATTTTTCAGGATTGTCGCTTTTCTCGCGCAGACTCACTTTTGTCTGCAATTCATCGCGCATTTTGCGCAAATCAGCCAGAGATTTAACTTTTGACATAGCGATTGGTTATTATTAATTATACATTCTCTTTTATAGTTATCAGTAATAAGACAGAAAACACTCACCTCCTAACCTATTACCTAATCAAATTCTATTTTTAATTCCTTCAAATTCTCTTCAATCATTTGTTTTAAAAAACTTGTCACTTGTGGCAACCTGATATCAACATCTCCCATTGCTTCCTTCACCTCATTTGTACTGATGGCAAATTCATCGGCTCCTTTTTTCACAATAAACTTCAGATTAACACCATCATTTCCGGTGATCATCATGGCTGCTGTCGATTCAATATCTCCCATTGGAGGTCGGTCAATATGATGAAGACCAAATTTGGCAGTAAGCGTTGTGCCTACGCCCAATTCTGATTCCAATGTCGTTGATCCATCTGTCAGCTCAGCGTTTTGCATGATTAGCGGAATACCCATCCCGACTTTCCGGGTAGTGCGCGACGTATAAAACGGATCGCTTACTTTCTTCAGGGTTTCCTGATCCATGCCGGTACCATCATCTTTCACGCTAATGGTCAGCCACTGTTCATCAATCAGTATGGACAAAGTTACATTAGCCGCTTCCGCTCTTACCGAATTCTGGACAATGTCCATTATATGCATTGATAAATCCTTCATTACCTTAACTCCACTACTTTTCTTCCTGCCTGTTGATGAAGCGCCATTCGTAATTCTTCAAAAGTGGCTTCTTTCATCTCGATTATTGAATAATGTGATCCAATCTGATCGGTGAAATGTGCATCTGATGATCGAAGAACTGTGTAATTCTTCAACTCAGGATGCTTTTGCATTTGCTCATCCACATTCACCCTGGCACTCATTCCAATCGCATCCGGTTTAATATCAAAGGGCATAAAACCCAATTGACTATAAACACTGAAACTCGGACGGAAAATATGGGCCGGGATAAACAAACCGTTAAGTCCCCTAACCTTAGCTTCCACCTCATCAATGGACTGATCAAGTGCATTAATCAGCAAACGATCTTCCTGCCCCTCTATCTCTTCATCTGCATTTACCCACACCTGATGTCCAAATTTATCTGCATCATTGAGAATATTTGGCAGATGCTTATCCAGGTATTCCTGGAAAGCTTCAAGTTTTTCAAAATTTTCAAAGAACGTTAAACAGTGTACTTCCTCTTTTGTGGTGACCTCTGCTCCACAAAGCACTGTTAATCCTTTCTGCATTCCGACCTTGTGTATTTCAGCGCACTGCCTCGTACTATTGTGGTCTGTAATGCCAATAATATCTAATCCTCGCGCTAAAGCTGTGTCTACAATTGTCATCGGACTCATCTCTAAGCTTCCGCATGGAGATAAAACCGTATGCATATGCAAATCTGCTTTATAGCGTTTCATATCATCCTTTCAACAATTGATACAATTCTCCGGATAATTCAAAAGCCTCCATATCCGAACTTAGCAATGGAATTCCTTCATCATTACTCTGACTAATTGTATTTTCATCGGCCTCTAGCCCTTTTACAATTATTACAGCAGCCACTTCTTTAAGTGATGCTACTGCCATAACGTTACGATGTGTTTGAAGGGTAATCCACACCTGACCTTCGTCCACATTACCCATTACATCACTTAAAAGATCAGAGGTATATCCGCCATTCACTTCATTTTGAAGACCTTCTTCACCTCCAATAACTTTAAGGTTTAACTTTTCTATGATGTCACAAACTTTCATTCTATATTTTATTTTTTGTCCGGATTTAGCACCAAGTTTAATTACTTATTCGCTTCATCCTTCGCTCCTTTTTTCTTACAATCTTTACTCAATCGATCTTTACCCCATGTTTTTTCAATAATTCGTATTGAATGCTGAGGGTCAAGTTTCTTTGTTTTCTCCATCATACGCTGAAGAAATACACAATTTGAAAGGTTAGCTTCTTTGCGTACAATATCTTTCGCCAGGCTTTCGCAATTTGGTGCACCACATGCACCACAATCTATACCCGGCAGATAACACATCATTCGTCGTACACGCGCCATTTTTTTAAGAGCAATGCCCATGTCTTCATCAAGCACCATCATTGAGCGTGGTGCGATCTCTCCTACATTGATTTTGCCTTTGATTAACTGCTTGTGCGCTTCCGAAATATTTTGAACATATTTTCCTGAGGCATTAATTCGTTCAGCGCGTGTTTTAATTCGCTCAACGGTTAAAAAGCGATTTTCGGTCAGCAAAACTCCGCCGGCACAGCTTTGATCGCAAGCTCTTAACTCAAGAAAATCAACATTTTGAATTTCATCATTTTCTACTTTCTCAAGAAATGAAATGACGTTATGAATTTCATCGATTGCCAGACATCTGCCTGACATATTACTGGCTTCTCCATTGGTTAAGCTCCAATTTAGGCCCTTTGCAGAAAGGTATGGTACAGCCTCATCGCATGTATCAATTGCTTCCCCCCTGGTTTTAAGCACATGGAAAACTTTGTTATAGAGAAAATCCATATTAATAACACCATCAACATAGGATGCCTCATCACCAACCGGGCTTTTAACCGTTGCAATTTTCGAAGCACATGGCGTTACATAAAAAACACCTATTTCTTCAGCTTTTTTACCTTCTTCCTGCAGTAAACTGCGATAAAAAAGAGCGGTACTGTCGATTGGTGGTTTTATTGGAATAATATTATTTACCAGTCCCGGGAATCGAACCTGGATCAATCTTACAATGGAAGGACAAAATGCACTGATCATTGGTTTTTCACGATCTGTTTTCTGTTCTTCGAGCATGGCCTCATTTATAATCCCTGATGTGGCCTCTGCCGGTATCACATGGGTAAAGCCAAGTTCTTTCATCACATCCATAATTTCACATTCCTGAATGTGCTTTGAAAACTGACCAATGAACACAGAAGGTAAAATGGCAACGCGGTATTTGAAGTCGAATATCTTCTCAAAGTCGTCCTGCTCAACATAAAAAGCATCTACCGGACAAGCCTTCATACATTCACCACAATCGACACACCAGTTTTTGCGTATTGAAGCAATACCGTCTTTAATTCGGATGGCATCAGTAGGACATACATTCATACAGTGGGTACACCCAAAGCATAAATCTTTATCTACTTTCAATGCATGATAAAACTGTTGTTCGCTCATAGCCATTACTTCTTAACTTGACAAATTAGTTGTTAGCTCTACAATTGTTCCTTCGCCTACTTTACTTGAAATATTTATTTTATCCGCATTTCTTTTCATATTCGGTAATCCCATTCCTGCTCCAAATCCCATCTCTCTAACCATCGCTGATGCCGTTGAGTAACCAACCTGCATGGCCAGGTCTATATCAGGGATGCCGGGGCCTTCATCTTCAATTTTAATATATATTCGATCCGTATCAATATCTACCAGCACTTTACCTTTGTATGCGTGAGCAACAACATTTACTTCTCCCTCATACAAAGCCACCACAATTCTCTTAATCACTTTCGGATCAACATTTAGCTGTTTGAGAACTTTTTTAACACTACTGGCCGCATTACCGGCTTTCGCAAAATTCCCACCTTCTACATCGTAGCTAAATTCCATATTATTTTATCAATAAACAGGATTAACACCTGCATCATGTAACACACCAATAGTTCGGAACATCGAAAATTCACATTCCATCAGAACTGTATTGTTTTCACTTGCTACTTCAATCATCTCGGGCGTTACTTTTTTGCCCCTCACAAAAACAACACAATCCAAATCGGCCATTTCAGCCGTTCTGACAGTTTGCATATTCGTTAATCCGGTTATTAAGACCAATTGATCTGATTCCAGCGTTAACACATCACTCATCAAGTCGCTGGCAAATGCACACTTTATATCATTTTCAAGCATCTCATTCCCACACACCACATTGGCATTAAGAAGCTCTGCAATTTGTCTCACTTTAATTGTTGATGCCATATCAATAATCTTACAATCGTAATTAATGTTTAACCATTAAAGAAATATTTCAAGAATATACAGCAAACTAATACTAATATACCGAGAAAAAAAAGGCCAGATGTCGCTTTTTGATAATACAGATCAAGTCTAAATTAAAACTCGATAAATCAATTGGTAGGATAAATTGATACTTTCAATTTGAAAGATATAATAGCATTAAAGTATTAAGCTATAACAGATATTCGTTTATGATTTAAATCATGAAAAATTACATATACTCAATATCAACGTTTTTAAGGAATTTTTCTTCTAATAAGCCAACCACACGCTTAACCACTGTCCGGCGAATTTCCAGCTCCACAGGCAGGTTCGGATCTTGATGTGCAACATTAATTCGTGTTCCATTCAGAACATGAATACGATCACTCTCCAGCAACATTTTAATAATCTGATCTGCCGGGCCATTACCAAGGCGCGAATTACTATCATAAGACTCAAGCAAACGCGCTACTTTTCCAAGCGTTAAAATTCCTTCTGTCACCAGGTTGATACCTTCCATGTATGATACCGGAGGCAGTTCGCTATCTTCAGAGTCAATACCAGCATCAAATTTTAGAGCCAGCTCCCGCCCGACAATTTCAGCAGTGGTTCCTCCAGCTATAATTTTCTTCCCTTTAAAACGCCGAACCTTCAATGCATATTCAATATCATTTTGCTCATCAAAGGGAGGTCCTGTTGCTAATAATAACTTCCTTGGTTCCCGGTAATATATAACCCCACATGATGAATCATCTTTTGGTTTATCACCATCATGCAGCAAGGCACTGTTAATTACTTTCTGAGCCAACTTTCCCGATGAAGCATATGGGGTATATTTCACAATTTTCTGTACGTATTCACCCAATGCATCACGTCCCCAGCCAAAAGGAAATGCACGCGATCCCATACCTGACTGCACAATACCATCTGACCAAAAGAAAATTCGATCTTCGAGACGGGCTTTAAACTTGCAAATTTTTAGCTTTTTACCTTTATTTTGGTCGCTCTCTAAAACCAAATCCTCCCAGCCCGGATCAAACTCGCTTTGACCTCTCATGACCAAACATATTGGATTGTCGTACTCAACTATCGTTGTTGTGCCATCATCTTCAATATCAATTATGGTAAAAGTACTATAGCTAACTTTCCGCACACTACAAACTGGTAAAGTGTTCATAATGATTTCGGCCGTTCTGGCAACTTCCCGATGTTCAATAGTAAAGTTCATCGCCATTGAAGCAGTTAGTGTAGCTAGAACATTAGCCTTTACCCCACTTCCCATACCATCTGATAATACAGCAATAGTTCTCCCTTCCTCCTTTATCCTTCGAGAAAGGAAGACATCACCACAAATAATCTCACCAACGTGATTATTCTGACGACATTCGATATCAATAAAGAAACTATTTTCCTGGTCCATTAGATTCGCCTAGTTGCTGTGCTTCAATGATACTGTTTAGTGTTTTTTCTGTTTTTGATGCACTCTCTCCCAATAAGAAAGCAATCTGCTGAACGGTTTCAAGATTTTCCTTAATTACATCCTGAGCCCTTTTAATCACCTCTTCTTTTCTGACTTCAGGCGTAATTAAATCACGAATGATTCCCCCTACAATCTGGTTACGCTTGATGGTAAATACTGAAACATTGATGATTGAATCCCCATATTCGACATCACGATCAAGCACATCCTGTCCGGATTGCAGTACGGTAGAAAATATCTTGTGAAATTCTATCAAGCTTTTTAATTCAGCGCCTTTTAGTCCTGGAATTACCTCAGCTATTTCCGCTGCATCATTGCCCAGCATCGATACAAATCGCTTATTTGCTTCAATAATTTTCAGGCTATCGTCAACTATAACAACCCCAGCTCTTAATTTGTTAAGCATGGCTGTGGTTGTTTCTGCAGCTTCTCTGGCCAAAAGTTCTTCTTTACGTGCTTTCTCTTCACTTTTAACAAGCGCCTCCTGGGTTTTTTTATACTTTTCGTTGGATGCGTTAACCTTGGTAACATACGACCTCAATTTTTTTATTGAGAAAGTATAACATTGCTCATAATCAGTTAATCCTTGCAAGTGAGCAACTGCAAACTCGCGACACGTTGGATAACCACACGCTCCACAGCCCAACTGATCTTCTCTTTTTGATTTACCCATATCAGCCAATACAACATCAACTTCCGCTTTGGTTGGTATGGCCAATCTTACATCCTTACCTCTGAATTTACGGGTTAAATCAAGCTTTTTAAACTCCTCAATATCCAAACGCCATTGGTAAGCATCTATGGCCTTCATGCGCTTATTAACATACTTAATGACTTGTGATCGTCTTGTAAACTTTTTTCCAACCTGCGATGAACCTGGCCCTTGCATACAACCTTTGCAATAAAACAAATCCAGATGCTGATTTAACTGATTTTCAGACTTAAACTCTTTAATTGATTGAAGAAAATTGGTTCGTCCTTCCGTAATGATAATATCACCTTCCAAAAGTCCTTTATTAATATCCACAGCCTGAAATAGTCCATGAGAAATTGGAAACAAACCGCCTTTACGACCAAGTGGCGGATCAAATTCACTATACTCAACTGTATTCTGCGTTATATTGCGTTTTGTAAACATTTGCCGTAATTCAACAAATGTTAAAACACTATCAATATGGCCATCTGTATTATAGAACTGTTTTACTTCGTCTTTGGCTGCTGTACAAGCGGTGATGTACACCACCTTAACATCATCCCCATATCGCTTATGAATTATTTTAGACATGGCAATATACGGAGGCACTATTGGTGATAAATTATCAATTAACTCAGGCTCTTGCTTTTCGATATAACTGACAACAGCAGGACACTTTGTTGTGATGTAGTGTTTCCCCTGAAAGTTATCAACCAAATCTTTATACTCGTATGCCACTAAATCAACCGCAAATGATATTTCTGATACAAAATCAAACCCTATTTCGCGAATCATTGCTACGAATTTTCTATAATCCGTTATATCAGTAAACTCGCCAGAAATAGCCGGATCGCAGATGGCAGCCACGCGATCATTATTAGCTACCAGCATTTCAACATTCTCAACATCATTTCTGTAACTGATAGCCTCTTGTGCACACATGGTTACACATTGACCGCATCCAATACATCTCTCAGGTAAAACCTGCGCATGTTTATCGGCAATTCGAATGGCTTTGGCAGGGCACACTCGAACGCATGTATAGCTCAGGTTACACTTATCTTTATCTGTTACAATTAATTGCCCCATACAAACAAACTTTTATACTTCGAAATACCCCGTTAATATTTCGTAAACATTTTCAACCGTTACATTGGAAAATCGTTGGTCATCAATTAATAAAACGGGCCCCTCTTCACACTTCCCTCCACATAGGTCGCCATGAAAGAACACTTCAGCTGTAAGACTATGCTCTTTAAGAAACGCTTTAACAACTTCAAGCACATCTTTATTTCCTCTTGAAAAGCAGGAACTCCCCAAACAAATTACTATTTCATGCTTAGTCTCCATAAGTCTACTTTTGGATTAGATTACCACGCTCAAGTTAATTTAAAATATCCAATTAAAGAATAATTTCATTTAAAGACATAAAAAGAAGCCAGCCAAGGCCGGCTTCAAAGATATTAATAACGATTTCTTTCCGTATAGTGTGTATGCAATAAATGATGTGATTTTTCACCTAAAGGTTCTTTTAAGAATTCCTCATAAAGATGAATTACCTCCGGATTATCGTGAGATTTTCGAATAGGCTTATGTGCATCTTCTTCATAAATTGCTGCACTACGCTTTTTCCTGATTTCTGGTGAAGTAGGAATTGGTTGACCTCCGCCTCCTAAACAGCCACCCGGACATGCCATGATTTCAATGAAATGGTACTCTGATTTACCGCTTTTAACAGCTTCCATAACCTTTTTAGCATTCGAAAGTCCGTGAGCCACACACGTCTTAAGCTCAACTCCTTCAAGGAAATTCCATTCAGGCAGAACATTTTGAATCATGATAGTAGCCTCGCGAATACTTTCCATCCCCCTTACTGGCGTAATATTCAAGTCTTCGAATGGCACTTCACGACCAGTAACTACTTCGTAAGCGGTACGCAATGCGGCCTCCATAACACCTCCAGTAGCACCAAAAATAACTGCAGCCCCACTGGATTCACCCATGATGCTGTCAAAGTCATCGTTTGGCAACGAGGCAAAATCTATCCCTGCCTGCTTAATCATTAAGGCCAATTCACGCGTTGTCAATACGAAGTCAACATCTTTATATCCACTATCCCGCATCTCCGGTCGATCCGCCTCGTATTTTTTGGCAGTACATGGCATAATTGAAACACTAACCATATTCTCAGGCTCAACTTTTATTTTGTTGGCGTAAAATGTTTTGGCCAATGCTCCAAACATTTGCTGCGGAGATTTTGCCGTTGAAACATTTGGTAAATATTCAGGGAACGCATGCTCGATAAACTTAACCCAACCTGGTGAACAAGATGTTGTCATCGGCAATTTTACACTGGTATCATTTTCTTTTACTACTTTCTTCAAACGCTGCAACAGCTCATTACCTTCTTCAATAATAGTTAAATCAGCAGTAAAGTCAGTATCAAGAACTGAACTAAAGCCGAGACGCCTTAATGCTGATACCATTTTACCAGTCACAATTTCTCCCGGTGGCATACCTAATGCTTCTCCCAAAGCGATTCGTACTGCCGGAGCTGTTTGTACAACCACATGCTTACGTTCGGAGTTAAGTGCAGACCAAACATTGTCTAGATATGTTTTCTCAGTTAATGCACCGGTAGGGCAACGATTAACGCATTGACCACAATTGGTACAAACCACTTCAAACATCGGCTTCTCAAAGAAAGAAGAAATCTTCATATCTTCTCCTTTATGCGCAACCGTAAGAGCACTAATACTTTGCAATTCATCACAGGTTCGAACACAACGTTGACATCGTATACATTTACTATCATCTTTAATTATCGATGGTGAAAAATTATCAATTGTATATCCTTTGTGTGCAACAAGGTCTATAAAGCCATTTTCGCCGACAATGTACTCTGAAGAAAGATCCTGTAACTCACATTTTCCGTTTTTATAACAACGTGTACAGTCTGCACGATGCTCACTAACGAGTAGTTCGACTATTTGCTTACGTGCATTACGGACTTTCATACTATTTGTATGTATCTCCATGCCTTCGGCAACAGGCATGGCACATGATGGCAGTAAACGATCACTTCCAGCTTGTTCAACCACGCAAACCCTGCAATTACCCGCAACACACAAATCTTCGTGATAGCACAATGTTGGAATACGAATATTAACTTTTTTGGCGGCCTCCAATATGGTAGCTCCACTATGAATACTAACCGCTATATTATCAATTTTAAGATTAATCTTATCAGACATAATCAAAGGTTTATTGTTAGTAAATCATTTCTTCTTTAAAGTTTTCGACGATCGACGAAAACGAATTGGCTACAGACTGCCCCAAACCACACTTGGCCGTTACTCGCATAGCTTCTGCAAGCTCAAGTAACTTGTCGAGATAAGATGATGGTTGCTCACCTTTCTTGACAGCCTGAATACCCAGCAAGAGCTGCTGGGTTCCAACCCTGCATGGCGTGCATTGTCCGCATGATTCTTCAACAAAGAAATCCAGGTAATTATGTAATACATTATACATCGATCTTGATGAATTAAAGATCATCATTGACCCTCCTGTAGGTAACGATGTACCTCGCAGCTTCCCTTGATATCCGATCACGGTATTAGCGAACTTTTTACGCGGAACACAAAATCCTGATGCACCACCCACCTGAACAGCTTTTGAGTCACCATCGCCAAAGTCATCCACAAACTTTTGTAACAACATACCAAATTCAAGTTCGTAGATACCTGGTATTGGTGTATCACCAGATACAGAAAATACCTTCGAACCTCGTGAATCCTGTACACCAAGATCTTTAAACTTATCCGGACCATATTTCATGATTGAATAAGTATGTGCTAAGGTTTCAACATTATTTATAACAGTTGGCTTATTGCGATAACCTTCATCCGTTGGGAATGGTGGTTTGTTACGAGGTTCACCACGTTTTCCTTCCATACTTTCAAACAGAGCACTTTCCTCACCGCAAATGTATGCACCACTTCCCATAAATATTTCAACATCGAATTCGACATTAAATGTTTTAAGAAGCTCATGGAATTTATCAATCACTTCAAGCAATTGAGGTTTTAGAAAATTGTATTCACTTCTTAAATAGATGTAACCTTTCTTTGCACCGATGATGTGCCCGCAAACAGCCATTCCGGTTAGTACTTTATGAGGTACGCTTGATAAAATTTCGCGATCCTTAAATGTTCCTGGCTCCCCCTCATCTGCATTACAGATGACAAACTTTTCATCAGACTGGGCTTCAGCTGCCAATTTCCATTTCAATCCTGTTGGAAATCCTGCTCCCCCACGACCTTTAAGTCCGGAACTAATCAGATCATTTATAATATCATCATTATTTCGTGCAAAGGTCTTTTTCAGTATCTCTTCTGTATCGTGCTCATTTTTAAAAATGAGATCTAATCGTTGTAGGTTTTTCTTTTTCATTGTTGCGTGTTTTATGAATTTCAAATGATTTCATCAAAGACAACCAGTTAGTTAGCATTGATTTCCAATTGTTTATATTTCATAATTATTTCACGCACTTTTTCCGGCGTTAGCTCTGTATAAGGTTCATCATTAATCAACATAGCAGGCCCCTTATGGCACTGACCAAGACAGTTGGTTTCAAGAATAGTGAACTTTCTATCATGGGTTGTTTCACCCAGTTTAATTTTAAGCACAGACTCCAATTCTTTAATTATTTGGTTTTTGCCGTGCATCATACAAGTAATTGTCTTACACACTCGAATTACATATTTACCTAATGGTTTTGTGTGTAAAAATGAGTAGAAGGTAGCGGTTCCATAAACCTGAGCAGCGGAAATGTTCAGCTCTTTGGCAATTTCAACCATTGCATCTTCAGAAACATGATGCTCTTCTTTAACTACTCCCTGGAGAATTGGTAACAGACTTTCCATTGATCGGCCATGCTGATCGGCTAATCCTTTTACCAATTGTTTAACTTCAGCCATAATTGTCGATTTAAGGGTTATTAAAAATCTACGGTATAAAGAATTGTTTCTTTAAAAGTTAAGGTTTTTTAACATTCGAATACATGACAAATATCACAATTAAAGAATTTAAGTATTATTAATACGCATTCTTAATAGCTAAATTCCAGTTTTTTATAGAAAACACAAGTAATCCAGCGCATTTCCACCAATCTTTAAACAGTAATGCTGACATTATTATATTTGCCGACTTTTTTACGACCTTTGCAGAAAATTGAAGAAAGTGAATCAGAAAGAATTACAGCAAATGATTTCAGAAGGTGAGCATCAGACTCAGGACTTCAAGTTTGCAATTACAGATACTAAAAAAATAGCTCGCTCAATTGCAGCTTTTGCCAATACTGATGGTGGACGTTTACTAATTGGCGTTAAAGACAATGGTAAAATAGCTGGTATTGAATCTGATGAGGAATATTATATGATTGAGTCGGCTGCCAAGCGTCATTGCAAGCCTGCTGTTAATTTTGAAACACGAAAATGGGATATTGAAGGTAAAACAGTATTGGAGATCATCATTGAAAAAAGTAAAAAGCGCCCTCATTCTGCACCAGATAAAGACAGCAAACCGTGTTACTATGTTCGTGTAAAAGATCAAAACCTGGTGGCTAATCGCATATTAACAGAAGTATGGAAGCGCGAAAAGCAGCCTGGTGGGGCCTTGCTGAAAATAAAATACGCAGAAAGTAAATTATTGACTTACCTGGGGAAACATGGTTTTATCACCTTCTCAACGTTCTGTGGCATGGCAAATATCAGCCCACGAAAAGCTGAGAAAATTCTGATTAACCTGATCCATATGAAAGTCATCGAGATAGATATCACAGAACATCAGGTGTATTATAAGATGAATACCAATCCAGAATACCCTGAACGCAATGATGTTGTATTAGGTGACTTTTAATCTGAGGATTCTAACTCTAATATCGCCTTATAAAAAATCTGCTGGATGGTTGGACGCACATTCATCCGGTAGATTAATGGATTTTCGCGAGTTGGATACACCCTGTTTGATAGAAATATAAACAACAATTCGTATTTCGGATCCATCCAAACAAATGTTCCGGTAAAGCCACTGTGCCCATAGCTTACAGAACTAACTTCTGGGGCAGGATAACTATCCTGAATAGATAAAGTATCATTACCAAACAAAGGCTTATCAAAGCCCGCACCTCTTCGGTTATCATTATCAGGAAATTGAACCCTTGTGAATTCATTAATAATTTCTTCAGACAAGTACCGTCGATGACCATATTCTCCCTTTTGGAGATACATTTGCATCAGCTTTGCCAGATCATCTGCACTTCCAAACAAACCTGCATTACCTGACACACCACCCATAACGGCAGCTGCTTCGTCGTGAACATACCCTTTTATCTGAGTTTTTCTGAACTTATGGTCGTATTCCGTTGGAACTATCCTTGCTGGTGCGACTTTATCCAGAGGATTGTAGCACAACGAAGATGCTCCTAATGGTTTAAAGAATTGTTCATAAAGCAACGCTTCATAAGGCTGTTCAAATAAACCGCTCAATAATTGTGGATAGATCATATACGATAATCCACTGTACTTGTATTTTGCCTCAGGCAGAAGATCTGATTTACGAATTTGCTTATATACTTCTTTCTTAAAACGATTCTTTAGGTATAGATTATCACTAATTTTCAGAGCATGCTTTTCATCTGGATTAAACGAGAAATAACGATCATCATACACATCATTCTTCATCAGTGATGGATAATAATTAATGTAGGGCTGTAATCGTGCCTGATGAGCCAGCACTTCACGAACCGTGATGTCATTTTTATTTGATCTGTGAAATAGTCGCTTTTTCCAATCCTTCCAGTACCTCGAAAAAGATTGATCTAAATCCATTAGTTGATTATCACAAGCTTTCATTATTAGAGGCAAAGGACCGGCTATTTTTGTCACTGAGGCCAAATCATAAACATCCTGATGCTGCACTTTTATTCGTTCATCGTAGGTATGATAGCCATAGGCTTTATTGAAAATGACATTCCCTTTATAAGCAACAAAAACACGACAACCCGGAAAAGCTTTAACCTTGATCGCATTTTCGACTACCGAATCGACCTGATTTGACAGTTTTGACTCACACAATTGATTATGCTGAGCGGGCAAATACGACAAACGTGAACCTTGAGGTATTGTCTGATTCTCATTATTGCACAACCTGATCCCATCAAATAATAACTGAACGGCTAAATCTTTAGCAAGATTTGTAGTGTCGGCGATTGAGAAAATAGTCTTTATATTAATGTCATCAAGAGCTCTACCATAATCCAAAGAATCTCCTAATGCTACAACTGTTAATGGTAATCTTAATTTAAGCTTTAATAAATCATCTAAATATGCTTGACTTTTAACTGCAAACACACAATGATCAATTCCTTTTAGGAGCGAGTCATTAACCTCACTATAATGAAATATGGGTATTTGTTGATACCGCCATATTAAGTCCTTCCATACCTTTAATTCATCTTCTACAATAAAGGCAATACGACAATTTTCTAACTGTTTAAAAGCAATACTGTCAGCATCCCCTTTGCTTAGTTTGATTGAGTTATATACGCTTAAATATTTAGTATAAATACTGTCCTTCTTTATTCGAAGTGAGTCATTAATTGTATTACCTGGAATAGAAATACAAAAGATGATCAACAATATTGAAAGGAAAATCTTATTCATCATGGGTACAATAAATATTTTCGTCGCAATTCACCATAGGCTTTTAATTCAGAAGTCCAGGATGCCCTAATTTCCTTTTCAGTAAGCCCTTCTTCAATTTGCTTTAGTAAAACATCATTGCCAGCCAGAAGGTTAAACCATTTTCGTCGCGTTACAAAATTGGTAGAGCTTCCTGATAGCTTATAAAAGTCAATTAAATGCTTTAAGGTAAAGTTATGATCCAATGGTTCGGTTCGAAGATCAATGCCATAACACAACTTATCCTGTTGCTTTGGATATTTGGACATACCATCAATGCTAACAGGGGTAAAAGTAAATGATCCATAAGTGCTATCCGGGTAGCCTATAACCTGAAATGGCATATAAGTTCCACGTCCAATACTGACATCGGTGGCCTCAAAAAAACACAATGAAGGGTATAGACGAATCGATAAATCATTTGGCAAATTTGGTGAAGGTTTAACTGGCAATGAAAATGCCATATCATGCCGATAGTTCTGCATTTTAATTACAATCAGCTTACACTTTACTGAATCTTTCAACCAGTTTTCTCCATTTATCATTAAGGCCAATTCCCCAACTGTTAATCCATGCACAACAGGAATTGGATGCATTCCTACAAACGATTGGTACTCTTTCTGCAATACCGGACCATCAAAGTAATCGCCGTTTGGATTTGGTCGATCGAGCACTAACATTTTCACATTATTCTCAGCGCAAGACTCCATCATATAATGCATGGAAGAGATATAAGTATAAAACCTTACGCCTACATCCTGTATATCAAAAATGACAACATCCAAATCACTCAACTGATCTTTGGTAGGCTTTTTATTTTTGTCGTACAGTGAAATGATGGGAATACCTGTTTTCTTATCATAACCATCATTAATGTGTTCGCCGGCATCGGCTGTACCTCTGAAACCATGTTCTGGAGCGAATATTTTTGTAACAATGACATTGTGAGTTAATAAGGTATCAACCAGGTGTGCCTTTCCTAATAAAGAAGTATGATTGACCAATAAACCGATCTTTTTTCCTTTCAACATTGGCAAGTACTCATCCAGACATTCACAACCAAGTGTTAATTCTGCATTGTTGTCATTTTGAGCCGTTGATTGACATGAAGTCAAGCTTAAGGCTATAGAAAGATAAAGGCCATATATAAGGTGTTTCATGTAGCTTTTTTAGTAAAAATAAAAAAAACGGAGCAAATTGCTCCGTTTCCTATTCCTTAAGTTCATTTATTATGCCTGACCAGTAGGACCAAAATTCATTGGCATGACAGGTCCTTGTCCATTATTATCCGTATTCTTTATTGGTCCGTGTAAAGACTCATATCGTGCAATATTATCTTTTAAAGCGTTCATCAAACGCTTAGCGTGTTCAGGAGTTAGTATCACACGTGATTTCACCTGAGCTTTTGGAACACCAGGCATCACCCTAACGAAGTCAACGACAAATTCTGCCGGCGAATGTGTAATAATTGCCAGGTTAGAATATGTACCCTGAGAAACTTCCTCATTTAACTCAATATTCAGTTGATTTTGATTCTTTTTATCTTCCATAGCTTTGATTTTTTTCAAAAAAGGGGAAGTCACCTAATGTGCTTCCCCTCTTCCCTATCTAGAACTTTCTATTTATTCTGTTTCTTCTGTAGTTTGCTTACTTACTAAGTTATCGTATTCTTCTTTCGAACCAACAACAACTTTAGTAAAGTTACGAACACCTGTACCCGCAGGAATTAAGTGTCCACAAATTACATTTTCTTTCAATCCTTCAAGTCGGTCAACTTTACCCTGGATAGCAGCTTCATTCAATACCTTTGTTGTTTCCTGGAAGGAAGCAGCTGACATAAAGCTCTTCGTTTGAAGTGCAGCACGGGTAATACCCTGAAGTACCTGGCTTGAAGTTGCAGGAATTGCTTCACGTGCAGTTACAAGACTTAGATCGCGACGCTTCAATTGAGAGTTTTCATCACGTAAACGACGAGCTGTGATAATCATACCTGCTTTCAACGACTGCGAATCACCAGCGTCTTCAACAACTTTCTTACCCCAAATATGGTCGTTTTCTTCCATGAACTCAATCTTATCAACCACCTGCTTTTCCAGGAATTTAGTATCACCCGGATCAGCAATGTCAACCTTACGCATCATCTGACGAACGATAATTTCAAAGTGTTTGTCATTGATCTTCACACCCTGTAGGCGATATACATCCTGAACTTCGTTCACAATATACTCTTGTACAGCTGTTGGACCTTTAATACTTAGAATATCATTCGGTGTTGTTGCACCATCAGAAAGTGGCGTACCGGCACGAACGTAGTCGTTCTCCTGAACAAGAATCTGTTTCGATAGAGAAACAAGATACTTCTTCACATCACCAGCTTTAGTCGTTACGATGATTTCACGGTTACCACGCTTAATCTTACCAAACGTCACCTCACCATCAACTTCTGATACAACTGCAGGGTTACTTGGATTACGTGCTTCGAATAATTCGGTAACACGTGGAAGCCCCCCTGTGATATCGCCTGCTTTACCAACTGCACGAGGAATTTTAGCAAGGATTTGTCCTTGTTCAACATCGTCCCCTTCATCAACTGCCATGTGTGCACCTACCGGTAAGTTGTAATTCTTAATAATTTCACCATCAGCACTCAATACACGTAAGCCGGCATTTTTAGTTTTATCACGCGTTTCAGTAATAACTTTTTCGC
Source organism: Saccharicrinis sp. UBA6048 (assembly GCA_002429115.1). Classification (GTDB taxonomy): domain Bacteria; phylum Bacteroidota; class Bacteroidia; order Bacteroidales; family Marinilabiliaceae; genus Carboxylicivirga. The sequence goes on along the minus strand of DIYS01000005.1, from coordinate 916 downwards.
GGAATCCTGTTTGCTCATCAGACTCTTCCTTATAAGTCACACCGTCAATCATGTTTTCGAATGCAACTTTACCTTTCTTCTCGGAGATAATCAAGGCATTATAAGGGTCCCACTCACAAATTACATCATCCTTCTTAATCTCAGCACCATTCTTAATAAATAATTTGGCACCATAAGGAATTGGATATGTAGTAAGAGCAATACCTGTATTCTTATCAATAATACGTAGTTCAGCCAATCGTCCAATTACCACATCAACGTTTTCCCCTTCTTCAGTTTTTGAAGGCACTGTGCGTAATTCTTCGATCTCAGCAATACCGTCGTATTTTGCTAAAATTTTATTTTCAGATGTAATGTTACCCGCTGTACCCCCTACGTGGAACGTACGAAGCGTTAACTGTGTACCCGGCTCACCAATTGACTGAGCAGCAATAACACCTACTGACTCTCCATGTTGAACCATACGTCCGGTAGCCAGGTTACGTCCGTAACACTTAGCACATACACCTTTCTTAGATTCACAAGTCAATACAGAACGTATTTCAACACGCTCGATAGGTGACTCATCAATGATACGAGCCTGCTCTTCAACGATTTCCTGACCAGCCTTCACAATCAATTCACCTGAACTTGGGTGATATACATCGTGAACTGATACGCGACCAAGGATACGCTCGAATAACGAAGCAACTACTTCCTCATTATTCTTAATATCGGTCGCTGTCAATCCTCTTAAAGTACCACAGTCGTCTTCAGAAATAACAACATCTTGAGATACATCCACCAGACGACGCGTCAAATATCCGGCATCGGCTGTTTTAAGAGCGGTATCTGCCAGACCTTTACGAGCACCGTGAGTAGAAATAAAGTACTCCAGTACTGATAGTCCTTCTTTAAAGTTCGAAAGAATCGGGTT
>DIYS01000008.1 GCA_002429115.1 Saccharicrinis sp. UBA6048 | reverse complement strand
TCAATTTCACCGTTTTTTCCATTGTAGTCTGGAAAAAGGAAATACTCATCATTGGCATTTAACTCATTATCCGCAAAACCATGAATAATAAATTTATCTTTTTTAGCAACAATTGCTAAATCCTGATTACTATTACTATCATCATCGATTATGATATGCCAATTATCTTGTGAAAAGATTTTTTCTAATGCATCTCGATCATCAATTTCTTGCAGTCCGATTATATCTGCATCCAAATGCCTGATTACTTCTTTTAACTTATCCTGGCGTGAATTATTAATGTCTTTGTTAAGGAATTTAATGTTGTAAGTCGCAATTCTAATCTGCTCTTGTGCAGTAATTCCAAATGTAATTACCAATGAAATTACTAATATGAATATTGCTTTCATAAATTTTAAATTAATTTAATTCGTTAGTATAAATCCTTAAGTGATTCCTTTTATTTAAAAAGTTTTCCAATTATTCATAGAAACCAAGCTCCAGAAATGGAGAAATCAAATCTTTGTGATGTTGGACCTGGAACTGGACAGCCTATACCAACAATCTGGCCAGGTGTGAGGCGATAACTTTTTGTACTTGATCTTGGTCTTCGATTATAAATCCATTTGGTGAGGATTGTAACTCCTATACTTTTAGTTTTATGCGTATTTTGTAGGCGAATAAAATTGTAGCCTCTTGACCCACACTTACCCCCTGAAATAAAATGAGTAAACTGCCGTGGATCCTTTTGTGCATCATCACCTTCGACGATACTGAACTCTTCAACTTCTGCAGATTGATCGGTAAAATTTAATTTTTCTGAATCTTCCATAATACTATAGTTTATTTGATCAAATCTATTCCAATAACAAGTCCGGTCCATATTTTATTCTGGTAATCCCAATTTTCAGAATCCTCAACTCCATGATCAAATCCAAAAGCAATACCCAGGTTAAAATTGTTAATTTCAAAAACTCCAATGGCGCCAGCACTATAGCCAACTACACTTTTTTCAGTAAGTATTGTGTTATTCGTATTATCGGGATTTAATTTGACGGGAGTAAGTCCAATAAATGGTGCTAATGAGAAAGCAAGTTCTTTTTTGTCATATCCTTTCATTTTTTTGTCTTCCTTATGAAATATGGGTTTTATTGTTGTGCGTTTCCATTGCCAACCATAAGCAAAGCCCGCATTAAATCCGGTAGAAAAATCACTTGGTTTAGAGTTCGTTTTAGCTCTAATTTTAAAAGGAATTACAATTGTTTGAAATATTTGTTTTTTTTCAAAATATTTGAGTTTTCCAGAAAAGCGATAATCAGACCATTTTTCATCGCATTTAATAATTGGTTTATTCGTCAACTTTATTTCATTCCCAAGTTCATTTCTTAAGTTGGTATCATGAGAGTTTAGTAAATCCAGATAGTAGTATTCGTTTAAAATCATATATTTTTTCTGATCGGGTAGATCAGTATCTGTGAATGCTCGTGAAATATATACTACTGTTAAGTCATCTTTAGATGGGATTGTTATCAGTAGTTTATCTGAATCTAGGTTTACAGAAGCTAATGGTTTAGATTCGGTTTTATATATAATAATAGAATCACGTTTACCACTCTCGCCTGTTGGATTTGATCTGTGTGTCATTAAATAGTTATTCTTCGATAACTGAATTTGTTCTAAATTCTGTGTTGTAGTACATGATGTCACAACGGCTATTGTGAGTATTAAGAAAGCAATATTTTTCATTGTATTTGGGAATTGGGAGGTGTTTTGATGTCAGAATTAGAAAAAGTATTAGTAAATTCTTTGGCTGAAGGATCATATGCAATTTTGCCAGACTTAAGTAAAGTTGCAAGAGCATTATACTTAGTCAGATTTATTCTGCCCACAGTTTTATAACTTTCATTAGAACCAAAATACACTCTAATAAAACCATAAGGATGAGATCCTTCGAGATTTCTTAGGCGAAATTCAACATGTGTTATTAAATACATAGTTTAAAATTTTTAGTAGTTAATTAGTAATCAAAATCTGATAAATAATTGAATGCACGTTGCACATTTGAAACCGTATTCCATATATCCTAATTAGCTATAAGAAATGGAATATGAACCAGTAAGTAATTAGTAATTTGTAGGAATGCACTTAGTGATGGTAGTATTTAAATTGTATATCCCATGACCAATTTGTAAAAATACAACTAAGTACGATTGCAAGTTATTTTATAGAATAAAGACTGTCAAGTCCTAATTGATATTTTTGTGTATGTATTCAATAAATAGAATGTGATTATTAGTTAATAGGCATTAAAAAATACTAGATAGAATACAATAGTTATCTTTAATTATACTGAATTATATTAAAACTTTCAGGAATTGGCAATGTTTAACTAATCTATTGGTTGTTTCCTTTTATCCACATAATCTTCCGGCCAAATATTCACATTTACCATTTCCCATATGCGACTTCGTACCCATTTTTCGTAGAGATTTTGGATGTAAGTTGCGTTAAGGTTGGTTGTAGTATGAATGATGAGCAATTTTGAAATGTTTGAAGTGATGTTTGTAGTTTATTATTACTATCCTAATTAAATCCCGCCAAAGTTATCTCACCCATTAGAAAAGTCAAGAGCGGTTGGTTTTCTATATTATCTATGAAATTTTAGATGTCAACCGTCCTTTGGATGCGTTCAGTTTATAATCATAAACTGACATGCACCCTTGACAAAATTCTACTGGGTTCGATGTGGTGCGCCAAAATTTAATGGCGTGCCAGAAGCCCTAATAAATCCCCAGGGCAGGGGTGAAATTCATGAAAGATTTATATACTTTAAATGAGATTACTGTTTATTATGCACATAAGGAAAAAGTGTCTGATCAGTATCAGGTTAAGTGTTCAAAAGATGTTTATGACTTGGTTATTCAGGATTGGAGAAGTGATATTGATTATCGGGAATCGTTTAAGGTGTTGTTATTAACTCGAAGCAATAGGGTTTTAGGAATAGCGAACTTGTTTAAAGGTGGAATTTCTGGTGTTGTGGTCGATGTTAAAATGATTTATCAAGTTGCCTTAACGTGCAACGCATCTGGGGTTATTTTAATACATAACCACCCATCGGGTAATTTAATGGCAAGTTCAGAAGATATGAAGTTGACCAATAAAGTTACTGAGGCTGGCAAGATTATGGATTTACCGGTATTGGATCATATAATTGTTACGAGTGAGTCGTATTTATCTATGGCTGATGAAGGATTACTGTAGTTAATTCCCAATAAAGGATTCAAAGAGGTTGAGACATTGAATCTGTTTCAGCCTCTTTTTTATAAAGTAGGGGGATGGGTGGAGGGAAGTTTTTTAATTGGAGATGAGGGTAAGACTACAAAATTTAAAACACTATTTGTATCAATTGTAATTTGTTAATATTTAAATATTTACTAGCTTTATAAATGAACAAAGGACGTTTTGTGAGCTATATGTGAGTAGATTTTTTATTAATTGCACGAAACAGTTGTTATCATTACGATACAGACATTATAAGGGTATCCCGCCGGGATCACAAAAAAGCCTGTAAATCATTTGATTTACAGGCTTTTGTATTTTTTTAGACTGTTTTTAAAATACTCAAAAAATGCGTATATTTCTGTGAGCTATATGTGAGCAACTCATTTCTATTTAACATCTTGCTCACCAGAATGGGTGTAACCACCTGATAGTCTACAATATAGATAATCAATTTTTTGTCATTATTTAAGCCGCTTTTTGTCCGTTGGTTTTGATTTTCACCCTCAATGGAGGGCATTTTAAATATTTACAAACTCACATTATGAAAAGAAAAATAACTTTATTAGCCATCTTCGTACTATTGTTTATTGGCTCTGTCTTGCAGCTATCAGCACAACAGCCAGAGGCTGAAAAGACGGAAGAAGACAAATTAGTTGTACTATGGACAAGTGATGATCCGTTAGTTGCCGATCGGGTGGCCTTTATGTATACACATGCGGCCAAAAAGTATGGTTGGTTTAACGATGTTACTCTGATTATTTGGGGTCCATCGGCTAAATTAACTTCAGAAAATAAAGAGATTCAGAAGAAGTTAAAGGCCATGCAAAAAGATGGAGTAACCATTAAGGCTTGCATCGCTTGTGCCTCAAAATACGATATTGTGGATGAGTTGAAGGACTTGGGCTTTGAAGTGGCAGGCATGGGGCTGCCTTTAACCAATTACTTAAAAGATGATTCGGTAAAAGTGCTTACTTTTTAAACTGAAAATACTGCCACGAAAACTCTAATTCAAAGCTATGGTGCTCATTAGGTTTTCGTGACAGAATATTACGGTTTGCAAGTTTATTGAACAATTGATATCATAAAGTGTATTGCATTCGCATTACGTCTTTTATTTTTTTGATCATTACTTTATGCGTTCAACTTCACCAGGCTTCCATGACTTATCAAAAAATCCTTTGGTTGGTGAATAGCATCTGATAATTTGGAACCAGCCCCTGTCAGGAATCGTTTTGACATAATTACCATCAGGCACACCATCCGGTTTATCCGGGCCATAATAAAGGGTAATAGAACCATCTTCATTCTCTTCGGCTGCAGGGCTAGGGTATGACTGGCTACCTGCTCTTGGGTAGCGTTGATCAGTTTGAATCATTGAGCGTGTTTGATTATCGTATATTGTTGTGGACCAGAAACGTTCTTGCGGTATGTTTGGAGGTAGAGTAAGTTTGTAGGTATTTTTTCCGTTTAAAGGTCTTCCTTCTGAATCGATCATCCCCAATAAATATTGGGAGCCAATACCTGTTAATCGCATACACATAGCAGGTGTGATTCCCGTTGCAATATAAAAGAAGGATGTGCGTGCAGAAAGCTTTATGGCGCCATCGTTGTCGTAAGGTATTACTTCTCCATTTTTGCCAATTTCAGGTGGAGGAGTTATAAAAGTATAGCCACCATCAAATAAAGGATTACACCACGAGGAGTTTTTATCATAATAACGAAATTTATTATTAGGTAAAGCTCCCATGGCGGCTGTTCTTGAATAAGCATTAGCCACTTCAACTGCTTTGGTCAAAATTGCTTTTGTTTTTTCATCTGGATTAAACTCTTTTCCTTTTACAATACCGATAGCTGCCAGCTGACCCGCAATTTCTGGGCTAATGGCTCCAGCTGGTTGACTTTGAATCAGTTCGTTGATGTATTCAAAATGCATATAATTGACAGGAGGTAAGGTGTTAAAATCTTTACCCGATACATCTACTAATTTTAAGCTTCCTTTAGTAGCGGGTTTTGCAAGTGATGCTTCTCCGTTTAAATAGCTGGCGACGCTGGTGCCATGTGCACCTTCTACATAAGGATATACTTTTAGATGCTCTTTTACTGTGTTTATACTTGTTTCGGTTGAATTGTCAATTAAAAACATACGTCCTAATACAGTGACCAGATTCGTTTTAGAGTGACAAATATAATAGCCGCCTTCAGGTAAGTTGCCTTTATATCCTTGTGGAATTAAAAGGAATTTCCCTCCTTGTCCTTTATCAGGACCGGCCAAACCAAAGTCTGAAATCCAGTTAAACCAAAAATCATCGAGGATACCCAATACATTAGGTGGGGTTTCAACAACCAATGGACCATCCGATAAATCAACATTTCCCCAAAAATAATAGGTATCCATATTAGCTGTTAGCATAAGCGCCTTTCCATCTACCATTTCAGGAGAGACAATAAAATCTCCATCATTGACACCTAATTCTGCAAATCCTTTTCGTAGAGCCCATAAGGAAGCACCTTGTATGGTATTTGTGTAAGCTGTAACAGCCTGAATGTATAACATTTCATCTTCCAGCATTTGAGCAGTGCGTTCAGTTGGATAACCAAGTGGAAACTGTAATTTGCCAATCTTCGAATTAATAGTTTTGTTCGTTGGAATAGATTCATCTAAGGGCGCATATGTTCGATTTTGCGCATGACTTTCTGAACTAAATATCAGAACCGAAAGTAATAAGATACCTGTGATAATTATTTGTGTTCTCATTGTATGTTATTTTGGTTGGTTATTTATTATCAGGGTTGTACGGGTCTTTCTGACCCATTTTTATTGGTGGATTCTTTTTAAGTGAAGCAACATGTTTGGTTAGGTGTTGTAATGCGGCTTTTGGTACCCAGGTATGCGGGAATAGCACATTGTCTTTTTCCTGTGGGTCATTATATAGGTTATATAGGCGTGGCATGGTGTAGGTTTCCAGCACACTGTTCCATGAATTCTGTTCTTTAAAATGCAGTTTCCAATTGCGCCATTTAACCCCAAAAATATCGTTACCCATATACACAATAATAGCTTCGCGCCCAGATTTATCTATTTTGCCAGTGAAGAAATCAGCCATATCAATTCCATCTATGATTCTATCATTTGGAGTGGTAGCACCTGCAACTTTTGCCAAAGTAGGATATAGATCCATGGCGTGTACAATTTCATCACTTGATTGACCAGCTTTAATTTTTGCAGGCCAGCGTATGGCGAATGGTACTCTCAGTCCGCCTTCAAAGCCAGTAAATAAAGTCCCTCTCCATGGGCCTGGAGAACCATGAATAGCTGTTTCAACGGTCATACTGGTGTTGTTAAAATCCAATGCCTCAGGACCATTATCGGCCGTAAATATAAAGATGGTATTGTCAGCAATGCCTAAATTATCAATCTTATCAAGCAATTCACCCGTGTAATCATCAATTTGTTTCAGTAAATCGGCCCAGGGTCCGTTACCTGTTTTTCCTTCGTAATCAGGATGAGGCATCGTCGGGAAATGGGTGGCTGTATATGGCAGATAGATAAAGAAAGGTTTTTTAGCCTTCGTTTGTCTATCCATAAAATCCATTGCTTTGTCAGTCAGGTCGCGGTCGATAAGAGGACGGTAATCCAGGCGGTATGGACGCACTTTTTCAGGCTTCTCACCCTTTTTACCTTCCATCACATAGGTTTCTGATACTTCACTTTCTTCAAAACCTGTTAATGAGCTGTATGTTGACTCATCTGTTGAGTTAGGGATGCCATACCACTCATCGAATCCCTGGTCAGTAGGAAAACGGCCATCTGTACGGCCTAAATGCCATTTGCCAAACATACCGGTTGCATAGCCTGCATCAGATAGCATTTCGGCCATGGTAACTTCCCATTGTACCAATCCATATACACCTTCGCCAATTGGAACGGTAGCGTTACCACTACGGACGGCATAGCGGCCGGTCATTAAGGCCGATCGGGAAGGAGTACATTGTACTTCAACATTAAAGTTGGTTAATCTTAATCCTTCCTGAGCCACCTGATCCATTCGTGGAGTGGGGGTACCTCTGATAATTCCACCGCCATTAAAACCAGGCTCTCCATAGCCAAAATTGTCTAGAAATACCAATACAATATTGGGCTGTTCTTGTGCGAAAATCTGACCGAAAAAGGCATAAATCGCTAATAATGCAATAATTTTTTTCATAAGGTTGTGTTTGATTATAGTTATGTCATAATGATATTGTAATCAGACGACTCATTCAAGATACATAAAACTCTTAACAAATGCTCATCAATTTTTTAAAGCTGGAATTTTGTGTAACTGCACTTCCATGTAACCTTTAGGTATACTGATCTGGGAATATGTTTGATGAGATAATGACAACTAATTAAGCAGTTTGATTCATTTTATAGACTTGTCTCTTGACTTAATTTGCAGGTCGCACATATATTGAAGTGCATTAATAGTTGAAGTGATATAAATAACAATTGACTCATTGAGTGTTTAAAATATAACAAATAGCACCTAAAAATATCTAAAATTGGAATAGTCAATTTATAGTCATATTTGTGTGAATACTTTTAAATAGAAAGTTATGGATGTTAGTAATACTATTATCGTAAAATATTCGATAATATCGGGTGTCAAACTTTTATATAAAGAAATAAATCTTGAATTTTCATTTTTTTAACATTTAATTAGTCGACTTATCACATGGAGTATATATTTTTGGCAGCACAAACCACAATTAAAGAAATTTTGTAGTAATTGAAAACTATCTGTATTTATGAAAGTATCTGAAAAGATTGAGCTACTTAAAAAGAAGCGTGAAGAAGTCCGAAAAATGGGCGGTGAAGCACGCGTAGCTAAACACAACGAAAAGGGCAAGCTTTCGGCTCGCGAGCGTTTAGATTATCTTTTTGATGAAGGTAGCTTTAGGGAGGTAGATATGTTTGTTGAGCATCGCTCGGTAAACTTTGGTCTTGAAAAAATTGACATTCCTTCTGACGGTGTAGTTATCGGTCACGGCTTGGTTAATGGCCGTCCTGTATTTGCCTACTCGCAAGACTTTACCTCACGTGGTGGTTCGCTTGGCGAAATGCACGCTGCTAAGATTTGTAAGATAATGGATCTGGCAGTGAAAGCAGGTGCACCAGTTGTTGGCCTGAACGATTCAGGTGGTGCTCGTGTTGAAGAAGGTGTTGACGCCTTAAAAGGTTACGGTGAAATTTTTATGCGTAACTCACGTGCATCAGGTGTTATTCCACAGATTTCTGCTATCATGGGGCCATGTGCCGGTGGTGCTGTATATTCTCCTGCCATGACTGACTTTATCTTTATGGTAAAGAAAAAGAGTCACATGTTTATTACAGGTCCTAATGTAATTAAGACTGTAACTGGCGAGGAAACGACTTTAGAAGATCTTGGTGGTGCGATGGTGCACAATACCAAGAGCGGTAATGCTCATTTTGCTTGCGATAGCGACGAAGATACGATTGATGCTATTAAAGAGTTGTTGGAATTCTTACCAAACAACAATCTGGAAGAGGCTCCACAGGTGCCGATGGGTGATGACCCAACTCGTCAGTGCGTAGAGTTAGATACAATTATACCAGATGATCCAAAAGCACCATATAACATGGTGGATGTTATCGAGTCGGTACTGGACAACGGTGAATTTATGCAAGTGCATGAGCATTATGCCGAGAATGCCATTGTAGGTTTCGGTCACTTAAATAATCGTTCTGTAGGCATCATTGCTAACCAGCCAATGATTCAGGCAGGATGTTTAGATATCGATGCATCGGATAAGATTTCACGATTTGTACGTACATGTGATGCATACAATATTCCAATGATTACGTTTGTTGACGTACCAGGGTACTTGCCAGGTGTTCAGCAGGAGTGGGATGGTATTATTCGTCACGGTGCTAAACTACTTTGGTCATATGCCGAAGCTACTGTGCCTAAGTTTACAGTGGTAACTCGTAAAGATTATGGTGGTGCTTACTTAGCGATGTGTTCTAAACCATTGGGTGCCGATATGGTGTTTGCATGGCCATCGGCTGAGATTGCAGTGATGGGAGCTAAAGGTGCTGTTGAGATTATTTCGACTTACCGTAAGCAGATTGCTGAAGCTGAAGATAAGCAAGCAGTGACTGAGGCTAAAATCAACGAGTACGAAGAGGCATTTAGTGTACCATACTTAGCAGCTAAGCGCGGTTATATTGATGATGTTATTCTGCCAAGCGAAACCAGGCAGCGCCTGATCGATGCCATGGAAGTGATGTCGACTAAAACAGAGGTGTTACCTCCTAAAAAGCACGGAAACATTCCATTGTAAAATTTGTACGATGACAGCAAGAGAAAAAAGAAGAAGAGCGGCAATGATCGCAGTAGCGTATTACCTGGAACAGGAAGCAGCTAAAAACAACGAAGGTAAAGCTGTTAACTCATGGAAAGCTGCCGGTAAGGAAGTGATCATGAATAACCGAGCAATGGTACAACGTCGTGGTCGTTTATTACGTTCTCGCGCTTAAGGTAAGTAAAGAAATAAGAAACTAGTTTCTAGAAGCTAGCCGCTAGTCTCTTTTTCTATCCATTAACAATTAAACATTGAATCAGATGAATTTCGATAAACACGGAGCTTTAGAAATGGCTCCACTAGAGTTTGGCGCTGACCGTCCAAAGGCAGCCAATCCAATTAAAATTAATGACGTAAGTTTACGTGACGGACACCAGTCTTTATTCGCAACGCGTGGTCGTACCGAAGATATGTTGCCGGTTGCCGAGATGATTGACAATGCAGGTTACAACGCTGTTGAAACATGGGGTGGTGCTACATTTGATACGATGCACCGTTTCTTAGCCGAAGATCCATGGGAGCGTTTACGTACTTTGAAAAAGCACATGCCTAAAACACCATTCTCAATGCTTCTTCGCGGACAGAATGTGGTAGGATACCGTAACTATGCGGATGATGTAGTAAAGGCTTTCGTTCAGCGTTCTATCGATAACGGTATGGATATTTTCCGTTGTTTCGATGCTTTGAACGACTTCCGTAACTTCGAAACAGCTGCGCAGGTTATTAAAGATAACAAGAAGCACTTCCAGGGTGTTGTTTGTTATACGTTGAACCAGCCTCGCTTAGGTGGTGACATCTATAACATGGAATACTACATCAATAAAGTAAAAGAACTATTAGAGTTTGGTGTTGATTCTATCTGTATCAAAGATATGGCTGGATTGATTGCACCTTACGATATCTATAACCTGGTTCGCGAAATCAAGAAATTTACTGATACGCCTATCAACCTTCACACACACTTTACTTCTGGTATGGGTGACTTAGCTGTCTTCAAAGCGATTGAAGCTGGTGTTGATATCGTTGATACTTGTATCGGGCCTTACGCATACCGTACGTCTCACGCAGCTGTTGAGCCAATCATCATGTCATTGTTAGGTACTAACCGTGACTCAGGTATGGACATCAACAAAATTACGGCTATCTCTGACGAGATGGAGAAATACATACCTAAGTACAAGCACTTAGACAACAATCCTAAGTACGCTACTACTGATATTAATGTATTGCTTCACCAAACGCCAGGTGGTATGTTGTCTAACCTGGTGAACCAGTTGAAAGCAATGGACGCTTTAGATAAATTACCTGAAGTATTCCGTTTATTACCAAAAGTTCGTAAGGATCTTGGTAATATTCCTTTGGTAACGCCTACTTCACAGATTGTTGGTGTACAGACAGTGAACAACGTATTGTTTGACTCATACGAAGGTGAGTATGCTCAGATTACGAAAGAGGTAAAAGACCTTTGCTACGGCTTGTATGGTAAAACAACTGACCCAATCAATCCTGAGGTTCAGAAAAAAGCCTTGAAAGATTACCCACGTGGTGAAGAGCCTATCACAGCTCGTCCGGGTTCTATCCTTGAGCCGGAATTGGATCAGGTGAAAGCAGAATTCTCTGGACTGGCTCAGGACATCGATGACGAAGTATTATGTGCTTTATACCCTGTAACTGGTAAGCGCTTCCTGAAGTGGAAATATGGCAAGGAAGAAGTGCCTGCTGAATTCAAAGCGAAGACCATGGAGCAGGTGGAGAAAGAAGAAGAGTTGGTACGTAAGGCATTGTCTGGCGAATTAACTTCTAAGGGTAACGGTGGTGCTACTCGCGAGTTGGAAGTAAAAGTAGACGGTGAAGTATTCACTGTTGAAATTAACGACCCTAATGCTGTAGGTGGTGCTGCTCCTCGTGCTCGTCGTGCTAAAGGAGGTGCTAAAGAAGTGGAAGCTACTGGCAGCCTTTTAGCTCCAATTCCGGGTATGGTTGTTGAGTATAAAGTGAAAGTTGGCGATGAGGTAAAAGCTGGTGATACAGTTGTGGTACTTGAAGCCATGAAAATGATGAACAACCTTGATGCAGCTGTTGATGGCGTGGTTAAAGAAATCAAATTTGATACTGGTGATTCAGTAGCCAAAGGAGATGTTTTATTGGTGATTGAATAGTAATTATCATATCAATATACCCCTTACCTAAGGCGGGTCAGTAATGGCTCGCCTTTTTTTATAAAAAATCATGCTTTTGAATGATTATGAGAGTTTTATTACTTAAGAGGTTTTCTATATTCATTTAATAGGCATAATGAGAGTCAGCTCTCCTCCTTTTTCAAGGAGGAGTACCTCAGCTTTGCTGAGGGGAGGTGGTATTTGATGTTTTAATCTAACAGGGGTTTAAT
>DIYS01000185.1 GCA_002429115.1 Saccharicrinis sp. UBA6048 | reverse complement strand
AATAAAGCGTATAAAGAGTAGCTAAAATTCAGGAGGGGACAGTATTGCGTCGCTCTCCTCCTTTTTAAGGAGGAGTATCCCGTTGTAAACGGGAGGAGGTGGTTCATAATAATATTGTAAATAGCAATCAGCTATCAGCCATTAGCTAGTTGCTATTTCTTTCCACCATCTTCTCCACAATAAACGAAGCTACATTTTCAGGATACGTACCTCTGCCAAATCCTACATCGTAGCCCAGCTCCAATGCCAGCTTGTTGCTGATACGCGGTCCACCGGCACAAACAATCAGTTTAGAACGTAAGCCTTCAGCTTCCAGCAGCTCTACCAAATCTGTCATATTCTGGATATGTACTTCTTTTTGTGTTACTACCTGCGAAACTAAAATGGCATCCGCATTCAACTCAACCGCTTTTTTGATCAATTCCTCGTTAGGAATCTGAGCACCCAGGTTGTAGGCTTCCATCATTGGATAACGCTCCAAACCGTAATGCTGATCGAAGCCTTTCATATTCATAATGGCATCAATACCTACGGTGTGCGCATCTGTTCCGGTGCAGGCACCAACCACCACAACCTTCCGTTTTAGATGTTCTTTAATGAAGTTGTTGACTTCATAAAAATCCATTGATTTTTCAACAGCCTCCACCTCAATCTTATCATAGTCAATCTGCTGTTTCGATTTACCATAAATTACAAAAAACGAAAAGTTCTCTGATAATGGATTGGAGTGAACAACTTCCACTTCTTCAAAACCAAGTTTATGTGCATATTGTTTAGCTGCTTCATCGGCTTTGGCCGAGTGAGGTACAGGCAAGGTGAACGAAAGCTGCACAGCACCGTCGTTCATTGTATCTCCATAAGGACGTATCATGTTATCCATTTGTTTACTTTTTTAATCCAAGTTCAACTTCTAAATAATCGTAAACCGGGTTAAAATAATCAGCTGCTTTTTCTTTCACCCCGTCAAAGCCTTTACCGCCATGTTTCGGACGGCTTACTTCGGCAAACATTTTCTGCTCGATCGAATCAAAGAGTCCTTTCTCATTGATTTGCTCCATAAACTCAATGGTTTCATCCAATACATTTTGAGCACGCGTTTGCATAATACCGTCTTTCTTAAACTCGATATCATTGGCAAAATCCTTGGTGTTATTCAGTATATAACGTGCATTTTCAACCGCCAGGAAGCGATCCTGCATAAATGGTGTGTGAATGGCTTCGGTGAGCATACCCAATAGCAAAATACCCTGATTAGTGGATTTGGCAATAAAGTTGAACATCGCATTCATAATGTACCCCTTAAACACATCACCCGTCATATACTTGGTAGGTGGCATGTACTTCAGTGGTGCCTCAGGGAATATTTCACGTGCCATCTGCGCCTGCGCCATCTCGTATAAGAAACCGTTTTCAATTTCAGGATTCATCTCGAAGGCATGGCCTAAGCCCATTAATTTGGCTGGTAGTCCCGAATCGTAGGCAAATTGCTCATTAATAAACTGAGAAGCTGTCACGGTAAATGCTTTCTCATAAGCATCCGATGTGGTCAGGTAGTTGTCTTCCCCTGAATTGATCACAATTTCAGCAAAGGCATTAATCATGCGCGAAAACTTCTGATCCACAAAGGTGCGGTACATATTAATATCGCGGAACAGCACACCATACATAGAGTCGTTCAGCATCATGTCCAGACGCTCAATAGCTCCCATGGCAGCAATCTCAGGCATACATAGCCCCGAGCAGTAATTCACCAGTCGAATGTACTTGCCCACTTCATTACCCACTTCATCCAGTGCCTTACGCATGATTTTGAAGTTTTCCTGGGTAGCATAAGTTCCACCAAACCCTTCGGTGGTTGCGCCATAAGGAACGAAATCCAATAAGCTCTGGCCGGTTGTTCTGATCACGGCGATGATATCGGCTCCCTGACGGGCAGCGGCCTGTGCCTGGTTCACATCTTCATAGATATTACCAGTAGCTACAATCAGGTAGAGGAGGGGCGCATTCTCTTTCTCTTTGTATTCAGTGATTTTTGAACGTCGATAGGCAACATTGCCTTTGACCCGATGCGAGAACGCAGCAACCAGTTCTTCACCTTTCTTGTGAATCAATGCCTTATCCGTTAATTCTATTGATGAGATATCCAGTCCATTGGCAATTTCTTCATTCAATTGCTCCACGGTCAGATTTTTTCTGACCAGCGCATTAATATAGTATAATGAGGCACCATACTGTATGTTGTCACCCAATGCATTAACAATCGCATTTGGCACCGGCACATCATCAGCAGTAACACCATCAGCACCAAGCATACGTAGCGTAGCGCGTTCGATGGCAACAGTTGTATGCTGCTCAATGTATTCGTTAACAGGGCGCGTAATCTGCTTTGACAGGTCCCGTGCTCTGTCAATCTTACTCTTATCCAGATTTAGTTTCGATTCTGTCATTATAATTAGTTCTTTAGTTTTTCTGTCATTGCTTAACCACTAAGACGCTAAGGTCTTTAAATAATAAATTCGTTTTCTTTGAGCCTTTGTGGTTAATAACTTCATAGCTGTTTTAATGCAATAGTTATTTGTTTTCTTTCCTTTTATTTATAAAAGCGTTAGCACTATCTAATATCTTTTCATTTAATCCCAGCATTCCTGCAATGGTCAAGGCATCGTTAGATGTCGCTTCACCAGTATCTTTTGTTATCTCGTATTGCATAAAAGTGTTAATCAGACTTATTTTTTCATTCAGGTCATCTGATTGTTGGCTGCAGTGAGCCGCATAAGCTTCTTTATTCAAACCTTTCATCCGGTATTTTGAAACTCCATCAATATTCGGCACATTGATAAAATGTGTGGAGAAAAAGCCAGTCAATTGATTATTCTGCGTTGTGTATTTCAGTACAGCGTATAAGATAGCTTTGGCTTCTGTGGCATTGGTTGTTTTAGCCAGTTCATCAACAAATAGTAAGCGTTTGGAATGACCTTTATATACGTTGGTTAGCTGGTGTATCTCATGGCCAAAAGAGCTCAGGCCTTCCACATCGTTGTTAGTGTTGGTGCCAAGTATATGGATCGATTCGTATAATTTGGTTTTAAAGTTTTGTGCCGGAACACGAAAGCCTGCTTGGGTTAATAGTTGCAGGAAGGCAAGCGTTTTAAACAATACTGTTTTACCTCCCATATTGGAGCCTGATAATAAAATCGTATTGCTTTCGAATGAGGCATTCAGTGGCGTGTAAGCAAGTTGCTTTGCCTGGTGCTTTTCCATTAAAGGATAGAAAATACCTTCTTCAACAGACATATTCGATGCTGAGTAGTCTGGTTTAACCAGTTGCAGCTTGATTGCCATGCGGGCACGTGCCATCAGAACATCTAATTGGCCTGTCTTTTCAATGGCTTCTTTCAAAGGCTCTTTATGTTGATTGATCACATTGGATAGTCTGCTTAAAATAGCTCGTTCAAGCTCGGCCTCTTTTATTAATAACTGTTCTTTTACAAGTTGGGTATCCAGATAGTTCTTTGCAAAATTAGGTCGTACCTTGATCAGGTGTGAATCATAAAATTCACAGTTCAACTCTTTAACGTCCAGTAGTTCGGTTCTGTTTTTGTTGATCAATACAAAGTCGCGCCCCTCAAAAAATATCTGATATTTATCGCTGATCTCCTTTAATGTATTCTGGCGTATTTGATTCAGCTGATCATCCAGAGCTGCAATTTGCACGCGTACATTCTTTAGCTCCGGGTCAAATGCCGAAGAAAGGTAGAAAGCATCGCTCAAATCATTGTCTGGTGTTAGAGCTGACAGGATATTTTCAAGCTTGTTTTTCAGTTGGATCTGATGTTTAATTTCCTCGCTTAAGAATGAGAAAATAGCCTTGTAATGGATTAAGAACTTCTTAATAAGGTGCAGATCTACAACTTCATAATCACTCTTATCTAATGGGTTAAGGCGATCGATGCGACTCAGGTGGTTTTCCACCTTTAGGGCTTTATTTTCGGATGTATTAATATAATCCACCAGAATATCAGTTGCCTGATGAATAGCGTCTAGTTCCTCTATCTGATCATAAAATGGCATGCTTTCCTTATGGTCAATTCCATAGGGCGTCAATGGCTTATACTTGGCGTAGAAGCTTTTGAAATCTGTGAATTCTATGACTTTATTTATGCACATAAGGATTACAAATCAATTCTGTTTCAATGCCTTTTTGTTGATACATTTGATTGAACTCAGCCTCTTGTATATCGTTTAAAATAACTACGAATCCCATCAGGTTTAGCGAATCTTTAACCTGAATATCAACCCGTATATTTAATCGGCTTAACTGTTCATAGTTCAGAAAGATGGACGTCAGGTTGTTGATGATAATCTGATTGCATGGCTCAGGAATCTGGCTGGTTTTTGATACTGTTAAAGCACCGTCAATAATATATCCTGTACAATTGGAATCTGCTTGTTTGAGTTGAGCCCCAAATGATAATAATTGCATTTGATCAATTGCCTTTTTCAGGTTTTTGCGGTCGATATTAAGCACGTAATAAAAACCACTGTCAGTCACTGCTCCAACTGGTGTCAAGCGACTGGCCGCTCCGTCAATCACAATGGATTTGTACCCCAGATCCTTTTTTAGATAATCAACAATTTCCTTCAGTTGCTCATTATGTTCCGGTCCAACCAGCTCAATTGTGCCTGCCCGTTTTGTTGTGGCAAGCACTAACTGACCGAGTGGCGTTTTAATAGGGAACGCCTTCTCAATCTGATACTGACCATTGCTCTTTTTAAGCATCGGATAACTCGTAACAATGGCATCACCCACAGTAGTTTTGACCAGTGGTTTTGCCCGACCATCAATCTGATCATTGGCTTCGCCATCAATGCCAATCGTCGCTATCGCTGGCGTGTCAACTTTTCTGATTTGGTGTAAAACCCAGTTCATAAAAGTTGTTTTGCCGGCATTTTTACGATTACCCATTACAAAAGTAGTGGTGTCGGTAAAGCGATATGTGGAGTTGTTGTTCATTGATGCTATTTGGTAAACTCTATTAGCCCCCATCGCCTTTCGGCACTTCCCCAAGGGGAAGACGTCTGGGACATTCTCCCCACGATAGTTATCGAGGGAGACACCCGTAGGGAGACGGGAGGATAAATTTCTAGCCGCCAGAAGCTAGAAACTAGATTTTAACTAATTTCTAGTCTCTAACAGCTAGTCTCTATTTTTAATGTTTCCCATTACCATTGGTGCGCGTTTCTCTTCGCAACGATTGTGGTCGTATTGTGCCACCTTCATTTAGCAACTTGGCAACACCATCTTTAGCCACCAAAGAATCATTGCTGCAGAATTCACAATCATCCATTTTGTGGCCCTGGTAATCCGAAGGCTGTGTATAACTGGTAATCATACCTTCATAATTACGCAATACCACACGTTTTTCCGTTTGTGAGATTAAGTAATCAGGCATCACAGGAATTTTACCTCCACCGCCAGGAGCATCAACCACAAACGTTGGAACAGCCATTCCAGAGGTATGCCCTCGAAGGTTTTCTATGATCTCAATACCTTTTGAAATAGTAGTTCTGAAGTGAGAAATGCCTTCCGACAAGTCACATTGATAGATGTAATATGGCTTAACGCGGATGCGCAATAAATCATGCATTAATGCTTTCATGATGTTTGAACAGTCGTTAACACCTTTTAAAAGCACCGACTGGTTACCCATCTGAACACCTGAATTGGCTAATTTCTCACAGGCTTGACGTGCTTCTTCCGTCACTTCTTTTGGATGGTTGAAGTGCGTATTTACAAATACCGGATGGTGTTTTTTGATAATATTGCACAAATCATCAGTAATACGCTGAGGTAAAACAACTGGCATACGACTGCCAATACGGATGACTTCAACATGGTCAATTTTACGCAACTCGGTTAAGATGTAATCAATACGATTATCACTTAGGATCAAAGGATCACCTCCGGAAATAACAACATCTCTGATTTCAGGTGTTTTGGCAATGTACTCAAAGGCTTGCTCCAGATGACCTCTAGCCATGTCTTCATCTGTTTCACCAACAATACGTCGGCGCGTACAGTGGCGACAGTACATTGAACATTCGTGAGTTACCAAAAGCAATGCACGATCCGGATAACGGTGTGTCAGGCCTGGAACTGGTGAATCCACATCTTCATGAAGCGGATCACTTAAATCAGACTCATCAATATGCAATTCATTCAATTCAGGAACAGCCAGTTTGCGTACCGGACAATTCACATCATCTTTACTCATTAAAGCTGCGTAATATGGCGTTATGGCCATCTTAAACTTCTTCAAAGTTTTAGAAAGATGCTCTTGTTCCTCCTCGCTAATCGGCATTACCTTTTGTAAGCTTGGAATATCACGGATGGCGTTACGCATTTGCCATTTCCAGTTGTTCCAATCCTCCTCACTCACATCCTTAAACAGTGGGATGCTTTTATAATCAACGTTTGAAAATTGTCGTTTCATTATGTAGATTTTTTATTAGCTACTAGAGGCTAGCTCCCGATAGCAATCGGGGTAGTTGCTAGCGATTTACATGTTGGTTATTTTTTTAGACTAAGTTTCTTCTGTCATCGGACTTCTGTCTTCCGTCGTCAGTCACCCGTCTTCTGTCTTCCATCTATGTATACAACTCTTCGTATAACTTTCTTATTTTCTCATTCTTTCGTAAGATATCAATAGCCATATCAGCATGCCCGATGGCATAACCATTACCAATCAGCATATCTACATCTTTACCCACACCTTCTGCACCTAAGGCTGCTTTTGTAAATGAAGTGGCCATACTAAAGAAATAAACCGTTCCACGGTCTTTACACATCAGGATGGTACCCATTTCTGTGTTTGGAATATTAACATTGTTAATAACCACATTGGCCATTTCACCTTTGGTTAGCTCTTCAATGGTTTCGTAACACTGAAGTGCATCCGTGGCATTTAATTTAATGGCATGGTGGCAAACGCCCACCTGCTTAAGACGTTCGATATTTTCGTCAGAATAATCAGCACCGATTACAACACCTTGCTCACCAACCAACTCTTTAGCAACTTCACAGCATAAAATACCTGATTTTCCACCGGCACCAAGTACCACTACAGTATCTCCCTTTTTTACCAATCGCTCGGTCTGTGCAGGAGCACCACATACGTCAAGTACCGCCAACGAAAGTGTTTCTGACAAATCATCTGGTAACTTGGCATAAATTCCACTCTCGAATAAAATGGCTTTACCTTTTATTTTTACCTGATCGATCTCTGGCTTGATATCAATGATTTCTTCAATATGAAGAGGAGTAAGCGATAATGAAACTAAAGTGGCTATGCGATCACCCTCCTTTAAGTCAATTTTGCCATTAAGAGCAGAACCAACCTTTTCGATAGAACCGATTAACATACCACCAGAGCCAGTTACCGGGTTCTTCATTTTACCCTGCTTACCAACAATATCAAGAATAATAGCTTTGATTTCTTCAATATTGCCATTTGCCTGCTCCTTAATTTGGGTAAAGCTAGCTGAATCAATATTCAATACATCAACATCGATTAATATTTCGTTGTCGAATAATTGATTCATATTATTATCAACCTTTGTGGCTGGTTGTGGCAAAACACCTTGTGGCTCAATAACACGATGTGTTCCGTATTTATTCCCTGTCTTCATCTTTTATCGTAGATAAAAAAAGCTACCAGCCATTAGCTATAAGCTGATAGCTTGTAAGTATTACTTAATTCCCTTCAATTGTAACATCTCTCTCACATCAGCAGGTGTTGCGATTTCATAGCCTGCATCGCGCGAAAGTTTAGCAGTTCTCTCTACTAATTGCGCATTGCTATCTGCCAATACACCTTTTTCGTAATAAACATTGTCTTCAAATCCCACTCGGATAAAGCCATTGCCTATTGCGTAAGCACCGTAGTGAGCCGGTACGCAGGCGCGACCAACACCCATAACTGTCCAATGGGCTCCTTCAGGAATGCGGCTAACCAATAGGTTCAGTAACTCAATGTCGTAAGGGATGGCTGCTGGCACATTCATTACAAATCCATAGTGATAAGGAGGCTTTAACAAACCTTCTTTAATTAAGATATCTGCTGCTGCCACATGCGAAATGTCAAAACATTCTAATGTCGGACGAACATTGTATTTATTCATTTCCTTGGCAAAACGACGCATGGTTGGTAATGTGTTCACAATGTACTCATCACCAAAATTAACAGTGCCACAATCCAATGAAGCCATCTCCGGTTGCAGTTCCTGAATTACTGCCACACGCTCATCGTCGGTCATACCTACAGCACCACCAGTTGTAATTTCAATAACGATATCACAACGTTCGCGAATTAGCTTGATCGCTTCTTTAAACACTTCAGGATCCTGAGTAGGCCCTCCGTTTTCGTCACGTACATGAAGGTGAACGATTGATGCACCAGCTTTATAAGCATCGTAAGTAGCCTCCGCAATCTCAAGTGGTGTTAATGGTAAATTAGGATTGTGCTCGCGGGTCGTTTCTGCTCCACATACTGCACATGTTATAATCATCTTTTTCATTGTAGTTGGTTTTTAGTTGTTCTTCTTTTTTTTAAGGTTTAATTGTTGAGGAAGGAATTAACCACGTCCAATGATTACACCGGATGGATCTACTTTTTCACGAAGAACCTTCAGCTCTTCGGCTGTTGGTTCAACCGTTGTTTCGTATGTATCAGGGATGATGATATCGAATTCAGCATTTGCCTGCACATCTTCCAATGTTTTTCCCGGATGCAGAGATAATAACATCATCGCTTTTGATTCTGGATGATAGCCATAAACCCCTATGTCAGTAATCACCTTATAAGGACCAGTGTTAGAAGGTAAGCCAGCTTCAACTCTGGATGTTCCACCTTCTAAAAATCCCGGAGTGGTGATGAAATCGACTTTGTTTGCGAAGCGTTTTGGGTTTTGAGGAGTAACCACCATGGTTCTCCAACAGAGAGAAGCAAGGTCATTGGCGCCACCACTGCCCGGGAATCGTGTTTTGGGTTTATTGTAATCGTCTCCAATCAAAGTGGAGTTTAAGTTTCCGAATTTATCAATTTGTGCACCACCAAGGAAGCAATAGTCAACCACACCAGCCTGGCAAAGTTCCATAATCTCAGCCATAGAGGTTGCTTTCAATCCTTTGTGCGTCGTACGTGAGTCACCAACAGAAATTGGCATTGTTGGCAATAAAGGAGCCACACCACCAGCCTCAAACATAATTGTCAGATTTGGCGACTGTGTCATTTGAGCCAACATAGCGGCAGCTACCGGAACCCCTGTACCTACAACCACCATTGCGCCATCTTCCAGTGTGCGGGCAGCAACCGTGATCATCAATTCCATTGGATTATATGTATTTTCCATGTTTTTAGTTTTTAATAGTCAGTAGTCAGTAGATTTTGTAACTCACTACTTTATACTCACTACTCATGACTTAATATAGGTGTTCTGCTTGCATCAGTTTGCGCATCTTATTCATGCCGCCATTCTTTTCCAGGTATTCGTAGAAATCTTTCGATGAAAATATGTGATGACCAAGAAACTCTTCCAGCTGCATTTCATCTTTTTCGGCTACCAGCCAATCTTTTAGATGATCTTCATCTGAGAAATATTCACCCGGCATATTGCCCGGATATGAGCCAAATGGCACTTCAATTACTGCGTCAACACACCAGTAAGGAATCACTGTTCTGGATGGCTCTCTTCTGATTTCTTCGTTAGAGATGATCTTCTCAGTGGTTACAATCACTCGCTTAGATGCTTTTGCAATATCATCATCAGCCACTAGGATGCCGTTAATCTGGCAATTACCATATACATCGGCACGGTGAACGTGGATTATAGCTACATCTGGATAAAGCGCCGGAAGGGCTGCCAGTTTTTGATCTGTAAATGGACATTTAACTTCCATAGCTGCCGAATGCTTAAATGTATCAGTTCCAAGCATTACCCTTGATGGCAAGTAAGGTAAGCCCATGGCGGCAGCCTTAAAACGCCACGATAGAGCAGCGTTGGACCACTCAGTAACTTTCACATTGCCTGATTCAAACATGCGACGTGAGTTCTTCGATAAACCACGTGCTTCCAAACCAACAATGTAAGCAGCATCACAGCGGTTGAATGATTTACCGGCACTTAACAGTTGGCAGTCATGAGTTGATACATGACCTGCAAAACCAAGATCTTTCTTCTTTTTGCGAATGATCTCATGTATCAAAGCCGTTGGAATACGAACGCCTCCAAAACCACCTATGGCCAGGTAATCACCATCGTTTATATAGGTGTCAACCGCCTCGGCAACAGTGGTGAGTTTATTTTTCATTTGCTTTTTCTTGTTACGGAAAAAGCCTCTCATGTCATCAGCATCTGGCGACATAAACAATTCACCAATCCCTTTATTTAGTTGTTCATTGCTCATGTTTAGTACTTTTCTGTTAGGTATTGCAGTGCTTCTTCAATGGCATTCACAGTATAATCCAGATCTTCTTGCGTATGACGATAGCAGATATAACCGTGGTGGTAAGGCTGCAAGAATACTTTACGGCGAATCAATTGTGTATAGAATTCATTACGCTTCTTCTTATAAGTACCATCAGAATCTTTATCAAATGTGATGAACATCATTGGAGCAATACCGCTAATACGTGCACCCACCGGATATTTCTCAAGCAGTTGTTTAATTCTATTGTTGAAATCTTCGCCCTTTTCCCAGATTTTATCCAAGACCTTATCACGCTCAAGAATTTCAATGGTTTTAAGAGCAGCCACATAACTCAAGCTGTTAGGGAAGAAGGTAGAAGAGATAAATACGTTGGATTCACCTTCTTTCATGATCTCAGCTTTACCTGTTACTGCCCCAATCGGATAACCATTGGCCATTGCTTTACCAAACACCGCTAAATCAGGTGTTACTTTATACAACTTTTGAGCACCACCAATGCTGGCACGGAAGCCGGTACGAATTTCATCGAAGATCAATACCACACCGTATTTCTCACATAAAGCTTTAACACCTTCTAAAAATCCATCTTTTGGTTCAGAAATAGGAGCTGCTAACGGGTGCCCCAGAGGCGTAATAATAACTGCAGCCGTGTCATCGCCATGTTCTTTTAAAAGTGTTTCAAGCGATTCAAGGTTGTTGTATTTAAATTCAAATACATCTTCGTAAAGTTTTTCAGGAATACCGCCTTTAACTTCTACACACCAGTCGTGCCAGCCATGATAACCACAGCGCATCACTTTGTTGCGTTTAGTATATGATCTTGCCAGACGAATAGCTGTAGATGTGGCATCAGAACCAGTACAAACGAATAAGCTCATTTCCGCACATGGAATTAACTCATTCATTTTTTCAGCCAGCATATTTTGGTATTTCTGCGTTAGCGAAAAACAAAAACCTTTGTTTTGTATTTGCTCGATTACCGCATCATCCACTTCTTTTTCGCGGTTACCAAGTATCATTGGACCATAGGCACACAGGTAATCAATGTATTCATTGCCATCAATATCTGTTACCCGGCCACCAGTACCTTCGTCAAAATAAATTGGGAATTCGCCTTCAACAAAGTTATAAGGGCGACGAATACCAAGTACACCACCAGGAATTAGAGATTTTCCTTTTTCCAGTTCATTTAAGGAGTTGTCAAGTTGTAGTTTGTTAACTTCCATAGCTATAAAATTTTTGGACTTTTCAATTAAAGACTAGTCAGTCATAATGTTGATCAGGGGTAAGGATATAAACAGACAAGCGGCTAAGGAATATAGCCGTAGGTACATTGTTAGAAGTCGGTAACTTCTATTCTTTCTAGCTTGTCGAATATTTGTTTATGCACCCAAATCATGATATATATTAACATGAATAGTTCTTAATGTTAAAATATGCACAAATATATCACAGAAGTTAAAAATGCAACATGGGAAAACGCACTTTTTTCACCTTCACTGCTTGTGAAAGTGTAATTTAAATCGATTCTAAATGAAGAATCTTAGGATATATCATCAGGATGCCATACCCTGATGTTGATTAAATCAGGGAAAGCTTCGGGTTTATACACTGATTTTCCACTTAAGGTGCGCATGCACTCCTGAATGCCTTCAGGGATGCTTGGGTGTGGATAAAATATTTTCAATACCTCGTGCAGGCTATTGCCTTGATTAATTAAGTGTGCCACAGAAACAATGAAAGCTGATGCCTGAGGACCGGCTGCTCGCATGCCTAAGATGCGCTGTTCGTCATCGTTGCTGACCAATATTTTAACAAAACCATTGGTGTTGCGCATGGCAATGGCTCTATTAACCAGTTTATTTGAGTAGTAGGCAGCTTTATACGGAATTTTCTTTTCCTGTAGAATTTTTTCATTGGCACCAACAGCGGCTACTTCCGGCTTAAAAAACATTAAAGTGCTCATGTGGGAGTAATCCAATGGATATTGTGGAACATCGCCTATTTTTTCAGCGGCCAGTCTGCCCTGGAATTCAGCTACACTATATAGCTGACTGTGACCAGTAACATCACCAGCTGCATAAACATGGCAGTTGCCTCTGCCATCTCTTAAGAGGCAGTCGTCTTTAATTGGAATGGTTCCGCTTTTATGTAGTTCAATGCCAATTGACTCTAAATTTAAGCCTTCTGTATTTGGGACACGGCCAATAGCAACCAGGGCAACATCTACTTCGATAACTTTACTGTGCCCGTCCTGATAGTCCAAAACAACTTCTAAATGCTCAGGATGCTTGCGAATGTGGCGCAGTGTTGCGGTGTGGTGAATGTATACACCATTGTTTTCAAGGTTGCGCGAAACAAAGCTACTGACATCATCATCTTCGTATGGTAATACCCGGTTGGAGCGGTCGAGCAGGTGTACTTCGGTTTGTCCAAAATTGGAGAAAATGGTGGCAAACTCACAGCCAATAATTCCGGAACCAATTATTAACATGCGTTCAGGGAATGCTTTCAGGTCAAGGATGCCGTCAGAAGTGATAATGCGCTCTCCGTCGATTTGAATTCCGTCATATTGTCGTGGTCTTGATCCGGTAGCTATTACAAAGTTTTTACCTTTTATAAGTTTCTTTTCGCCTTTACTTTTCACTTCGATATGATCGTAATCATAAAAACTGGCCCAGCCATATTCGATTGATAGTGATCCTCTCTTCTTTTGTGCAGGGGAGAAAGTCTCTATCTGGCTCAACATTTGGTATTGTTTCTCTTTGGCAGCCTGAATAACTGTTTTCTTAACCTTTTCGAAATTAACACTAAGTGATCCAACTCTGTAGCCTCTGTCAATACGCGCAGCGATGGCATAGTCCATGGAGAGTTCATACATGGTTTTTGAAGTCAGAGCTCCGTTCATTATGCCAGCACCTCCCAGGTGTTTGCCTTCAACGATGCAAACGTTCAATCCATAATCAAGTGCACGTATTGCTGCTGAAAAACCAGCTGGTCCGCTGCCGATAACTACAAGGTCATATGTGTTAATCATAGGTGTCTTTTAAGTTTCATCAACCCACATAAAATACTAAAATTGGATGTGGGTTCATAATGGATGAATAACCATTCTATGATTCATATAAAAAAAAGAGTCGCAAATTGTTTATTTGCAACTCCTCTTTGTTAATATCTATTTACTGAATATTGTTAATCGTGTGGTTCGTTAGGATCAAAAGTGTCAACATGGCGGTTGATCTTTTGTTTGTACAATTCGTTAATGGTTAATATGATGCCTGTTTCCTCCACATCGCCAAAACGATCGTTGATGGCTGTTCCAAATGTTCTCATCGAAGGAGATAGGTTCATATAGGCGTTGATCAGTGGCGGAATGTTTTCACCAAACTCACGAACACGCTTGGTCAATATTTTGTAATCTTCCTGGTAATTTTCACCACAGAATATTTCTTTTAAATCCTGCTCGGTTAAATCTATTTTAACGGGATTGTGAGGGAATAATAATTTATCAGGATCATTGAAATACTTTTGCATAAACCCTAATATGAGATCCCTGGCGTAGCGGTTGAAGTGTGTATACATCGTCACCTTACCAAAGAAATATTTCATTTCCGGATGGCTTACGATTAAGGAGCCCAATCCATCCCATAGGTTGTCAAGTGCAAACAGGCTTTTGGTGCCTGCTTTTGATGATTGATAAGTTGGTTGTACAAATGAACGTCCCAATTCAATCATGTATGGCAGGAATTCTTTAACAAACTTGTCGCTAAACTGAAATAATCGAGAGGTGGCCAGTTTGACATTGCCCAATTGATCAACCGGAATGTCACAACCTAAAAGATAACGATAGCCTCCGAGAATTTCTTTTGCCTGAGGGTCCCAAACGATTAACTGACGATACGGTACTTCAGCAGTGTCGTAGTCGTCAATATCAGTTTCTTTACCAGTGCCGCCTCCAGCCATTCGAAACGTAATTTCACGTAAGCGTCCAACCTCACGCATCAAAGCCGGTGCCTCATGTGCAGTAAAATCGTATATCTTATTGTCGCCCTTATTAGTATTCCTAACAAATGTCTCCTGTGTTAACTCAGCTTCTAGTTCTTCCCTCGGTACAGGAGGTATGATTTCTTTTACTCTCATTCGGTGATTTCTTTCAGTAGGCTACAAATTTAATTTATTTTTGATAAGGCATATACTTCGTCTTTTATTTTTTGTGCCCATGCCTTACCTTCCTTACCTGTACTTACGCTTGATATGCTAATTGGTTTCCCAAAAGTAATTGTAATTGTTTTATTACGTTGTAGATAAAGCTCGTCAACCAGGTAAAGCATTTCAATATTTGCTTTTATTCCGAGTTTTTTTCGCCAGTTGGCCAGGTTGTAGAAACGATTTGTGTTACGACCCGATATATGTACAGGAATAATATCACGATTATGTGTCTTTGCTTTTTTTAAGAAGTTTGGTTTCCATTCCAGATCTTCGATTGTTCCATCTTTTTGTTTTCTGGATACTAAACCGGCAGGAAACATCAGCATTTGATCGTTACCCGCATAAGCATTGTCAATTACCATTGCAGCTTCTCTGCTGTGACTACCATGTTTGTTAATTGGTAAGAATATGTCACGCAGGTTAGTCAGGTTCATTAATATGTCATTGACCGGAAATTTGATGCTCTTAAAAAAACGTCCGACTGCAGCAACGAACACCATTCCATCCATACCTCCCAGTGGATGGTTGGCTACAAAAACGTAGCGGCCTTCTTTTGGGATGTTTTCTTCTCCTTTGATTTTATATTTAGACCCAAAATTGGCGACAATAGCCTCGGCATACTCAATTCCGTAAACATCTTTTTTATCCGCAATAAATTGGTTGATTTCCTCCTGATGAGTAATGCGTTTCAGGTAGTTAATCAGGAACTTAGGGATGAATCGTTTTAGTCTTGGATTTTTATCTTCAAAAACTTTATCTATATCTATGAATTTATCTTCTACTTTTGTGGGCTTCATATGAATTTAAATTGAGCCCAATTTTATGAAATATTTGCGAGATATGGAGTAATTAACAGGTATTTCTATTGGGATTTCTATAGATTCGGAAGTTGGGATTGTTGATTTTATTGGCCTGCAGGATTTTTCTGTTTTCGACTCAAAAAAAATATCAACAGGTGTCATAAAGTGGTTTAAAGTGGTTGTGAGTGGTTTTAAAGTTTTGTACTTTTACCATGACAAATACGTATTGTATAATGACCACATTTATAGGCGATTTTGTATGTAAGCCCGATGCGAAAGGGCGAATTGTGTTGCCATCACTGTTCAAAAAAGTGATGAGTGAGGCAGGGCAGTCGTCGTTTGTGGTTCGAAAAAATCTTTTTGACAACTGTCTTGATTTAATTCCTCATGAGGCGTGGCAGAAGGAGGTTCAGCTTTTAGAAAGTAAGCTGAGTAACTATCGCCAGAAGGATTTGCGCTTAAAGCGTGCATTGTATCGATCATCTGCTGAAATTAACCTGGACGCCAATGGACGGTTTTTAGTGCCTAAGCGTTTGATGGAAC
>DIYS01000097.1 GCA_002429115.1 Saccharicrinis sp. UBA6048 | reverse complement strand
GTGACAGGCCGGCATTCTAACCAACTGAACTACCAGACCAGTTTAGATTTCATTTCAGTATTTTTTTGATGACGAATTTACTTTTAAATCGCCTGCTTTCCTTTATTTGTCAAGCCTCAGATGCTATCCCTGTTTCTGAAAGCGATGCAAAGATAAAGCTTCTTTTCTATTTTGCAATACAAAAAATGCATTGTTTTCATTTTTCGTTTCACTCAAAAACTTTCCCCTCTTTAATTCAGCGTTTTATACCAAAATAAAAATTCAACATTTCTTATTCTTCGATTTTATAAGCAATAAAAGGGTACAAAAAAGGTGCACCCAGTAGATGCACCTTATTATTTAAGCATTAGCTTATGCTTGTTCTTTCTCTATTTTTTTTAGCAGTGCTTTCACAGTGATTATCTCCAGATAGGTGGTTCCACCACCAATTCCAAAGCTTCCTCCCAGATAAGCCACCAAATCCTTCTCTACCAAAACCTCCTTCTTAAGTAGCTTTTTAAGTGTCTTCTTCAAAATCTCTTTTTTGGAGCTTCCATCCTCCATTAAACGAGGAACGACACCATACGAAAGGGCTAACTGGCGTCCGACATTTGAATTATAACACAAAGCATATACAGGACAAGCACCCCTGAAAGCCGCCAAATAACGTGCTGTTTTACCAGTTAAACTATCTGTTAATACCGCTTTAATTTCGAGATTTTTACTTGCTTTTACGGCTGTATCTGCTAAATATGCTGTTATATCATTTGTATCCTGAAGAACCGGAATGTCGTAACGGCTATCCTTCGAAGCCTCAACTTCTTTGGCAATTTTTGCCATCGTTTTAACTGCCTCAATCGGATAGTTCCCATAGGCCGTTTCACCGCTTAACATCACAGCATCTGTTCTGTAATATATAGCATTTGCAACGTCGGTTACCTCTGCCCTTGTTGGACGTGGATTTTTAATCATCGTATGCAACATTTGTGTTGCTACAATTACCGGTTTTTTAGCTTCAACACATTTGTGAATCATACGACGCTGTATGCCAGGAATCTTTTCCTGCGGGATTTCAATACCAAGGTCACCGCGTGCAACCATTACTCCATGAACATGCTCTAAAATCTCGTCGAGATTAGTAACCCCTTCTTCATTCTCAATCTTCGCAATAATCTTCATAGGACTTTCCATCTCATTCAAAATCTGTTGAACTTCGATGACATCCTCTTTATTACGAACAAATGAATGGGCAACAAAATCAATATTGTTTTGTGCAGCAAACTTTATAAAGTTACGATCCTTCTCGGTTACTGATGGCAAGTTAATACGTACCCCTGGAACATTCACACTCTTACGACTTCCTACTGTACCATCATTTAAAACCGTACATGTCAGATAATCATCTTCTTTTGACGTAACTTCCAGCTCTACTTCGCCATCGTCAATAAGAATTTGTCCACCCACAGGCATATCGTTAACAAAGTCGCCATAGCTTACACAAATACATTCTTTAGTTGAAAGACAGTTGATATCTCCTTTTACTTTAAGTACATCGCCTGTTTTCAGTTCAATGTCATCTTCACATTTTGTCGTTCTGATTTCAGGCCCTTTGGTATCAATCAGTACAGCAATTTTATCCGATACGGCTCTGACATTGGTAATCACTTTAAGAACGCCTTCAAAATCCTGATGAGCCGTATTCAAGCGAACAACGTTCATTCCAGCTTTATGAAGCTTCTTTAAAAAATCAACATCACACTTGCGATCCGAAATTGTAGCTACAATTTTGGTAAACTTCTTCATAATTAATTTTTCTTGATGGTATGCAACAATTAAGTAAAACCTAACCAAGGTTCCTCCCCAACCCAGGTTAAATTATTTATAACAATGTATTTTAATAATTTCCTATCTTATTTCCCTAAAAGCCTCAATAGCTAATCGATAAGAGTCGAGGCCAAACCCTGCAATAACACCTTTACATACTGGCGACAAAAATGAATAATGCCTCACCTCTTCTCGCTGATGTACATTACTAATGTGAACTTCGATTACTGGACTAGATATAGCTGAAATTGCATCGGCTATTGCCAATGATGTGTGTGTGTAAGCACCCGCATTAATAATTATCCCATCTATCTCAAAACCCACTTCATGAATCTTATCGATTATTTCACCTTCAATATTAGATTGGAAATAATCAATTGCATGCGAAGGATATTCATTTTTCAACTCAACCAAAAAATCTTCGAAAGAAACATTACCATATATTCCCGGCTCTCGCTTACCAAGTAAATTCAGGTTGGGTCCATTAACTATCAATAGCTTCATCAGGCAATAATAATTTAATTCGACACCAAAATTACTATAGTTTGTTGGAATAAAAAAACTTGATAAACACTAAAGTTCATAGTGAAAATAAACATTATTTTAAACTTTTTTTAAAGTTTTCTTGCTCGTTATCAGTGCAATTTTTATTTTTACTTTGTTAATAATCGGGAAATACCATAAAAAGTACTATTATGAATTGGGAATCAGAAATTAGTCAATTCAGAAACTACCTCAAAGTCGAGAAGGGGTTATCTGAAAATTCGATCCACGCTTACATTACTGACCTGAACAAGCTTGTTAGCTATTTAGATGACAAGCATAAAGGCAAAGGACCAGAAGATGTAGTGCTGGCTGATCTTAAAGAGATGATGGAATGGATTGGAGAAAGGGGAATCAGTCCAAGAACTCAGGCTCGTGTAATAAGTGGAATTAAGTCATTTTATAAGTTCTTACTTATTGAAGAGAAAGTAGAAAAAGATCCAACAGCGCTTCTTGAGTCGCCAAAAATTGGTCGTAAATTACCAGACATCTTGTCGGTACAGGAAATTGACTTGATCATCAACTCAATTGACTTAAAGAAATCAGAAGGTCAGCGTAACAAAGCTATTCTTGAAACTTTATACAGCTGTGGCTTACGAGTTTCAGAGCTTATCGAACTGAAAATTTCTAACCTTTTCTTCGAATCTGGATTTATTAAAATTGAAGGAAAAGGTAATAAAGAGCGTTTGGTGCCGATCAGCTCAAAAGCTATTAAAGAAATCAACTTGTATTTAAGTGAGTATCGTCGTACTCTTAAAATTCACAAAGAAGACGAAGATATTCTATTCTTAAATCGTCGTGGTAGAAAACTATCTCGCGTAATGATCTTTACAATTATCAAAAATCTTACTAAAAAGATTGGTTTTGAAAAGAGCATAAGCCCTCACACATTCCGTCACTCATTTGCTACTCACCTAATTGATGGTGGTGCCAACTTAAGAGCTGTTCAGGAAATGTTAGGACACGAGTCTATTATCACAACTGAGATTTATACTCATCTTGATAAAGAGTATCTGAAAAATACATTAATCCAATTCCATCCTAGGTCGTAGGGTTAATTACAATAACACGAAAGCGCAATCATCTCCTTATGATTGCGCTTTTTTTATTCATCGATCTGCTTGATTAACTTAAGGCACCAACCTGAACTTTACATACATTTTTTACACACTCCTTTGACCTCCACTGACACCTCCTCTATCTGATAATCCGGGATCTTTATATCTACAGCGTGATCAATATGAAGACAAGACACCTCGTTGCACACCTGACACTTAAAATGAATGTGTTCGTGCTTATGGCAACTCTTTGAGCACTGTTGACTGCACAATGCATAATACACTTCATCGCCCGATGTAGAAGCCTTATGAACAATCCCGCCTTCAATTAGTGCGTTAATTGTCCGGTATAAAGTCACCCGGTCAAAAGTTTTAAGATGACGTTGAATTTCGGAATAAGGTAGTGCTGAATCACTCTTCGATAGTAACTTTAATAAATCAACACGAATAGGAGTTGCTTTTAGTTTTCGTTCCCGTAAATATTCCTTGATGCTTACTTCACTCTTCATGGCACAAATGTAATAGTTTCGAAATTGAATTAAAACTTAGCACTTTATTAGAAAGAGATAAGCGTTCCAATCACAATATTCCTTCCCAGGTCATCGGCGAAATACCGCATCCGGTTCATATAATCGCGATACGAAACATTAAAAAGGTTGTCTACTTTTATATAAGAGCTCAGCCTGCAGGATTTAAAATTATTATCAGCAGCTAATTTCAGTCCAATTAAATTATAGGCATCAGGTGGTGGCGCATAATCCTGATCTGGCAATAAATGATCTTGTTTAAATACGTATTGCTGATGAATCTCAAAAGTCAGATTCTTAAATACACCCAACTGCTCCTTTGTATAACGCAATGATGCCCTAAGATTGTTTGATGGCATATTTATTAAAGGTATATCCTCTGCCAAATTATGCCCCTTCAAATAACTGTATTGCCCAGAGAATTTAATGTTCCTATTAATATGATAGTGCGCCGTCAGGTCGGTACCATAAATATGAGCGTCGGCCTGTTCGTATTTAAATACCGGGAAAGGACCTCGAATTGTTAAACGAAGTTCTCCAGTTGGATTTAAATAAATGTAATCATCAATGTATTGATAATAGGCAGATGCCTCAAATTGAAGCTTATGAGTAAATGACGTATTTAATGTTAATGTACTTTTAAGCGCGCTTTCTGCCTTTAGATTTGGATCACCTTCCTCAATGCCTCCAACTCCCTGGTGAAGACCATTACTATATAGCTCATTAACCTCTGGATTTCGAGAAGCAAAGCCAATTTCTGCATCTAGTTGGGTGGTTGATGTAAGGTGGTATTTCAAATCGGCAGCTAATTTATAACTATGAAAATTATTGTTGTAACGAATAATCTCAAATGGCGCTGTAGATGTAATGGCAACTACATTTTGAATCTGGTAATCGTACCTTCCACCAAACTTCCAGTTCCAACGCTTAACACGTTTTGATAAACTGCTAAAAATGCCTGTTTCATAGGAATAATAATCCGGTATTAAAGGACGTATGCCGGTTTCCGGATTATTTGTATTATCAATAAATGTAAACTGCATCCCACTTTTTAACCGCCAGTTTTTCCAGGCATTTGTCGAATATTTTCCTTCTATAAAATGAGAACTTTGCTGCAGACTCAAAGTTGGAATATCAGAACGTCCGCCTCGCTTAACGTCATACTCTTTGCGATTATTGAATTGAGCAGCATATACAAAACTCAACCACTTATCATCACTCTGAAAATATTTCGCCCTGAGTTTTAGCATATGATGATTCACCGTTTGTCGTGGTTCATTCATCTCATATGAGAAATAATCATTGGTATAGAATGGCTCATCTCGATTAAGCGCTTCTTTCAAGTCTGTTAAATTGCCAATATGAGAACCTCTTAAAACTCCAATTTGTGTATTGAATGAACTCAGGTACGCATCAATAGTCCAACGTTCATTAATGATTTTTTCTAATTGAACAGCCACATTGGCCTCCTCTACCCCTGTGTTGGTCAGATAATAATCTGCAGCTTGCTGGTCGCCTCGTTTTTTGAGTGTAGCGTTCACTTTCCAGGCAATTGTGGATGGATAGTTTTGTAATCGAAAGTTTAATCCATTGCCCAAGCCATTGGACTCAAAAAAGTAACCAGCCTGACCCGAAAGTTTATTTTGTCGTTTGATAGATTCTGCTTCGACCAATACCATATTACCCAATGAGCGTCCCTGGTATTGCAATGCATCTGCACCACTTATTATACTTATTTTATTTGCCGATAACGGATCAATTTCCGGACTATGATCATTGCCCCATTGCTGGCCACTTTGCGCAATTCCATTATTTAAAACAGGAAGCCTGTTACCATACTGCCCCTGCACTACCGGCTTGGCGACACTGCCACTTTTTAAAGCACTGACGCCGGAAAGAGATTCAAGCATATAACCCAGGTTTTTATTTCCTTCTTCCTGAATCATAGCTTCATTTAAACGTTGCGTTTCTCTTTGTGCGGAAGACAATTGCTCGGCTACAACTGTTACATCATTCAATTGCTCACTTTGAGGCCTTAAATAAATTGTAAACTCTTTCGTGGTATTAACATTAACGATTTGCTTGTATGGTAAGTAGCCCAAATAACTGACAGTTACCTCAATTTCACTTACACACAAATGATTAATTACGAAGGTACCATCGGCATTTGAAACAGTTCCTTTACCGGCACTTTCGATATAAATACTGGCATATGGAATAGCCTCATTCGTCTGAGCATCCTTTATAATACCAGATATAAGGTGATTGCATTCCTGCGACCACCCTATCAATGAAAAGTTAAAACTTAATAGTAGTATTAATAATTTATTGAACATCAATGTCAAAAGTTACTTCAATATCAGATTCACCGCCTGCATTTGTTATATCCCCTTCTGAAACACCTGCTGCATTTTTCGCCGGCTCATGACGCAAAATTATAGTTAGTTGTCCACTACCAGCGTCACCTGTAACAAGCTGATTTTCCAACCCTAAAGGTTTACCATTGTCATCCTCATCGGTATAAGTAATTATTAGCCCTTCAACTGTTGTACTAAAGAAAAACTGGTGCTCGTCAGCTTCTTCTTCCACCTCTTCACTAATATCATGTGCTGGTGATTCCAGCTCATTAAGTAACTTAATAACACCCGTGTAAGTCATGTTGGCTTGTAATGCTTCTGTAGCAATCACAGGATCTTTTCCTCCTCCATCTAAATCCTTAAATGATAAAACAACATCTGAACCACCATTATCCGGCGTGAGCGTATAAATTAAGGTAGTGATTAATTCTTCTTCATGTGGAATTTCCGGATCATCTTTATCACAAGAAGTTAATCCTACAAACAAAGTAAATACTAGTAGTAAATAGTTAAATGCAATCTTCATAATTCATCTTTTATGGTTTCTGATTGCAAAAATAACATTGTTAATGCAACATTGTTGCATTTGAAGTGTGAAAAAATTGATAATTTTTGCTAATCAACTATTTTCCAAGGCACCCATCACCTTAAATCACTAGAAATAATGTACAATTTCATCTCTTTTACGGACACATTCAAATTGATAGT
>DIYS01000131.1 GCA_002429115.1 Saccharicrinis sp. UBA6048 | reverse complement strand
ATGAGTTGTTTAATTTCATATATTACAAAATCAGCACCATAGTGAAGACTTTACTTGCAAGCACCAGACCCAAGGCTTTTCTTCCGGTGAGCCACATGCCCCAGACTACTGGCCAGTTAATGCTTGCATTGAATTGGGAAAGTTAAAAACGGGAGATGGTCAACTATTTATAACTATCCAATTTTTCGGCTAGTTCATCGACGTCGTCAATTTTAAAGTCACCAAAGAAAGAAAGCAGAACACCATTTGTTTCACCTTGAAACAGGACATGACATTCTTTCCTTTTCTTAATATTCTAATATCAACATCTTCGTCAACATCATCATCTTCAACCTTATCATACCGGCTTAATGGCAGGTAGTTAAGTGTTGTTTCTCTAAATGCCAATGGCTCTTCGCCTTCAGGAGCTTTGTATATTAATAATTTAACCTCAGATAAATCGCCAGTCACATTACTGTCTTCTCCGTCTTCATCGTCAAAATTTAGATTTACAGCATCCAGCATTGATTTGGAAAATGACATCATTGTAATACCGGGTTTTAAAGCCATTTTTTCAAAAAGACGGTCCGATGGTCGATCTTGTGCATACATGCTTAGCGAGAATGTAGCCACAATAATTAATGCAAATAAGTTTTTCATAATGGTTTATTTTATGCTATCAACCGATAGCTATTTTAATACTCATCAATATAACGATCTAAATATGGACTAACTTCCAGATGTTTGTCAAATGGAATCTGGATATTGACATAAACCTTTTGCATGCGTACCAATGCTTCCTCGCCAATTGTAAACTGACGATCAAGAAATAAAATTGAATCCTTTTGTGTCCAGTTATAAATGGTTGTTTTAGCATTGAATACAGCATCCTCTTCGTTTAAGCCACGGGCTCGTTTATCGATGGTAATTTTGAATTCATCGCCCCGGCTTATATTTATAACCGGCGATCCTTCAATCTTCAATTCATGATCAATGGCAAACACCTCAAGATGATCCATATCCCAAAGGTACTCACGATCGCCTCCTGATAAATGTCTGCTCGACTCACGCAGGTAAATGGTTTCTCCATATGGGTCATTAAGGGAGTGTTGTTGTTTGTCAGTACCGGTTTCTTCAAAGCCTTTGGCAACGTGGATGCCTGTGAACAAGGCTAATACTACACCTGATAGCCATAGAATTAAGGCGCTCATACCAATCACTTTGCCGTGACCTTTGAATCTAAAAATCAGTTTTAGGCCCAGATATAAAATGACAAGAAATGGTATGCCAATAATCAGTAGTGCAGCGACGCTTAACATGGTTTGGTCCTGGTAGGCAATAAAACGATCAGGTACTGAAGTGATAAATTCATTTCCATCGGTCATAATGAGGCTTAGGATGGTGTCTTTAAAGGCAAAAAGTCCTGCTAAGCTCATAATGGTAAGAGCACTCCAAATAACAATTAAAACGCCTAATAAAATACCAAAAATATTAAGTAATTGATAGAGACCATTGGCCATGGCGTCACCGGTTTTACTTGCTCTATTTTGCATACGCTTATAGTTTGGTTTGTTTTTATATTCTTTAAACTTTGAAGTAACAGCCGAATATTCTTCTTTAATATTGTCACCCATCTTTTTGAAGGTTATGCCACCGCGCATTTCAATTCGCTGCCCCAGTGTTTTGGCTTTGGGCATAGCTATCCAAAGTATGATGTATATGAGAAAAGTAATACCAGCTGAAGCAATGGCAGAAACCACTGCAATTATTCTGAATACCAGGGGATCAACATCGAAGTAGGCACCTAGACCAGCACAAACACCGCCAAGAAAGCGATCATCCGGATCGCGATATAGTGATTTTTTACCAACATAAGCTTGTGAACCAGAATGATCGTAAGTGGATTTCTGCTCATTATCATGCTCAGAGTTTTCATCCTCATCAATAATCTCCGCAGGTTCCCCAATGGTGTGGATAATTTCCTCTACATCGGCTAATTGTATCGTACAACCTTGACACTTGTATTGGAAAAGTTCAGCGATTCGCGCTTCTATATCCGCAATTACTTCTTGTGCTTCCTCGTTGTTACCAAGTCGTTGTTTTATGGTGTCAAGATAGGTGTTCAGGCGTTCAAAAGCTTCTTCCTCAATTTTGAAAGCCAGACCATCAAGGTTTATATTAATCGTTTTATTCATGATTTCTTATCTCTTATAATTCTTTAATCAGGGTTAACACATCAACATAAATCCACCGAACATCCAGAAGATGACCTTAAGCATTAATGAGCCCAGAAGCACAAAAGCGATCAGGTATAAAATAATCTTAAGGACGGTTTTAAAAAGTAGGCCGACGATCAGCAGAACCAAAACGATAGTCAATGCGCCTGGAAAGAAAATATGGTTAAAAGTAGGAGCTATGGGAGCTGTTATATTAGTGAAAAATACCCCGGGTGCATGGACAAAGCCATGAAATGGACCTGCATTAAAAATCAGGGCAGCGCCTACAATTAGACCAATAACAAGGATGACCGTTTTCTCACCCTTTGAGAAACGACTAAAAAAACTCTGTCCCTTTTTATAGGTATCGGACTTCTTAAAGTTTCCAAATTTCTTGCGAACCTCATCGTACTCATCGCGGATGCTACGCTCAATATTTTCAATGGTGATACGTTCGCCTCGCATTTGCAATTTTTGTGCAGTAGTGCGGGCAGGAGGTAAGGCTATCCAAAGTATAATATAGATGAGACCTACAGTTCCGGATGTGACTATTGTTAGAATCGCAGTTAATACCCTAACGAGTGTTACATCAATCCCGAAGTAGGCCGCAATACCTGAACAAACACCACCAAGAATTCGGTTGTCGATATCACGATAAAAGCGGCGGTTAGGCTTAATATAGGTAAGTGAACTACTTGAGCTTGATTTCTTCTCATCAGTGGCACCTTCCTCAAATTGCTCTGGCTCGCCCATTGTTGAAATAACCGTTTCAACCATTTCAAGCGTGACGACCCCTGTTTCGCGATCGATACGTTCGTTAAATATCTCGGCTACCCGGCTCTCAATGTCTGAGATAATTTCATCGCCACTTTCCTGATTTCGGAATGTTGATTCAATTTTATCGAGATAAGCCCGAAGCAGTGTGTAAGCATCTTCATCAATGTAGAACATGCTGCCACTTATATTGATTGTTACAGTCTTTTTCATTGTACTGGTGAGTTTTTGGATTGGTGAATCAGATCAACGGCATTAACTAGTGCTTTCCACGAAGAATCCATTTCGGTTAAGAAAGTTTGCCCTTCCTCGGTTAAGGCATAATATTTTCGAGGTGGCCCCTGGGTCGACTCTTCCCAGCGATAGCTAAGAAGTTTAGCGTTTTTTAAGCGCGTTAGAAGCGGGTAAAGCGTTCCTTCCACAACAATCATTTTAGCTTCTTTTAGTTGACTGATAATATCAGAAGCATATGCGTCGTTGTTTGAAAGTATGAGTAATATGCAGTACTCTAAAACTCCTTTCCGCATTTGTGCTTTCGCATTTTCTACATTCATTCTCCTGGTTTTAAAGTGTTACTGTTTAAAATTGACTTCTTGACTGGCGTTTAAATAAAAATCCGTTTTCAAGATCAGTATTATTCTTCTTTACTTTTTCTTTTTTATTGCTTAGGTTCTTTCGCTTAGCT
The DNA here is from genome assembly GCA_002429115.1 of Saccharicrinis sp. UBA6048. Taxonomy (GTDB): domain Bacteria; phylum Bacteroidota; class Bacteroidia; order Bacteroidales; family Marinilabiliaceae; genus Carboxylicivirga. Next base: position 24,952 of record DIYS01000131.1, on the reverse strand, counting down.
CCTGTGTTTTCTTTTAGTTCAGCATTTGTTTGAGCCTTTGTATTCAATTCATGAATACCAAGTGAATCGGTCGACGTCTTCTGGGCAATTACTTCTAATGAAATAAGTGCTGTTGCAATTATCACGAAGATAAATAGCAGTGTTTTGGATTTAGAATAACGTGTTTTCATTTTATAGAATACTATTTTAAACAATGAAATATGCTATACAAATATATGGCTAAAGGATGGTACTATGCAATACATAGTACTAAATTTTTTCGAATTATTTTTCATGTTTATTCTGTATCCCATGTAAATAGTGGCTTTGACGATTATAAAAAAATGCCTCACGAATGCCATTAAATTCTTAATTTTGCGAATATTATAGATATTTCATGTTTGAATTAGGATATTGGGGTCTGTTCTTTGCCTCGTTTTTGGCTGCTACTGTAGTGCCTTTTAGCTCAGAAGCTTTGCTTGTTGGAATGATCGCTGGCAATTATAATGTTTATATGTGCTTGACGCTTGCGACCTTGGGTAATTGGTTAGGAGGGATGAGTTCTTATGGCCTTGGATGGGTGGGTAAAACCGAATGGATAGAGAAATACCTCCGAATCAAAAAAGATAAGATCGAAAAGACCAGAAAATTTGTTGCGGGCAAAGAGTTATGGATCTCTTTATTTTGTTGGCTTCCGGGAATAGGAGATGTGATTGCTGTTATTTTAGGCTTACTAAAAGTTAATGTCTGGCTGGTTTGTTTGGGCATGTTCTTCGGAAAACTCATCCGTTATATAGTGTGGGCTATTCTTACACTGGAAGTAATAGAAATGATTAGCTAGGTTTATATGTTGAAATAACCGATCTGTCAACAGCGGTTGCATCCCTTATTTTTATTTTCAAATCATCACAATTTTCCCCATTTTTGCAGCTCTTTATTAAATAACCTGAGTTCGATTTAAATTTCAGAACTCAGTTTGATCTAAAGAGTTGATTGATAACTTACAATTTCTGAGGAATAGTGAAATATTGCGAAGAAATTTAAGGCCATCAATCGGCTATTTAGACAAAGCTAAAAAGAAAGTCGCTTATAAACAGCAATTTACTTCGTGTAAAGACTTTGAAATAGTCCACTATTACTTAACTCTTTTCACTAGTAAATTATTATTCATAAGCGGTCTGAGATCGAAATTTATGTCGAACTCAGGTTAATAATTAACGATTACTATTGTTTTAAAATATAGCTATAAATGGCACAAGAAATAATTAACGAATCAACAAACGCTTCATTTGAGAGAGCAGTTCAGAAAAGTAATGCATTGGAAGCGGATTTGCAGATTAATCCAGATAAGCATCGGGTATTAACAGGTGATCGACCAACGGGAAATCTTCATATTGGTCATTATTTTGGTTCATTGCAGAATCGAGTGCGCTTGCAAAATTTGGGTGTAGAAACATTTATAGTTATTGCCGATTATCAGGTGCTTACTGATCGTGATGTATTTAAAGATATCTCTAAATTCGTAAAAGAATTGACCATTGACTATTTGGCATGTGGATTAGACCCTCATCAATTTAAAACACATATTTTCCCTCATAGTCACATACCCGAATTGAATCAATTGTTGGTTCCATTCTTATCGTTGGTATCTAACTCAGAATTGAGTAAAAATCCAACAATTAAAGAGGAAATTCAGGCATCCGGACAGAATGTAATTAATGCTGGTATGTATACCTACCCGGTACATCAGGCTGCTGATATCTTATTTTGTAAGAGCGATGTGGTTCCCGTTGGCAAAGATCAGCTTCCACATATTGAATTGACCAGAACAATTGCCAAACGATTCAATAAGAAATTTAAAGCTCGTGTGTTCAGAGAACCAACAGGTTTGTTAAGTGAGACACCAATGATTCTTGGTTTAGATGGCGGTCAGAAGATGAGTAAGAGCCGCAATAATACCATCATGATTAAGTCGACCGAAGACGAAACCATGAAAGCTGTTAAATCAGCTAAAACGGATTCAGAGCGTATGATTACCTATGATCCGGACAATCGCCCAGAGGTGGCAAACTTGTTAAGAATCGCCGCATTAGCTTCAGGTGAATCGCCTGAACAGATTGCACGGGAAATAGGCGAACAGGGAGCTGGTAAGCTTAAGCAAGTAGTGACTGAATCGATAAATGAGCATTTCCGTGCCATTCGAGAGCGACGAAGACAGTTGGAGAATGATCAGGAGTTTGTGAAGCGTATTTTACGTGAAGGTATTGATGAAGTACGTACAGTTGCTCAGAAAACCCTCGAAGAGGTGAGAGCTGCCATGAATATGGAGATTTAAAGATCCAGATACATATACTATTTGAAGGGAGGCAATTGCTTCCCTTTTTTCATTTTTGAATGTTAATTTATTATTAAAAATTGTCACGACGTATTTTTACGTCATTTATTTGACGTATTTTTACGTCATCAAAATTTAAGCTGTAATTCACAATTCAGATATTCGATTAAACAATCAAGAATGGCAAAAACAGATTTATTTGAAAAGGACTTACAAGAACTGGCTCAGATATATAAGGCTCTTGGCCATCCGGCGCGTTTACAGATATTGAAATTTCTGGGATCACGTGATACTTGTTTTTCGGGTGATATTACAGAGGTGATACCATTGGGACGAACCACTGTCAACCAGCATATTGCAGAGCTTAAGAAAGCAGGACTCATCAAAGGGACTATACAAGGAACAAAGACAAACTATTGCTTGGATCCGATTGGTATCGACACATTAAATAAGATAGGTCTGGAATTTTGCAATGAGTTGATGTGTGCTGATAGTTGCAACAAAAAAGAATGTTAACAATTAAAAAATAGATAATATGAGAGTTTTAATCTTATGTACCGGAAACAGCTGTCGTAGTCAGATGGCTCATGGCTTTTTGCAATCATTTGATAAGAATATTGAAGTGTTTTCAGCAGGAACTGAGGCTTCAGGAAAATTAAATACCAAAGCGGTGCAGGTGATGAACGAAATTGGTATCGACATCAGTGGTCACACTTCTGACTCAGTTGAAAAATATCTTGGTGAGAAATGGGATTACGTCATCACCGTTTGTGGTGGTGCCAATGAGGCCTGTCCTGCATTTATGGGAGATGTTAAGCATCGTTTGCACATTGGTTTTGACGATCCGTCACATGTCGAAGGAACCGAAGAGTTTATTATGAGCGAATTTCATCGCGTGCGCGATGAAATTAAAGATGGCTTTTACAAATTTTATACAGAGAATATCAAGAAATAATCTGTTGGCTTTTCTTGTCAGTATGCATTGATAAATAGAATACTAACCCCCACTCCCTTCGGGTATCTCCCCATGGGGAGAATTGTGTAAGTACGTCTGATATCTTCCCCTTGGGGAAGTGCCGATAGGCGATGGGGGAAGATCACAATCAGTTAAGAAACTGTTATTTAATAGATTTTTTCATTATGACTCAAGAGAAAAAACAAATAGGACTTTTTGAGAAATACCTCACACTATGGGTAGCATTATGCATTGGTGGTGGAATTTTAATCGGTCATTTCTTTGGCGATACCGTTCAACTAATGAGTAAGCTTGAGGTGTCGGGCGTTAATATATTAGTGGCAGTACTAGTTTGGCTGATGATTTACCCAATGATGCTTCAGGTAGATTTTACGAGTATCAAAAATGTGGGTAAACGTCCAAAAGGTTTAATCCTCACATTGATAATAAATTGGTTGATCAAGCCGTTTACCATGGCCTTTTTTGCCTGGATATTCTTCACTAAGCTTTACGGTGCTTTTATAGAGCCGGAATTGGCAGGTGAATATATTGCCGGGGCAATACTTTTGGGAGCAGCGCCTTGTACAGCTATGGTGTTTGTATGGTCATACCTGACCGATGGTGATCCGAATTATACATTAGTACAGGTCTCGGTCAATGATTTAATTATTTTGGTGGCCTTTGTACCAATTGTTGGATTTTTATTGGGAGTTACCAATATCACCATCCCATACGATACTTTAGTAACGAGTGTGGTTGTATTTGTGGTTGTGCCATTGTTGGCCGGAACATTAACCAATCGCTACATGATTAAGAAGCACGGTGTAAAATGGTTTACGGAGGTGTTTTTACCAAAATTTAAGCCAGTCAGCATTTTTGCATTATTGGCTACTCTAGTTTTGTTATTTGCTTTTCAAGGGCATAATATCACCAGCAATCCATTAATTATAATTTTGGTTGCCGTTCCTCTAATAATCCAAACCTATTTTATCTTTTTTATTGCCTGGTTTGGGGGGCGAAAATTAAAGCTTCCGCATGCAGTTTGTTCACCGGCAGCGATGATCGGAGCCAGTAACTTTTTTGAGTTAGCTGTTGCTGTTGCAATTGCTTTGTTTGGTTTACAGTCGCCAGCTGCATTGGTTACGGTAGTTGGCGTTTTGGTTGAGGTTCCTGTAATGCTGTCGTTGGTAGCATTGGCAAATAAGTGGAAGTACTAAGTTAGTCAGATCATATTGGGTAGAAGGCAGAAGTTTTAGTAGTGAACAAATTTCTGCTTTCTGCCTTTTTACTTCTGACTATTTTTTAATTTTGCAGCATGATTTATTTATTGGGAGCAATAGTTGTGGCGTTGGTTTTGGCTTTCATTTTTACACGAAAGTCAAAAGATGAGGGTGATGAACAACCACTTGTGGTAGATGATTGCTGTGGCGCACATGAGGTATGCGAGGCCGATAGTTTATTAAGCAGTAGCGATAAGGTTGAATACTACGAAGACGAAGAACTGGATGACTTCAAAGATAAATCGTCAGATAGCTATTCGGATGATGAGATTGAGCAATTCCGTGAAGTTTTATTTACTCTTAAAGAACGCGAGGTAGCCAGCTGGTTAAAAAGCCTGCAAATCCGCCAGATAGATCCACCGGAAATTATACGAGAAGAAGCACTAATGATTGTGGCTGAACGCCGTGGAGTCTAAATGGATGTTAGATTTATGAATTATGATTGATGATGTGCGATGGAGCATGCATGTCCAAGTCCGGCTCCTGGTCTCATTCAACTTTTAAACTGATAAACTTTTCCACTATAAGTCCTTCAACTTCTCAACCCACAAACCTTTCGACAATTCCCCAATTAACAGTTTCACCAAATTTCAATTTCAAACCTGACCTCAGAACTTAGAACCCAAAACTCAGCACAAGGAACTTTTCAACTTATCTTCTATCTTAGTGCTGTAAATACATCTAACAATGAGTCCAATATTAACAGCATCTATAATAGCCGGATATTTCACATTACTTATTCTCATCTCCTTAATAACTGGTAAAAAATCGGATAACGACACTTTTTTCAGGGGAAATAAGCAATCGCCATGGTACATTGTTTCCATAGGAATGATTGGTGCATCCTTGTCAGGAGTTACATTTATATCCGTTCCTGGATGGGTTGGAGCAACCGGACTTAGTTATATGCAAATGGTAATGGGGTATTTCCTGGGATACCTTGTTATTGCTCACATACTATTACCATTGTACTACCGCCTAAACCTTACATCAATCTATACATATTTGGATGGGCGTTTTGGTTTTCTTTCCTATAAGTCAGGTGCCATATTATTTCTGTTGTCGCGCACAATTGGAGCTTCAGCACGTTTATACCTGATGGCTAATGTGCTTCAGATTGCTGTGTTTGATGCTTTTAAAGTACCATTTGAAATAACAGTGCTAATTACCATTTTACTAATTTGGTTATATACTTTCAGAGGAGGTATTAAAACAATAATCTGGACCGATACCCTTCAAACGCTTTTTATGTTGTTGAGTGTTGGTATAACAATCATTGTTATTTGCCAAACAATGGATCTGAGTTTTACAGGTATGATTGGCACAATTACAGATAGCGAATATTCAAAGATGTTTGAATTTAACGACTGGTCGTCAAAACAACACTTTATTAAGCAATTTATTACCGGAGCATTTATTACCATTGTAATGACTGGTTTAGATCAGGATATGATGCAGAAGAATCTGACCTGTAGAAACCTGAAAGATGCACAAAAGAATATGTATTGGTACGGTTTCTCTTTTATTCCGGTTAATCTGTTGTTTTTAGGATTGGGAGCATTGCTATTTATATTTGCAGCCAATCAGGGAATTGCACTGCCTGAAAGATCGGATGATTTGTTTCCAATTATAGCAACAGGCGGCTATCTGCCTAAAATTGTTGGAGTGTTTTTTATGTTGGGTTTGGTTGCAGCAGCTTATTCAAGTGCCGATTCAGCTTTAACATCTTTAACAACATCATTTTCGGTAGATATTCTGGGAGTTGAAAAGAAAGACAATCGATCAGCTCGCAATACGCGAATTAAAGTGCACATTGGCTTCAGTATTCTATTGGCAGTTGTTATTCTCTTATTCAGGCTGTTTAATAACGATAGTGTTATTAGTACCGTATTTAATCTGGCGGGCTATACATACGGACCACTTTTGGGATTGTATGCATTTGGATTATTTACTAAACTGAAAGTACGAGATGCTTGGGTACCTCTAATTGCGATTATCTCACCAGTAATTATTGGTATTTTGGATTATAATGTTTCAATGGGTTATGAGAAACTTATCTATAATGGTGCTATCACTTTCATAGGCCTATTACTAATTACAAGATGGGGTGAAAAGTAAAATTAAGGCGAGTCTGCCGTTGAAGAATTAGCTTAATCCTCGCCTTCCTGTATTACCAATTTGGCAAGCCAGTTAGGATTTCACCAGTTTTCAGATAATGATTCATGGCTTTTTCCCAGGAATCCATCATTGTGTTATAGCTTTCTTTCGTAAAGCTTTTAATAAGCTCATCACCTTTTTCACTGATGGATGTTTTCGTATAGGTGAGTATTGCTTTGGTTTTATTTGGGCTTATTTGACTTACCTGAATCTCTAGTTTAGTAATAAGCATGTCAGGAACATGATAATACATTTCAACATGTCCTTTTTCGATATCATAATCACTCACAATCCAAACAATATCTTCATCTCCATGGGGTGTAATAAAAACACAATCTTTTTCAACCAAACCGGAATGGCTGATTACGGCTTTAGGATTCCAGTTTTCGCACCAATCCAGTTCTCGCACCGGGCAGTATAATGGCATGATTTCTTCGATTGTTCCATCTATGATTTGTTCGTAGGTGTGTGATACGCGATTTGGCTTCTTAATTTGCATGGTGAATTTGTTTTTTAAGTTGGAGTGTTTGTGTGAGCTTTGCTCGTGGTGGTGACTGTGCTTATGCGAATTGTGCTGAGTGTCGCAGGCACTTACCATTATCATGCAAGTGATAAGTGCAGTCCAGAAAAGTGTTTTATGACTCATGATTTTCTTATTAAATATGGAAGCAAAAATAAGGAGTCAAAAACAGTGTTTCATTTACATTTGTTGAGAAAGCGTCTTTCTTGTCCGACTTAATTGAGTTGGTGTCATGCCCAGAAAATTGGCAATATGATAATGAGGTATTCGGTTAAGAAGCTCCGGGTATTCGTTTAAAAACCATTTGTACCTGGTCAATGAATCTCCGTTAATTAAGGCTTCAATTCGTGAATTGTTTTGTTTGTTTAGTTTCTGGAAATTTGATAAAATAATGTTTGTCAGTTCTGGATCTGTGTTGACATGAGAAAATACCTCTTTATAGTTAGCAACAGAAATATGACAGTTTTCCAATGCCTGTATGTTCATTGTTGCGGGTATATTTGGTATGTAGTTGCCAGACACTAAATCTCCTTCAATATAAAAATGTGTTGTTGTTTCTTCACCTTCGTTATTAATTGTATAACCTCTTAAAACGCCTTTTATGAGTTGCCCTATTCTATAATTTGGCTGCCCTTCTTTAATAAAGAAATCACCTTTATTTATAAACAAATCAGAGTGTAAAGAGTCATTGATCATCCACCGTTATTTTCAAAAGATTTAACTTTCTAGTCTCTTGCATTTTATATTTAGAGCTGAGGTATATATCTATAACTGATTTGGAATAGTAATATTTGTTTTCTTTGATGTTGTGATGCCTTTGCCTTGGATTGTATTCTCAAATGGCATAAAAAAGTCGCCATCATCATCAATAATTAATCGATGGTTGAGCTCAGGAAAATCAATTTTAGTCAGATCACACATTTTATAAACAACGGCATTGCCATAATCCCTAAACGTACCTTTACCCTTAATTTGGCGGAACGAATGAATTTTTCCCCGCACAAATGATCCATCTTTATTAGTCCAAACTTGTACAACAGGCGATAAACCATTGGCACCAGTCAGGTTAAACCGACTATATGTACAAAAATTGCCAAGACTGTAGGCAATAAAACGATTTTTGTACACCTCAATAGCACGTGGTACATGAGGGCCATGTCCAAATACGATATCGGCACCCGCATCAATCATTGCATGAGAGAATTTATGCACGTTTCCTCTGTTTTCGCCATAAAAGATTTCGGTTTCACGAGTTACATGCATATGGCTTTTTCCTTCGGCGCCACCATGAAACGATACAATTACATAATCACATTTTTTGGCCAATGATTTAACGATTTTAGCAGCTCCTTCAATATCACCAATTTGAGCGGTGCCGGTATTAGGTGCAAAAGCACACATGCCTATTGTATTGCCATTTATCTCTTTGATAACAGAAGGCTTGTCAATCAATCCGGCATAGGCAATTTCAAGGCTGTCAAGCAGGCGGCGTGTTGTTATTAATCCTTCAGGTCCAAAATCACGGATATGATTATTGGCTATGCTCAAAAAATCAAACCCTACCTTTTTCAAAACAGGCGCATAGCGAGTAGGCGTTTTAAATGCATAACACTTGCTTAAGTCTTTACAACGTTTAAAAACCTCGCCTTCATCCAGAAAAGCGCCTTCTAAGTTTCCAAATACCACATCAGCATCGGCAAAAATAATCTGCAGCTCTTCTAGTAATGGCCAGGGGTCATCATTAGGAGGTAAATATTCAACCGTTGGGAAATGCGTGCCCAACATCATGTCGCCTACCCCAATAAATGACAGACCGTCGTTTGATTGGGCTTTAACATTAGCACTTAATACAAGTAATATGATGGTTATTATTGGTGTTTTGAACATGCTTGCAATATTTTGATGTTAAAGATACAATTTAGTTATGCCTATTGAGACATTTGAAGGGGCATCAATGTTAAGAAAAATTGTATATTTGATATAAAATAATTCTGATGGTGGACTCAAATGAAATATTATTCTATCTGGCTTCTAATAAAAAACGCATGAAGAAAGAATATCATTTGATAAAAATTGGGATTTTTGGTTCTTATGCCAGAGGTGATCAGAATGTGAATAGCGACATAGACCTAATTGTTGAGTTTAAAGATAATACTCCAGATCTATACGAGATTAAAAAACGATTGAAAAATGAAATTCAGTCGAAGTTTAAACTATCTGTTGATATCTGTAGAGAAAAATACATTAATAATATCTTTAGGCAACAAATTCTTTCAGAAGCAAAATATGCATAATTTAGCACACAAAGATTTTAGTTGCTTATTAAATATGCTTGAATCAATCAAAAAGATTGAAGATTATTCAGGTCGTTTCAAGAATGCAGACGATTTTTATAACGAAACTATTTCTTTTGATGCTTCACTGATGAACTTTATTGTTATTGGTGAAATGGTTGATAAACTGTCGGAGAAATTCATTCATGAAACAGAAGGCCAGATTGATTGGTTTAAAATCAAAGGATTTCGGAATATAATTGCTCATAATTATTTCGGGATTGATGCCGAAGAAGTCTGGCAAATTATCCATGGAACTTTGCAGGAGTTAAAAGAAAATATTGAGTTGCTCACCAAATAATCACTTTGCGCCGGCTATCTAGGCCCTGTTATAATCCTTGAATTCTAAATTGACCATTTGCGTAACTGACAAGCGGCATTTGGCTTTTCGCCAAATAACCCCTAATATTGTGTTACATCTTTAACCATAGACGTAAAAATCAAAGTTATGCCATACAAGGAGCAAAAAGTAGAGCGCTTGTTTTATTCTATTGGCGAGGTCGCTGAAATGTTTGGAGTTAATACTTCCTTGATTCGTTTTTGGGAGAAAGAGTTTGATATTATCAAACCGCACAAAAACAAGAAGGGCAATCGTATGTTTACGCCTCAAGATGTAGAGAACTTTCATTTGATTTTTCACCTGGTGAAAGAGAAGGGGATGACTTTGAAAGGTGCTCAGAAAAAACTAAAGGAGAATCATGACGATACCGTTAATAACTTTGAGGTGGTTTCTAAGCTCAAAGATATTAGAGAATTATTGGTTGAGATTCGGGATAATATTGATTAAGAAGAAACATAGTGTATATACAGGATATCATTGACGAGCTGGAGCAGTTTGCTCCATCTGCTCTTAAAGAAGATTTTGATAATGTTGGTTTATTGATTGGAGACGCTCAGCATGAGGCCAAAGGAGTGTTAATTACATTGGATATTACCGAGAAAATAATGGATGAAGCTATAGAGCGAGGCTGTAACCTGATAGTTTCACATCATCCGATTATGCTTTCTGGCGTAAAACGCATTAACGGGCGAAATGCTACCGAACGCATTATCATTAAAGCCATTCAAAATAACATTTCTATTTACGCCTCACATACCAATACCGATTCAGTATTAAACGGAGTGAGTGGTAAGATGTGTGAAAAGCTAGGCTTAGAAAACTGCAAAATTCTTTCGCCTAAAAAAGAAAGCCTTCTAAAACTGGTCACTTTTGTTCCTGAGGAGCACGCTGATAAAGTAAGAGAAGCTATTTTCAATGCAGGTGCCGGCAAAATTGGCAATTACGATGCTTGCAGTTACAATACTATCGGAGAAGGTACCTTCAGAGCGGGTGATGACACCAATCCATATGTTGGAGAAAAAGGAAAACTTCACTCAGAAAAGGAGGTAAGAGTTGAGACTATATTGCCAACTTACCTTAAGGGACGAGTTGTCAAAGCACTGCTAAAAGCACATCCCTATGAAGAAGTGGCCTATGATTTGTATCCATTGGCAAATGAATGGCCAACAGTGGGTATAGGTATGGTGGGCGAATTACCAGAAGAAATTGACGAGGCAACTTTTTTAAACAGACTTAAGAATATCTTTAAGGTTGGGTGCGTACGATATACGCCTATACTCAACAAACCAATTAAGCGTGTAGCGCTTTGTGGGGGATCGGGCAGCTTTCTTCTGGGTAAGGCAATCGTCGAAAAAGCGGATGCATTTGTCACCGGAGATTTCAAATATCATCAGTTTGCCGATGCCGAAGATCAGATTTTAGTAGCTGATATTGGACATTTTGAGAGCGAACAATACACTAAAGAAGTTTTTTTTGAGATACTTACAAAAAAATTCTCTAATTTTGCAATCCATTTATCAAACGTGAATACCAATCCCGTAAATTATTTATAACAGCATGGCAAAAGATTCAAAAGCAAATGCACCAGAGATGACGGTAGAAGAGAGATTAAAAGCTCTTTACGATCTTCAAAGCGTTGAGTCGTCAATCGACAAGATTCGCACATTACGTGGAGAACTTCCTTTAGAGGTTCAGGATTTGGAGGATGAAATAGAAGGGCTTGATACTCGTATGGGTAACCTTGACGGAGAGGTGAAGAACTTAAATGACGCCATCCTGTCCAAGAAAAACGAGATTAAAGAGGCAGATCTTCTGATTAAAAAATACGAAGCACAGCAAGGCAATGTTCGCAATAACCGTGAATTTGATTCTTTATCAAAAGAGATTGAATTCCAAAAGTTAGAGATTGAATTGTGTGAAAAGCGTATCAAAGAATTCACTGCCGAACTGAAAAATAAAAAAGAACTTGGTGAATCATCAAAAACACTTTTAGACGAGCGCAGGGCTGACCTTGATGCTAAGAAAAAAGAGTTGGAAGAAATTGTAGGTGAAACACAGGTTGAAGAAGAGCGTCTGATTGCTAAATCGGAAGAAATTTCACAGATTATTCCTGAACGTTTAAGTGTAGCTTTCAAACGTATCCGTAAAAATGCCCGTAACGGTCTTGCGGTTGTGACTGTAGAGCGTGATGCATGTGGTGGTTGTTTCAACAAAATCCCACCTCAGCGTCAGATGGACATCGCTTCTCGCAAAAAGATTATCGTTTGTGAGTATTGCGGACGTATCTTAGTTGATAACGCAATTGGTGGCGAAACTGCTGAGTAAGCAAAGCATCACCTTATAAAATATTGCAGCCGGACTTGTTCCGGCTGTTTTTGTTTATAGCTTTTATGATTGTCCGCTTTTAAGCATAAATGAATAAACACGAGACGCAAAGACACAGTGTTACCTCTGAGTCTTATTATAAGACTCTGCGACTCAGAGTCTCTGTCTTAAGTTTTTAGCTTGCAAGATACTTTTACCTGCAGCTTATGCATAATTACGGATATTCAAATAGCTTTTGCTATTTTTAAACAATGCTAAAAATCTGGCCTGTAATATTTCTCTTATTTATTTCTGTGTTTCTCAATGCACAGAATCTTTACTTGTCGGATCAGGAGAAGATAGAGCTGCAGCATATTTATAGCATGCAAAAGCCTGTCAAGACTAACTCATCTTTTATTCAAGGGTATCGGACATTTTTAGATTTCCTCACGAATGAACAGAAAGCGCAATTTAATTCGTTTCAGGATGCTTACGAAGCGTTTGAAAACAAATTGAATGATCAGCCTCAGGAAGAATTTCAATATTGTAATCTATCAGTTCAAAAGGCTTTGATTCTTTGGATGACAGGTAATGAATTTGAAGGTGTTCGCGCATTTTATAAGGCTTTCAGAATCTTTAAGCATCTGGATGAATCAACTTCTGAATTAGAGTTTAAAAAGCTGAGTGGTTTATTTGAAGTACTTCTGGCTCAGGTGCCGGATCAATACCGTTTTTGGATGTCACTAATAGGGATGGAAGGTGATGCGGTTAAGGGCTTTAAGTTGTTGGAGGAATATAAACGCAATGTAAAAGGCGAACCAGGGTTGTATACCGAGGCACTTGTTATGCAGGGGTATTTGCAGCTTAAATTTGGAAAACCAGATGATGCCTTTGTAAGAGATTTCATATCTGACGCTCAAAGACAAGAAGCTCCAATTATAACATTTATAGCTGCTTCATTGGCCGTGAAGAACAGACTCAATGAAAAAGCTCTGGAACTTTTATCGGAAACGAATACGCTTCAGTTCAAACAGTTTCCTTTGTTACATTATTTCAATGGCCGGACAAAGCTGAATAATTTGGACGAAACAAGTATGATAGCCTTTAATGATTTCTTATGCACCTTTAAGGGAAATAGTTTTAGAGCAGATGCTTTAATGCGACAAGCCTGGTGGCACCACATTGATGGTAGTAATGTAATGGCTCGGGATAGTATAATGGCAGTGGCAGTATCCATCGATACATTACCTACATCAAATGACAGGCAAGCGATCAGAGAGCTTTCTGATTTAGAAAATAAGCCAATGGGCTTACTAAAAGCACGATTGTTCTTCGATGGTGGTTATTATCAAGAGGCAAAACAAGCGCTGCGAAATGAAAATTCGGATGTATTAAGTCCGTTTTATCAGCTGGAGTACTATTATCGTTTAGGATCAATCAACGAAAGCTTGGATCGTTATGAAGCGGCGATAAATAGTTATAAAAAGGTTATTGAACTGGCTGCAAATGATGAGCGATATTATGGACCATATGCGGCATTAAAGGCCGCTAAGCTATCCTTAACTCATTGCAATGACACAATATCGTCTCGACATTATATCGAACGGGCTAAGTCGCTTAATACAGGCGCCTATAAAAGAGACATTGCACAACAAATCAAAACTCTTGAATCTGAATATTGATTATCTATTTCATTAATAGATGCATAATAAAACATTCATCTGGATTTTATATATGTAGTTAAGTTCTGCTATAACTTTTTTAGGAATATTAAATACCTATTTCGTAGTGCCTGTCTTGCTTGGCGACCAATAGGTCTACTAAAAGTTAATAAAGAGTTAATATTAAGGGGTTTAAAAACTTGAAATGCTGATTGTTTTTGTTTTAATTTAGTAGTATCAATTTTTTTAAACCTAAAAATGTTACTATGAAAAGAACTTTACTCTTTGTATTTACTTTAACTTTTGTCAATTTTTTACAGGCACAAGTATTAATCAACGAAATTGATGCCGACCAATCAGGAACAGATGAAGCTGAATTTGTCGAATTGTACAATACTTCATCTTCTGAGGTTTCTTTAGATGGTTATGTGTTGGTACTATTTAATGGTAGTAATGATCAATCTTACGCTGCTTACGACTTAGATGGTTATAACATTGCTGCTAATGGATATTTTGTTATTGGAGCTGTTGATGAGGCCGATATGGCATTAACATCCTCCATACAAAATGGAGCTGATGCCGTAGCGCTATATATGGCAGATGAAACAGATTTTCCTGATGGGACTGCTGTTACTTTAACAGATATTGTTGATGCAGTGGTATATGGTACAAATGATAGTGATGATAGTGGATTGTTAACCCTATTAAATACAGATGAACCACAACTTAATGATGATACCTCAAACTCTCTACAAAGAAATACCGATGGTGAAGGCGGAGCCAGAAATACGTCAAACTTTGTAGCCAGAAACCCAACGCCAGGTGCTACCAATAATGTTACAGTTGGCGTTCTTGAATTAACATCACCAAATGGAGGTGGTACTTACAATGCTGGTCAGCAAGTGCAGTTTGCATGGAATAGCACTGATGTATCTAACGTGTTCTTCGAAGTCTGGACTGATGAAATGGAGTGGGAACAAATCACTGACAATATGGCTTCAGTTGATGGAGCTAATACATATGACTTTGATATTCCAGCGAATGCATGGACGTGGGATGGCTATAAACTACGTGTTGTTGATGCTGACAATACAACTGTAAATGATGAATCGGACGCTGTTTTCTCGATTGATGGTCATGATACTGAAGTTTTCTGGGAAAACTTTGGCAATGGAACTCTTGGAGGTTTTGAGGCAATATCTGTTTCTGGAACAGAAGCATGGGAGTATGGTATTTTTAGTGGTAAAACGTTTGCTCAAATTGATGGGAATGGAAATGATAATGAGGATTGGTTAATAACTCCTGTTATTAACTTGGATGATACAAAAGATGAAACTCTCGAGTTTGAGACTGCCGTTAATACTGTGAGCGATAATTTAGAAGTTAAATATTCAACCGATTATGATGGACAAGGAGATCCAGCTTCTGCAACTTGGATGGATTTACCATCCTATGAATTGTCTCCTGGTAGTTGGGAATTTAAGCGTACAATTGTTGATATTAGCTCCTATTCAGGCAATATCTACTTTGCATTTATTTATACTTCGTCGGCAGCTATAGATAATAAATGGGAAGTTACTGGTATATATGTCTCCGGCGTTGATGACACGGCTACAAACCTAAATACTAAACAGGTTTCAAAAATCATCATCAGCCCGAATCCATTTGATAATGAAATTCAGGTTAAGGCATCAAATGATGTACAAAGTATTACCTTGTACAATGCGGTTGGACAAGTTGTTAAAATTGATAATGCTGGAGTAAATCGGTTGGTTACCACTGATTTATCAAAGGGTATGTATATTCTACATGTTAAACTTGTAGATGGTAGCACATCTGTTCAAAAGGTTATTAAGAAATAAAACTCGCATTCAACATTTCAGAAGCTGTCGTTCAATAATGGGCGGCGGCTTTTTTTTGAGTAAAAAAGCCTGCTCCATGGCGGAACAGGCTTAAACTAAACACTATATAAAAGCTAATTAAGCTAATTTTTAGAATAACCCTTCGATTAAGTTATCATCAGCCATATTAGGGATGGTAACTTTTAAGTTAGGGTTGGCCTCCATGGCACGTTTAATAGCAAATACAGCACCTTCGTTACGAGCCCAGCTACGACGAGAAATACCGTTGTTAACGTCCCAGAAAAGCATATTGGTCAAGCGACGGTGTGAATCATCTGATCCGTCTAATACCATACCAAATCCACCATTCATTACTTCACCCCAGCCTACGCCGCCACCGTTGTGTAACGATACCCAGGTAGCACCACGGAATGAATCACCAATCACATTGTGTACGGCCATATCAGCAGTGAAGCGTGACCCATCATAAATGTTAGATGTTTCGCGGTAAGGGCTATCAGTACCTGATACATCGTGGTGATCACGACCTAATACAACCGGGGCCGAAATACGACCTTCAGCAATCGCTTTGTTGAAAGCAGCTGCAATACGCGTACGTCCTTCGGCATCAGCATACAAAATACGAGCTTGCGAACCTACTACCATCTTATTTTTACCTGCTTCTTTAATCCAAAGGATATTATCAGCCATCTGCTGCTGAATCTCCGCCGGAGACTCCTGCATTAGTTCTTCCAATACATCGGTTGCAATCTGGTCAGTGATCGCTAAATCTTTAGGATCGTTGCTGGCACATACCCAGCGGAAAGGACCAAAACCATAGTCGAAACACATTGGACCCATAATATCCTGTACATACGATGGATATTTGAAATCACCTTTTTCATTCATGATATCAGCTCCGGCACGGCTCGACTCCAATAAGAATGCGTTACCATAGTCGAAGAAGTACATACCATTGTCAGTACACTTGTTCACAGCAGCCACATGACGACGTAAACTTTCCTGTACTTTTTCTTTGAATAAATCAGGGTTTTCGGCCATCATCTTGTTCGATTCGTCAAATGACAAACCTACAGGATAGTAACCACCAGCCCAAGGGTTGTGTAATGATGTCTGGTCAGAACCTAAGTCAACCTTAATGCCTTCTTCAGCAAATTTCTCCCACACATCTACAATATTACCCTGGTAGGCAATAGAAACAACCTCTTTACCGGCTTTTGCTTTTTCAACACGAGCTACCAATTCGTCCAGGTCAGAGATTACTTCATCAACCCAGCCTTGAGAATGACGCGTATGCGTAGCTTTTGGATTAACTTCGGCGGTGATACTGATAACGCCAGCAATATTTCCGGCTTTTGGCTGTGCTCCTGACATACCACCCAATCCAGCAGTAATAAATAACTTACCTGCCAAATCAGTTTTACCACCTGAAATCTTACGTCCTGCATTTAATACAGTGATCGTTGTTCCGTGAACAATACCTTGTGGGCCAATGTACATAAACGAACCTGCAGTCATCTGACCGTACTGAGTTACTCCTAATGCATTAAATTTCTCCCAATCATCCGGTTTAGAATAATTAGGAATCATCATACCATTTGTCACAACCACACGAGGCGCATCTTTGTGCGATGGATATAATCCCATTGGATGACCTGAATACATGACTAAGGTTTGCTCGTCTGTCATTTCTGACAAATATTTCATGCAAAGGCGGTATTGTGCCCAGTTTTGAAAAACAGCACCGTTTCCACCGTATGTAATTAACTCATGTGGATGCTGTGCTACTGCATAGTCAAGGTTATTCTGAATCATCAGCATGATCGCTGCAGCCTGACGGGATTTGTGTGGAAACTCATCCAGGTGACGAGCCTTCATTTCATAATCAGGACGCAAACGGTACATGTAAATGCGACCATAAGTGTTTAGTTCCTGCAGAAACTCAGGAGCTAACTCAGCATGATCCTTTTCCGGGAAGTAACGAAGTGCATTACGCAATGCCAGTTTCTTCTCATCATCATTTAAAATTTCTTTACGCTTAGGAGCGTGGTTGATGTTTGGATCGTAAGATTGTGGTGTTGGCAACACTTCAGGAATTCCCTCTGTAATTGCTGCCTGAAACGCTTTTGTATCCATATGATAAGTTTTTAATTTTCTTATTTTGAGCGAAATTACAATCATCTTTATATGATATACATGACAAAAGGCAAATTGAGTAAAATCAGGTTTTTAATAAGAGCAGCTAGTGTATAGAATGGTAAATACCTGAACTAGTTTAATCATTGTATACCTAACAGGTTTGAGAAACCTGTTAGGTATTTGTAATTCGGCAATTAAGTAATCATCACACTAGCCTCTAGCTGCTTATCATGCGAATATAAACGGATAAGATTTAAATAGTAAGGCAGGCGCCTATTTATTTTTGCGAGTTATTTGGGCTGCCTGAATGGCCTCTGGCTGCACTACAGCTTACTTTGGGCAGTCAGAGGCAATGTCAGCTGTAGCCAGAAAATACCTTGGGTTGCAGGAATGGATGCTGGCAGCTGTACAACAGGCTAATCGGTGCCGGGCATCAATAGTTCAATGTCTTGCAGGTTGCTTGCCGGTGCGGGACATGGATGTCTGCTACACTGCAGGTTACTCCGGAGAGCCCCGAATCAATGCCTGCTGCAGTGCGAAGGTGTCGTGGCAGCCCGGGGTGCTACCTGACAGCAGCAGCAGCAGGCTGTCGTGGATGCCCGGGGTGCTACCTGACAGCAGCAGCAGCAGCAGGCTGTCGTGGATGCCCGGAGGTACCTGCAGGGCAGCCAATATTCGTCGAGGCTACCCGGGAAGAGCTGCAGTGTAGCCAATATCCATCTTTGACGCCCAATGTGCTTTTCTACTGCCGTATGTCCCATGTTTTCATGATGAATGGATCACTACACTTTTAAAACAGTATGCTCAATCAGAACAAACTTTAAGATGAAAGCCTGTTACTAGTAACTAGCATCTAGCTGCTTATCTAAGCAACCTGACATAAATCGTTTCCCATTGTTGATAAAAGGCGTATATTGAAATCCAATTTTTTAAAATCAATAAACATGTTTTCAAAAGAGACGTATATAAACAGACGTAAACGACTGGCAGAGAAGGTTGAGTCGGGGCTTATTTTAATGTTAGGAAATAAAGATGTTCCGATGAATTATGCTGACAATGTATATCACTTCCGTCAGGATAGTACTTTCTTGTATTTCTTTGGTATCGACTTGCAGGATCATGCTGCTATTATTGATGTAGATAACAACAAAGAATATTTGATTGGTGATGATATCTCATTGGGGCATATCATCTGGATGGGACCACAGCCTACTATGGAGGAAAAAGCAGCCAGTGTTGGTGTGGAAAACATCAAGTCGATGTCTGAACTACCAAAGATGATTGCAGATGCTTTGGCTTCAGGCAAAAAAGTGCATTTCAATCCGCCTTACCGTGGTGAGAATATTATGTGGCTTTCAGACTTGCTTGGTTGTCATCACTCCGAAGTTAAAGAAAAAGCGTCTCTTGAATTTACCAAAGCATGTATTGAAATCCGTTCGATTAAAGAACCATGTGAGATTGAAGAGATGGAGCGTCATATGGCAGTTGCTTACAAGATGCATACTACCGCAATGCGCATGGCTCACGATGGCGCTTCGGAGCAGGCCATTACCGGAGCACTGGAAGGTATTTCAATGTCAGGTGGCGGAATGGTGTCATTTCCAATCATCTGTAGCAAGCGCGGTGAGACTTTGCATAATCACAATCATGGCAATGTTCTAAAAACAGGCGATTTATTATTAGTAGATGGCGGCTCTGAATCACCATTACACTATGCGACTGACCATACTCGTACATCACCTGTAGGAGGTACTTTCTCACAGCGTCAGAAAGAGATTTATCAGATTGTACTTGATGCGAATAATATCAGCCGCGAAGCAACGAAGCCTGGTGTAACTTATAAAGATGTTCACCTGGTTGCTGCTCGTGTGCTGGCTTCAGGTTTAAAAGACCTTGGATTGATGAAGGGCGATGTGGATGCGGCTGTTGCTGCAGGTGCACATGCTTTATTTATGCCACACGGATTGGGTCATATGATTGGACTCGATGTTCACGATATGGAAGACTACAACGATACATTGGTGGGTTATATGGATGAGATGGAGCGCAGCAGCCAATTTGGTTTAGGTGCATTGCGTCTTGGTCGTACGCTTCAAACTGGATTCTGTGTAACTAATGAGCCGGGTATCTATTTCATCCCTGCATTAATTGACCAATGGAAAGCCGATGGCACAAATGCTGAATTTATCAACTTTGATAAGGTAGAGTCATATAAAGATTTCGGTGGTGTTCGCCTTGAGGATGATATCTTAGTAACAGAAGATGGTTGTCGTATCTTAGGAGATCGTATTCCAATTACTGTTGATGAGGTAGAAGCAACCGTTAAGGAAGGACTATAAACGTCAGAAACTAATATGTAGTCAGTAATTTAATGAAGTGATAAATGAATAGTGAATAGGGAATAGGGAATAGGGAATAGTAATTAATCACTAATCACTCATCATTAATCATTAACTACTTCATTAATTTACTGTCTAATTACTAATAAACTACTCATGAAGAAACTAAAATTAATTGCCTTAGCTGCTTTTGTAGCATGGGGTGCTGTGGCTCAGGATGAGCCGAAGAGTTCACTCGAATTCACATCAGTGCACGACATTAAAACAACACCTGTAAAGAGTCAGGATCGTTCAGGTACATGCTGGTCGTATAGCACTACATCATTTATCGAGACTGAAATCATTCGTCAGGGAGGCCCTGAAGTTGATTTATCAGAAATGTATTTTGTTCGTTTTGCCTACCCTGAGAAAGCACGTTTATATGTGATGGCTCATGGAAAAGGTAATTTCAGCGAAGGTGGTCAGGCACATGATGTCATAAAAATCCTTCGTCAGCATGGAATGGCAACAGAAGATGTTTATCCGGGGCGTCGTGATGTGACTTTACCACACAACCATTCTGAATTGGTATCGTCGCAAAAAGTGCTGTTGGATAATTACATCAAAGCCAAGAAAGCAAAGCCTTCGTCAGTTTGGTACGAAGTACTGGGATCAGTTCTTGATATTTATTTAGGAGAGATTCCTGCAGAAGTAGAGGGTAAAACACCTCAGCAGTATGCGAGTGACATGAAGATTAATGCGGATGATTATGTGGAGTTAACATCTTATACACATCATCCATATTATAAAGTCTTTAATTTGGAGGTGCCGGATAACTGGAGTGATGATTTATATTACAACTTACCATTGGATGAGTTGGTGGAGGTTATGAATTACGCTTTGGCTAATGACTACTCATTTGTTTGGGATGGCGATGTGAGCGAGAAATTCTTTTCACACAAGTTGGGAGCAGCCATTGTTCCGGTTGATGAAGAAAAAGGATTTGCTCCACAAGAGGAGAAAAACATTACACCTGAAGTTCGCCAGGAAGCATTTCTTTCGTGGCAGGCAACAGACGATCACTTGATGCACATTACAGGATTATCGAAAGACCAAAGCGGCACGCCATATTACAAAACCAAAAATAGCTGGGGAACCAATCGCGGCGGTTATGAAGGCTACTTATATATGTCGGAAAGCTATATGCGTTTGAATACAGTAGCTATCCTATTGCATAAGGATGCGATTCCTAAATCGATTAAAAAGAAACTGAATATTAAATAGCAGAGATCTTGTCCCAAATAAACTTAAACTGTTATTGAAAAAAATAGACTAAGATGAAACGATTATTATTAATGAGTGTGTTGATAGCAAGTTGCATGCTGTCAATTGCACAGGTAAACTACAAAACACGTGAGGAGATTCCTGAAAAATATAAGTGGAATTTCGATGATATGTACACCAGCTGGGAAGCCTGGGAAGCTGATTTAGCAGCCATCCAAAAAGAAATGGATGAAATGCTGACTTACAAAGGTAAATTAGGTCAGAGTGCTGATAATTTATTGGCGATGATGAGCCTGCAGGAAAACCTGATGAAAAAGGCATACAAGGCTTATAGCTTTGTAAATCTGCAAAGTACTGTTGATAACCGTAATACTGAACTTCAGTCGAAACTACAGAAGGTACAGCTGATGTTTGCTCAATTTGGTGTTTCTATGGCGTGGATGTCGCCTGAGATGATTCAGATTCCTGAGGCAACCATGAAACAATGGATTGCTGATAATGAAGCACTAAAAGTGTATGAATTCGAATTGACTGATATGTACCGTCTTCAGAAGCACGTTAGAAGTGAAGAGATGGAGCATTTAATTTCTTTATTTTCACAGGTTTCAGGTAATTCAGGAGAAGTATTCAAAGCGCTTTCAACAGCTGACATAGTTTTCCCGGAAGTGGAGTTGTCAAATGGTGAAAAAGTAACGGTTACTCCTGGTGGATATTCACAGGTTGTAACGCATAATAAAAACCAGGAAGACCGTCGTAAGGCATTCGAAGCATTCTACGATATCTATTATAAAAACAAGCACACTTATGCGGCTATTTATAATGGTATTGTTCAGTCTAATTGGGCCAATGCACGTGCTAAAAACTACCCAACATGTCTGGATGCGAAACTGGAAGGTAATGCAATTCCTACCGATGTATATTTAAACCTGATTAACACGGTTAAGAAACATACAGCTCCTGTTCAGAAATATAGTAAGCTACGCAAGAAAGTTCTTGGACTTGAAAAATACTATTCTTTTGACGGGTCGTTAAGTCTGGTTGATTTCAATAAGCGTTATCCATATGAGGAGGCGGTTGAAATTGTAACCGAATCGGTATTGCCATTAGGAAAAGATTATCAGTCTAAACTAAAAACAGCAACTTCGAATGGTTGGTTAGATGTGTACGAAAACCCGGGTAAGCGTTCAGGAGCATTTTCATTAGGTGTTTACGGCGTTCACCCGTATATGATGCTTAACTACGATGAAACATTAAACTATGTATTTACCCTGACTCACGAGCTTGGACATACAATGCATACAATGCTTTCAAACGAAACTCAGCCATTTGCAACTCACCATTACACCATCTTTGTGGCTGAAGTAGCTTCTACTTTTAATGAGCAATTGCTATTGGATTATATGATGGAGAATACCAAAGATCCATTGGAGCGCATTGCTTTATTAAACCAGGCAATTAAAGGTATTATAGGGACCTTCTATGCACAAACCATGTTTGCTGATTACGAGTACCAGGTGCATACTTTGGCTGAGCAGGGACGTCCTGTTAATGCTGATGTACTAACAAATATCTGGAAAGAGCTTGCTGACACTTATTATGGTGATACAAGTGAGCCTACACAATATTCAGGATATGCCTGGACACGTATCCCTCACTTCTTTAACTCACCATTCTATGTATATCAATACGCTACTTGTTATGCTTCATCGGCTAAGTTGTATAAAGATGTAACAGAAGGTAAGAAGAAAGATCGTCAGGCAGCATTGGAACGTTATATCACTTTATTGAAATCAGGTGGCAACGATCATCCAATGGAGCAGCTTAAAAAAGCAGGTGTTGACTTGTCGAAGCCTGAAACAATTTTGGCAGTGATTAATCAGTTGGATCAATTGGTAGATCAATTAGCACTTGAATTGGAAAAGCTTGAAAAGTAGTTTTGAGATAATTGCTTAGAAACTAAAAATATAAAGGTGGCCAATGTGTCACCTTTATTTATATCATTGTGTAAGGGTTTTAATCCATCTGGTAATAATCATGGTGAACGCATTTAAAATATAAATATACCACCCCGCCTGTTGGCACCCCTCCTAAAATTCAGAGCTTGTCCCGACTTAGTCTGGAAGGGGATCGGGTTTACGTCACTCTCCTCCTTAAAAAGGAGGAGTACCACGAAGTGGGGAGGTGGTTATAATTGTTAAATGCGTTAGCCGTGTGGTAAAAACGTTATAAAGTTGAAACAACTTCAATTAAATTATATAACAATGAAATACCTGTTAATATTTATGATTTGTCTGGCTGCGTGTGTGCCAAAGAGCGAGAAAAAGGAGCCTACAGCAGAAAGAACAAACATCCCTGTATTAAATCAGGCTCAGGCAGAACGTCTGGTTGATCTGCCAATGCATGGGATTAATACAGAATATCCAAATAAACTCAGTCAGGTACTTAGCGGTCCGGATGAGTTAAAATCACCAAAAGAATTGCACCCGGCATTCTATGGATGCTTCGATTGGCATTCATCCGTTCATGGTCACTGGACATTAGTAAAGCTTCTTAAAGAGTTTCCGAACATCGAAGGACGGGAAGAAATTGAAAAAGAACTGCTGGAGCATATCTCCAAAGAGAATATCTTAATTGAGGTAGAATACTTTAAACTGCCACACGAAAAGTCGTTTGAGCGAACCTACGGTTGGGCCTGGTTATTAAAACTGGCGGAGGAATTGCATACCTGGGACAATCCTTTAGCCCGTGAACTGGAAAGTAACCTGCAGCCATTAACCGATTTAATAGCACAGCGTTTTATTGAATTTTTGCCAAAGTTGAATTATGCGATACGGGTAGGAACGCATGTCAATACGGCATTTGGGATGTGTTTTGCCTATGATTACGCAGTTACGGTATCAAATGAAGAATTGAAAAATGCAGTAGCTGACCGAGCAAAGTTTTTCTTTTTGAATGATAAGAACGGACCATTAAGCTGGGAGCCTAATGGCGCAGATTTCTTATCGCCATGTTTGCAGGAGGTCAACATTATGCGAAGAATATTGCCAAAAGAGGAGTTTGCTCAATGGTTAACTGGTTTTCTGCCTCAGTTGTCAAACCCAGAGTTTAAATGGGAGCCAGGCATTGTAAGTGACAGAACAGATGGGCATTTGGTTCATTTAGATGGATTAAACTTCAGCAGAGCCTGGTGTTTGTATGGCATTGCCAAGCTATTGCCAGAATACAATCACTTATATGCCATTGCTGATGAGCATATCAATTATTCGTTACCAAACGTAGTGGGTGATAGCTATGAAGGCAGCCACTGGTTAGGAACCTTCGCCATTTACTCAATGGATGCGATGAAGTAATCTAACCCCAGTTAAAATATACCACCCTGCCTGTTGGCACCCCTCCTAAAGTTCAGAGCTTGTCCATACTTTGTCAGGAAGGGGAAGGGTTTTCGTCACTCTCCTCCTTCGAAAGGAGGAGTACCCCGACTAAGT
>DIYS01000163.1 GCA_002429115.1 Saccharicrinis sp. UBA6048 | reverse complement strand
ATGAGTTGTTTAATTTCATATATTACAAAATCAGCACCATAGTGAAGACTTTACTTGCAAGCACCAGACCCAAGGCTTTTCTTCCGGTGAGCCACATGCCCCAGACTACTGGCCAGTTAATGCTTGCATTGAATTGGGAAAGTTAAAAACGGGAGATGGTCAAATTATAAGAAAAATGTCCGGAATCATCCGGACATTTTCTCTTATCTCTAACTATGTAAGCCCATTCATTAAAACATACTTACCTTGGTAACTTTACCATTTTCAACGGTTACTCGCTTACCTCTTTTCACCTTTTTAGGCTTCACCTTATTTCTTTTATAAACATTCAGTGTCATCTCCTGTCCAATATGGAATTGGTCGATAGTGTATGTTCCTCCATCATTATTGAAGGTCATCCATGAACCACCTTTAACCGGAACAGGTGCTCCTTCAATTTCAACTGAATTATCAGCAGTTAAAACCACCTTCTCAATCATCCCTGATTTATAATCGAAGAATAGTGAGGAAGATATCCCGTTATTACCCATCACCTGGTAGTTTGTTCCACTTAAATCCAGAGCTCTGTCATTAACTAAACCAATTTCGCTAAAGCTGCCATTATAAAGCTTCACCTTACAGCCATCTTCAAAACTAAACGATCGACCCCCAAGCGTATAGCTCATTTCTTTAGCCAATGTGGCTTCTTTTAGTCTACCTGAATCATCAAAAAACACATCAAACTTACCAGGTTTACCAAGTGCCTTGACTGGCAAATCGCTTCCTTCAACCTTTAAACTGGCATCACTGGCTAATATCGCCGCCTTAATGTAAAACTTTGATAACTGCATAGGTGCACCATCTTTTAATACGATCTCACCATTTTTGGTTTCATAGGTCTGATCTCCGTTGGCAGTAGCTTCAATAACATAACCGCCACCCGGGTTATAGTTAATTGGTTGTCCGCCTTTCAATTTAATTTCCTGTGCACTCAAAGCGCTACCAACCTTAATAGAACCGTCTTCTTCGAGCGTACTCTTAAGGTTACCTTGTACAACTGAATCCGGTTTATTGGCAATTTTCAATTTACCAACATGTACACTCAATGATGTATATGGATCTTTCTTTACAACAGGTGGTGCAGGCTTTTCCGTTACTTCTGCCACTTTCTCCTCAATGGCCTTCTCTGAAGTTGTAATGGTGGCAGTCGAAACAGCACCGCCTGTATTCAATGCCGCAGCTACATCAAAGGCCTTGCCTGAATACTGATCAATTTCTATTGGTAAGTAAATCTTATCCGATGTATTTGTAGTTGTAACCCAGTAATAGTTTCCTTTTTGAGTCAACGCAGCAAAGCCATACTCTATTTTCTTGCTAAAATCAATTTGATCACCTGTTTCAAACGCGTAGTTAATGGAACCACGATCTGAAAAATAGCGTGTTAAGGTACGTTGTACCGGCCACTCTGTTTGTCCCTCATTACGAGCCATAAAGATGATGTTATTGGCTGATGCCGGCTTATCTCCACCTAATTCATTTGCTTGCGTACTAACTGCTGAACTTAGCTTTTTAGTGTGTACGTAAATTCCTTTTACCGGAGCTTTGTCTGTTGATCCTTCGGTGCGTGTGTAATGGTTCAATAATATCGACTGACCATCAATATCACGAGTTACTTCCTGTTCCCACCATATTTTGTTCCCAAACGATGTATGAGCAATTAATCGCACGATCATTGGTTGGTTAATATCAAGCCATTGCGAAGCTTTAATATCACAGGCAATGCTCATATAATAATGCTTGGCTGTAGCATCATACTCAACATTATAAATGCGACTTCCTGAAAGTGCCCATCCATTCTTGCCCTTATTTTTAGCGCGGATTGTAATGTTATTATACCCTCGCCACGACATAATCACATCATGATCAAAAAACTGCTTCTCAACTTCTGGCTCAACACCAGCAATAGTAATCGTAATCTTATCCTGCGCTAATCCACTCAATGAGATCAGCATTAAACATACGAGTAGAAAATTTTTCATGTACAGATTGTTTTAACAACAAGAAAAAGTATACATCGACCCAGTGACACAATAGGCACATCGTCGCCATATAGCTTATTTCTATTAATTCGAATTAGTATTTATAAAGTGTATTTTAATTGTCCCCATCCTGAATACGGGCATATCACAATATAGTTCTGAAAAAGAACACCAATTTGTAATAATTTTTCAGACACTAAATCTTAAACTCCCCGACAAGTATGACAACTACTTAACTTCGTTCACTTTGATAACGCTTTCCCTGCCAAGTATCCCGTTCTGCCAAACGCTTTTCTACTTTTGCAACAAACTCAAAGTTTTTCAGTCCCCAACGCGGTGCTATCAATAAATCATGTGGTGCCTGACTGATAAACCGCTCCATCACAATGCGCGGATCGAGTAACTCAATGAAATCAACCACCAGATCGATAAATTCTTCGGCTGTAAATAATTGAAAATAGTCGGGCTGTTCTGCATATATTTCACCAAACTGACTGCCTTTAACAATCTGTAATTGGTGTAGTTTCAAAAAGCTAATAGGAAGCTTTGAAACCACATTTGCATGATTTAAAAGTTGGGCTCTATCCTCTCCTGGCAAGCCTAGAATCATATGCAAACCTACCGGAATTCCAGCTTTCGATATTCGCTCTGCGGCATCAATCGTCTCTTCATATGAATGCCCTCGGTTGATTTGTTTAAGCATTTCATTGGATGTAGATTCGGCCCCAAGCTCTATTGCAATATAATAGTCCTTACGCCATTCTTTAAGGTGCGCCAATAAATCATCTGAGATACAATCAGGACGTGTACCAAGTACTATACCTGTCACTTTTGGATGATCCAAAGCCTGCTTATATTGCTCAATCAGATAGCTCGTTTCGCCATAGGTATTACTATAGGCCTGAAAATAGGCCAGGTACTGCTGTGTTTGGTATTTAGGACGAAAGAAAGAAGTCCCCTTCTCAATTTGCTCAACAATGCTCAACTCAGGTCCGCAATACGATGGGTTAAACGTACTGTTATTACAGAAAGAGCAGCCTCCTTCCCCTTTGCTCCCATCACGATTGGGGCATGTAAATCCTGCATTGATTGATACCTTCTGCACACGTTCACCAAATGTTCGTCGGATGTATGAACTATAATCGTTGTATCGCTTAGTATGTCCCCAAGGGTATTGCATCATTTTTGTATTTGAGGGGACAAAGATAATTATCATCCTTAATAAACCAGTCTTTCTTGTTCTAAGAAGCAAGGTAAATCTGAATACCACTTAATCTTCTCCGCGGACTTATGCATCTTTTTAATAGATACTCATAATCACAGTTTAATAGACGCTAACTTTAATTTAGAAACACCTGATGACGGTTTAATAAACATTAACGTCAGTTTAGAAGCCTCTGATGATAATTTACTAGGCATTAACACCAGTTTAGAAGCCACTCATGACAGTTTAATAGACATTAACCTCAGTTTAGAAGCCTCTGATGGCAATTTAATAGACACTGATCTCAGTTTAAAAGGCTGTTAGCTCAATTGAGAAGCCATCAACGATAATTTAATTGACAATAATGGTGATTTAGAGGCATTTAAAATATAAATATACCACCCCGTCTGTCGGCACCCCTCCTAAAATTCAGTGCTTGTCCCGACTTAGTCTGGAAGGGGAACGGGTTTACGTCCCCCAGATAGCTATCGGGGCTCCTCCTTCAAAAGGAGGAGTATCCAGTTTTAAACGGGAGGAGGTGGTTATAGTTGTTAAATGCGTTTGCCGTGGGTATAATTGATATTTACCGTTCATTCTTCTCGCCTGTCTTCTTATCATATTTCGCTTTTGCCAGATAATACCCAGATAGGAATGGAATCCCGAAAAACACAGCTACCAAAACAATAACCAACAATATAATCATCCACGATACGCGCTTGACCAAACGAATAAGGTTATCCGTTGTTTCACGTATCAGTTCTTTTCCGGAAGCTTGAAGATCGTCCCTGATTAATAGTCGCTGTTCATCAAAGTAGCTTTGTAAGGCTTCCCGTTCCTGCTTCAGCTGATTTAAATTATAACTCATCCCCGAGTTAAAATCATGTATCACAGGCGTTAATTCCTCACGCATACGAACAGCAATTATTCCCATCATCTCGGGCGACTCCTTGGCTACAATCGCCAATCGGTTAAGCATTGTTGAGAGTGAATCAATCCGAGACAGGTAAGGCTCCGCAATACTATCATTATTTAACAGCAACACCACCAAATCCTTTTCCCACGCCAGCTGCGACTTTATTTGCTCATTATAGGCGCTGATCCGGTCGGTGAAATCATTCACAACTTCTGCTCCGGTACCCACTGTGGTTAAGTAGGTCGAATCTGGCACTTGGAGATGTGCAATTAATAATGGCCGTGTATCAATACTTACGAACTGCCAATTGTATAGCTCATCCGGCACGGGCTGCTTCTCTACAAACGAAGCCAGTTGTTGATACTTTTCCCGTTTAGTTACACTTACGGCCAAATCATCCATTTGTAAATATAGTTGCGATGCACAATCAGAGGCTATGCTACTTAAATCACCAAATAATGAATCGCCTCTGTTAGTAATAAAGCTATCCATTTGCTTTGTCAACAGCCAGGTATCCACCAACGCTATTTCCGAGTCGGTTTGATAAACACGCTTTGCACAAGCGGAAGTAGCACCTATCTTCCAGCGTATGGCTTCTGCTTTTATCCGATCGTCTGAGGTGGATGCAATGATTGAATCGGCCGAACGAATGACCTCACCACTAAAATAGCTGTAGTACGATCGCACAGCCATTCGCATGTTCAATGTGCTCTTGGGTAAAGGTTCTCCTGCAAACTCTGGTTGAAGTTTAAGTAATGAACATGATTGTAAGCTAACAATCAAAAGCAAAAAGTATTTAGAACACTTCATAATTAATTGATTAAGGTGGATAGATAAAGATATAAAAATGATCACAAACTTTTATCTACCTACTGACATGTGTCAACTAATTTACTTGCTAAACATGACACTTATTAGCATACGTATTTCCGGCTTTTACTATTTTTGACATCCTAATTACGTTAATAACAAATCTCTCATGAAGAAACAATTAACACTATTTATCCTATGCATTGGCCTCTTAGGCAGCATCAATGCGCAAAGTATTTTTGATCAGGTCAATGACCCGTATTTTGGAGAATCATGTACCAGTATCATGGTAAGTAAAGGCGCATCAACTGATGGATCAGTGATCACCTCGCATACCTGCGACGGACGCTACCGCACCTGGTTAACCATTGAAGAAGGGCAGAAATTTGAGAATGACACGACCACTCCTATCTATAAAGGTTTACTAAAAACTGAAACACCTTGGGATCGCCGAAAGGTAAAACAGGTGGCTACTATTCCGCAGGCGAAAGAAACATACAGTTTCTTAAATACCGCCTACCCTTGTTTAAATGAAAAGCAACTGGCCATTGGTGAAACAACGTTTGTTGGTCCGGAAGAACTGGTTAATGAAAATGGAGTTTTTCTTATTGAAGAGTTGGAGCGCATTGCTTTAGAGCGCTGTTCAACCGCTCGTGATGCCATTAAGCTGATTGGTGAGCTAATCGAAGAATATGGCTATG
Organism: Saccharicrinis sp. UBA6048; assembly: GCA_002429115.1. Classification (GTDB taxonomy): domain Bacteria; phylum Bacteroidota; class Bacteroidia; order Bacteroidales; family Marinilabiliaceae; genus Carboxylicivirga. Next base: position 9,381 of record DIYS01000163.1, on the reverse strand, counting down.
GCGATTGGGGCGAATGTATTACCATTGCTGATAAAAAAGAAGTTTGGCAGATGGAAATTGTTGGTGAAGGACCAGATAAAATTGGTGGTGTATGGGCTGCACAGCGCATACCTGAAGGTCATGTAGGTATTTCTGCTAATATTGCACGAATCGGCGAAATCAACCTGAAAGACAAAGATCATTTTATGGCCTCAAAGAATATCTATTCGGCAGCCAAAAAATTAGAACGCTGGGATGGTAAAGAAACATTCAAATTCTGGAAAGTCTATGGTGGCGTGGAGAAGCCATTCAAGATTCGTGAATTCTTCGTATTAAATGCTTTGGCTCCCTCCTTGAACCTGGATTTTGAAGCTGATGAATTACCATTCTCGGTGAAGCCTGATATAAAGGTATCAGTTCAGGATATTATGGCTTTGTATCGTGAAACCTACGAAGGCACTGAATATGATATGACGCAAAACCTGATGGTAGTTAAGGAAAAGCGCAACGATAAAAAAGAAGTTATCAGTACTGATACGATTAAGTCACCAATTGCCAATCCATGGATGGGGCGTAACGAGTTGGCACTTTACAATGCCTTGCAGGAAGAAACGGTAGAGTTTCAGCGTACGGTAGCTGTTTCATGGTGTTCTTATTCAGAAATTATTCAGCTTCGTGACTGGCTGCCTGATGCTATAGGTGGTATCGCCTGGTTTAGCTTTGATAACCCGGGACAGTCGCCACGAATTCCTATTTATTCGGGAGCCACTGAATTACCGGAAAGTTTTAACTTCTGCGGTCAGAAACGTCATCGTGAAGACGCTGCCATCTGGCAATATCGTAAGGCTAACAAACTGGCTACCTTAGCGTGGCAGTCGACTAAAGACGACTTTATGAAAGAAGTTGCTTATTTCGAGAACAAAGGCTTGATCGAAACTAAGGAGCTGGAAGCGCGCATTAGCAAATTGATTGAGGAAGGAAAAAAAGAAGAAATAGAGGAATTATTGAACCGTTACACTAAAGATTTTACAGGAGCAACCATGTTGCGCTGGAAAGAGCTTGAAGATAAATACTGGGCTAAATTCGGTTTAGGATTCTAAATTGTAAGATAAAAAGTTAAAATCCCCATTGTTATTGAAAACAGTGGGGATTTTTTCTTTTATTGCGGCTGACTAACCGTTGCCAGCTTTCCTATTTCTTTATCGACCATATATAAACCTCGTCCATCGAAGCCTATCACATCCATTCGATCCAGAATACCCATAAATAAGGCTTCTTCCTCATGCTGCTCAGCCACATACCATTGCAGGAAGTTAAAGCTTGAGAAATCCTTTTCTGCAAATGTTAGCTCAACCAGCTCATTGATTTTTTTGCTTACAAACTTCTCGTGCTCAAATGTTTTTTCGAACACATCACGTAAATCTTTAAACTCCATCGGAGGTGCATCAATCGCACTTACCTGTGCCATGCTGCCAGTCTCATTAATGTAATTAAACAACTTGTGCATATGCATCATTTCTTCACTGCTGTGTGCATACAAAAAATTGGCCGATCCATCCAATCCATTGACTTTACACCAGGATGACATCGCCAGGTATAAATTGGCAGAATAGTGCTCTAACTTAATTTGTTCATTCAGGCTTTTTAGTACTACATCTTTTAACATAACTCAGTATTTTTAATTGGTTATGTCTCAATTTAAGGATTTATGATCTGAATGTACAGAGGGTGAAATTATTAAGCGTAATTAATGTTAAATCTGAATCACCACGAAGATTCAAAGAACACTAAGATTTTTCTTTGTGTTCTTAGTAAGATGTTGGTAAATGTTGCGATTTATAGTTCTATAAAAAGTATTCCCTGGCTTTTGAAATAGTCTTAATTAGAAGTGATACCTTGAATTCATCTTCCCCCTGGGGAAGTGCCTGAAAGACGATGGGGGAAGTTACATGATCTAATCCCTGTAGAAAACCTATTCCTTACTTAGCAATTTAGGTCCGAATATTTTTATCCCTATCGCTCCCAATGGAGCTGTAGTAACAATACTTAAAACTGCCATTGCCAATATCATCTGGCCGGTAGCCACTTCAATACTGCCTAACTTACCAGCCTCTATAAGGGCTAAAGGCACAGCGCCTATTGCAGCCTGTACCGTTGCCTTTGGCCAATAAGAGATGATGCAGAATAACTTTTCGCCTTTATTAAGATTAGTGCCTAACAGCGACAACCAAACACCTGCACTGCGTGCTATTAAGCCAACAGCTAATATCAATAAACCGGTACCAACTAATGAAGCATCCAATTGATTTAATTGCACTTCGGTACCGATGTATACAAATAGAAGGATCTCAGAAAGCACCCAAACCTTATTAAACTTCGCTGATAAACGTTTGGCCAGCTTACCATACTTCTCAAGGATAATAAAACCAATAGCCATAATACCCAACAAACCTGCCAGTGGAATTATGGCTTTGAGGCTCTCCATTTCTGTCAACTCATAATAGACAACAGCGACAATCATAAAGATGATCACCTTCTTAGTGTCTCTGATGTGAAACTTCTTAAAGAACCATACCAAGGCAAAACCAAGTACAGCACCAATCAAAGCACCTAAAACAATGCCGGCAGGCACACTCCATAATATATGTCCGACATTAATCGATGATCCTGCAGCCAACCCGGTAAAGACACTAAATATGGTAATGGCAAACACATCATCCACTGAAGCGCCGGCCAATACCAGGGTGGGAATCTCCTTCTTCTTACCGAAACCTTTATCCTTAAGGTCGAGCATGGTGGGCACAACAACAGCCGGTGAAACAGCCGCAATGATAAATCCTAACAAACCACCTTCTATCCAGCTGAAATCAAACAGGTAATGCGCGGCCAGCATGATAACACTCCCCTCAATAATACCGGGGATAAAACTCATGTTAATAGCAGGCCGCCCGACTTTATGCAAAGTTTCGCGATTAATACCCAAGCCGGCACGTATCAGAATAACGATTAAAGCCGCGGTCTTAAGTTCCTTTAATATCACCGACACCTCCGGGTCAACCACATCCAGAACACTGGGACCAACAATAACTCCGGCAGCTATCAAGCCCAGAATGCCCGGTAGTTTAACTACTGAAAACAGATAATAAAGTATGAGAGCGAGCGTAATGATTAAGGCGATGTTTAGGAGCATGGGATGTATATTTGGTGATTTGTGGATTTGTCGAACTGCTAAAATTGTCAAACTGGGAAACTGCTAAATCGTCGAACTGTCTCCTTAGGTCAATTTCGCAATTCAACAGTTTCACAATTCGACAGTTCTGCAATCTATCAGTTTTTCTTCACATACTTAGTCAAAATATAAATATGCTGACCATTGACTTTTCCTTCGATGTGTTCAGGGTCGCCATGAGATAAGATGATATTACGAACTGCTGTTCCTCGTTTTGCAACAAAGCCAGTACCTTTCACATTCAAATCTTTGATGATAACCACCGTATCGCCAGCCTTCAGCTCTGCGCCATTACTATCGATGTACTTATCTGTCTCATCTTCGTTTAGTCCGTCTCCATCGGCTTTAGCCCAAGCCAAAGTTTCATCGTCGAGATAGAGCATATCCAGTAAATCCTGTGTCCAATCCGCCTTCAATCGATTGAGTAAGCGCCAGGCCATTACCTGAACAGCAGGCTCTGTACTCCACATACTATCGTTCAGGCAGCGCCAGTGATTGGCATCCATCGAATCCGGATTTTCAATCTGCGAAGCACATACCTCACAGGTCATTATACAATCAGACGCGCCACCAGTTTGTTCCGGCGACACTTTGTAAACAGCTAAGTTGTCTTCACTCCCACACAACTCGCATTTATTTCCACTGCGAGACTTTAACTCTTTCTCTACGCTCATACGTTTTCCTTCTGAAATAATTGATTAAGCACCTCTTTAACATCCACCATAGCAGGCGTAATGTCAAAAACGTGTGCCGGCTTCAGGTATATAATTTCTTTTTCACTCTTAAAGCGCTTCTCACCACCACCGGTTATATTCAGCACAATGCAATCATCTTTATCCACCACTCCATCTTTAACAGCCTGAATAAGGGTAGCCGTAGCCACTGCAGCTGCCGGGTGAATATCATTTCCTTCGGTTTCTTCAAAAACCTTAGCTGCCTCAGCGGCTGCTTCATTGTTAGCTAAAAGCACATCACCACCCGCCTCTTTCATGGCATCGTACAGGCCTCCACAAATCGGATAGGGCGGCTTACGGTTCGATAGTACTTTGGCGTCGATCTCCTCCACCTGCTTGCGTGCCACATCATCTTCCAATGGCAACATATCACGAGAGTCTGCTTTCCAGGCATCATAAATAGGCACGAATGGTATGTTTTGCGATACCATCAGCTTCATAAAATCAGAACCAAAGCGTCCATCCTCGATTAAGCGTTTGTTAGCTTCCCAGGCAGCAATAGCTCCTGTACCGCTTCCAACTGCCTGGAAATAATACTTTGGAATACGCCCAATTGTCGTCACAGCCGATAAGGTAGTGGTTCCCATACCATCGCGACGCGCCACATTTTTAGCACCACCTTCGGCCACAAAACCGTCTAACTCACACGCCATATTTGATAAATGGATGGCATCGAAATAGTCGCTTCCTGATTTTGTCACTACCAATTTCACATTGTTCTTAATGGGCTCATCAAACCACATGGCATCAATGTTATCTTCAGGTACGCATAGTAACAACGGAATATTATTATCGGAACAAACTCTGGCAAATGCCCTGGCTGTGTTACCTGCCGAGGCCACCACCAAAACAGTTCCATCATCTGTTTTTAAGCGTCCACCCACAGAGTAGGCTTCTGTCTCTTTAAAAGAACACGTACGAAAGTTAGCACCTTTCTCAGGCCAGTAACCACTAAAGGTAATATGAAAATCAGATAAACCTAAGTACTTGGCCAATCCCTCACTTTTATAGGTCACAGGAGCCGATGATCCCTCCAGCATTTTATGAACCGGTAACCAATCGGAAAAACGAAAAACACCATACGATGCATCTTTTACATCAATTTGTTTCTTTTCATAGATGGCCCTTACTAAACTTGGCTGGTCTTCATTTGGTGCATCAAGCGTCCAACCAGCATCTTCGAACTGATTGCCGGTATTTACCGACTCCAATTTGTAGGGAGTAGCTTTGAATTCTTTAGTCATAGTTACGCTTTGTTCTTTGAGCCACAAAAATAGAAGTTTTGCGCGGCTTGAAGAAAGATAAGCTGTAAAAACATGGAAGTTTCATTGCTTTTAAAGATGATAAATTATGCTTCAGCGATTTAATAAAAAACTTATCTAACAAAAAGACCAAGGACTGATATCTGTTGGCTGCCAACTGCTTCTGCTCTACTTAGCAAACCTTATTGCCCACTGCGAACGCGTTAAATAATAATTGTATGTTCCGATGCATGGCAATGCCTGAACTTAATGACCCGAATTCGATTACACAACATTCAACTTACCCCTATCATCCCCTAATCAGGGGATATCAATAGTATTGATTAGCAGTATATAAATCAGAGCTATCCCAGTCTCCCTCGTTGAGGGAGATTTAGAGGGTGAAAGTATATGGCATTATACGTCAAAGGTACCAGGTCATAAAGCGTAGTCCGAAGAGTTGTGTAACATATAGCTTCATATCAAAGCACTCTGCAAAGCGAACCACAAATAAATATCTTGATGCTTTATCGAAAGAGTTTTATAAAATAGTCAACATCTTAATATCATGTTTGTTAATTATTTATTGTTACTAAAATCTGATATTCGATGCTCACTAAAACTCGTTACACACTAAAGGAAATGGTTCTTTGGACTCGCGGCGAAACATTGTTCTTTGTTCTCTATGCTGTTCTTATTACCTTTTTATATGAAGTCGTTGGTCTTGTCTTTATTGATATGCCATGGACTCCTATCGCACTTGTTGGAACAGCTGTTGCATTTATTATAGGTTTTCAGAATAATGCAGCCTATGGGCGCATTTGGGAAGCACGAAAAATTTGGGGTGGCATAGTGAACACCTCACGAAGCTGGGGTATGATGATTCAGGCAATGCTAAGTAACGAATATACCAAGGAGCCAATGAGTGATAATGAGCTCAAAAAACACAAACAACAATTGGTATATCGGCATATAGCCTGGTTAACTGCCTTGCGACATACGATGCGGCAAACCAAAAAGTGGGAGGTATTCGAAAAATATCGGACCAATCGTGAATGGTCGCGTATAGCATATATTCCTGAACGAGTAACTTCTTTAAGCGATGATTTATTACTATACCTTAGCCCTGAAGAACATAGTTATGTGATGACTAAGGATAACAAAGCCGCAGCATTATTATACTTGCAATCGGAGCACATTAAAGACCTGAAGGAAAGAAAGATTATTTGGGAATTCTCATTTCTGAACCTTGAAGAGAAGCTAAGCGATATGTTTGACTTACAAGGCAAATCTGAACGTATTAAAAACTTTCCCTATCCGCGGCAATATGCCACATTATCCCATCACTTCGTCTGGTTATTTTTATTGATGCTGCCATTATCCTTAGTATCTGAATTTGAAACTATTGCTCAAAAATTTCAATCTCAACATCCATTGGTCGATGAATATTTCGTGTGGTTAGCGGTTCCATTTTGTGGGGTTGTTTCATGGATATTTCATACGATGATGCGAATAGGAACAGTAGGTGAAAATCCGTTTGAAGGCTCAGCCAATGATGTACCTATATCAACAATTGCCAGAGGTATCGAGCGTGATCTCAGACAATTAATGAATGAAGACAATGAACTGATTCCTTCACAATTTCCGGAGAAATTTCATGTACAAATGTAGTGGCTCAACTGAGCTAGGTATGAGAATTCTACTACTCCCGCTAAGTGAACCACGATGATTATCGTGGGGAAACTTCGATTTACTTATAATGTAGTTTTAAACTACAATTTAAATTCGACGAAGTTGCAAACTTCGCGAAGCACATATATTCTGCCAAGTGAGCGAGGACATTTTCTAGCAATTTGAATATTTAATTGAAATCAGTTATTTTCCTCCTAGCAAATCTTGAATCTGTTCTTTTGTAATTATTAGAAAATTAGTTGCGTCATAAGTGTTTTTTTCAACTCTCCTTAAAAAACCTAAATAGTTTAATATTCTAACAAATGTTCTTTTTACAGAATCATTGTAGGCGATTCCAATGCCAATTCTACCAAGCGATGCAGCGTTTATCATACTTCCCTTGATATGTTTCTTTGTACTTGTATTTTCAATCTCAATTGCACAAAAACATCTTGCATTTTGATTCTTTTGGATTAAAAAGTCAAATTCCGGTACTTGAATTTCAACTAACCATTCATCTCCGATATTTTCAATATGAAAATCATAGATCCTTCTTAGAAAATTCTCAATGTTATTATTTCTAAGTAACTGATTATATTCTCCAGTTCTGTTAGGTCCTGGAGCAATACTAAAAGGACCAACAGCAATATCTACTCTTGGTGAATATTGGTAAGGCATATTTTCAAATGCCCTCCATTCACTTATGACTTCTAACCCAATTAATTTTTCTTCCAAACGAGGAGTTATTGAATCTTGAAATTCTTTTGCTGTCATAATTATTTAAATTCAATTTTCCGATGTATTAATGAAATTGTAGTTAGAATATCTAAAGCATCTTCTTCATTTAATTCCCATACTATTTTTGGTGCATGTGCAGTTGTATTTCTAAACATGCCAAATACACCTTTGATTAGGTTAGCAAACCCTTTATGTTCACTTATTTCTGTTTCTGTAGATAATGAGTTAATTTTAATCATGGGATTCTTTATCGAAAAAGCTAAATCAATCAACTCGCTTCCATCATTAGTTAAACCAGTTTTATCCCTTATAACTTGAGCTATACTTTTAACGGCTTCAAAAACTGAATGAAAATAATTTTCAACAACTAACTCTGCTTTGCAATATTCAAATATCTTTTGATGAACATTTCTTTGTTCCAGTTTACCCTTTAATCTATTAACTCTTTGTTCAGCTTCTGAAATTGTTTTTGATTCATTAATCCTTTTAAACTTACCTGAATCACTTAATTCTAAACCAATAAAAGATAATCTTTTATTTAACTCAAACCTCGTATTTTCAAACTGATCAGTTCTACCAACAAACCTTGCTGGACTCATAGACTTATTTATAAATGTTAAAATATTATTTGATAATTGCTTTCTGTTTTGAAATGTTATAAATGCATTATATAGTCTTTTCCATTTGGTATTAGTTGAATCTACATCTGGGATACTTACCTCTTGTAGAAATTTTCCAATTTCAATTCCTGTTAGGCCATTTGATGTATCACCAAGCACTTTGCTTATACCTTCAAGAACACTGCCATCAATTGGTGGTTGATTTTTTTTACTCATGTAGTTTCATTCTTTTTTTAAATCATGTGTTTCTAATAAATAAATAGCTAACGTAGAAGCAGCACCAACCGCTAACTTAGCATGTCTTGGTTGTAGTCCCTTAAACTTACCATCTTTTCCATGCCCGCTGCCATATTCGTTTCTTACCTCTCCGATTCCTTGTACTACAGAAGATAAGCTACCAAGTATCTGTTTAATTGAACTTGAAGCTTTTGCTTCATTTGGTATATCATCCGGCGTTAGTTTTAGAAGCTTTGTCGTTTCTTTCATTAATTTAGGCAAATCCCAGTTCTTATCATACTGCTCTCTTCTTTCATCAAAGATTGACTTACAACAAGTTTCTATTAATTCTTTAGCTATCCCAATAGAAATATGAGGAGAGTTGTCTATTGAAGATTCCATTAAGTTAATCTGCTGAGTTACATAATCAGCATTTAAAATTTGTTTTATCTCAGTTGCTTGTTTTCTAATAGTTTCTTGACCAGTAATTTTCAGCCTACCGATATAAATTGGTTTACCAGAAACCTTAGCTTTTTCTATTATTTCAAAGTTATCCACCTTTAAACTTTCATTAAATAAATGAAGAAGCCTCGTAGTTTCAGATGAATCTACTCTTACTAAGGGGTGAATCATTTCACATAAGAAATTCAGAAACACAGAGTCAGCACAGTTTAAAAGATTAAACCTTTGGTCTGAAAAAATCCAAGTATCTTCCCAATCACAATTATTAATTCTATGTTGCCAAATATCTCCAGCAGCGTTTAGAAATCTTCCATCATAGGATTCCATAATATCTAGTTCAAAGATTCTTGCAAGAAAATCAAGTTCTGATAATCTGCCTGACCACCAAATGTTCTCAATCTGTATGAAGTCAAAAATATTCTTTCGTGTGATATTTGAAATTTTATTTGACATAGTAGTACTCTATTTCTTTGTAACACCTCAGGTTGTCA
>DIYS01000251.1 GCA_002429115.1 Saccharicrinis sp. UBA6048 | reverse complement strand
TATAACATGAGACGCCTGGTCTTTCATGAAACACAAGCGGCTCTGACAGGATAGGTCTGTCCAAAAGGGGGAAAATATCCCCAAAGCCTCTCAGATTAACTTAAAAAACGCCCCTCTGACCTCTTTTGGGGTCCCAAATTCCAAAATAAATCCAACCCCTAAAAATTTATTCTCTAGATTTAGTGGTTTTTCGAGGTGTTCAGTTTTTCTTCCACCTGTAAGAATGCGAGTTTAGATTTAACCATAGACATAAAAAAGACTTCCTACAGGAGATTTTGAAGTTATGCAAATATTAACCATGATAGTCTAGACCCTAGTTTATTGTATTGATGCCTTCAATTTTCTTCATGGTGTTTCTCTTTCTTCAGTAAAAGCTTCTCTTTGATCTTTTTACAAGAGGCCTCCACATCAGACAGATCTTGTAAAATAGCTTCTATAATCTCCACAGAACGATCGACTCTTTGCGCATAGATGGTGCCGTTTCTAAAGACACAAGAAGATTCTGTAGACAGACGATCTAACTGACGTAATAGACCATAATCTGTTTGTTCTGCATTTGGATTATGAATGATTGGTTTTGGCATAAGATGCTTCCTTTACGTTTTAATAATAAACTGAACATAGGCGTTAATTGGACGGGTCTCTGAGGATCCTCCATGAGATCTAACGATATTTTGATTCACACCCCCAGCATTCTGTGAGGCCACTTGATATCCCCAATAATCATTGGGATAACACTGAATAGATGTGACATCATGAGAATGACTTTCAACCTCTGAGTTTTGATAACTCCCCACCGCATTGCCGGATGCCCCTCCAGGATAAATGTATCCTCTTGATTGGCTGTCTGGATCGCGCATGACGCCTTCTTGAGCAAAATCATCAGAAACGCCGCGCAAAAACATTCCCCGAAGATCTGGCACTCGAAAAGAAATCAAATAGCCATTGTCTCCATATCCCCACGCTCTCTTAAAACCAGACCCAAGAGCTTTAAAAAGAGCGGGGTAGTCAGAACCTAAATAGGACTTCCCATCGCATTTTAACCATCCATCAGGAATTTGATTGTGTCCAAGCGTGCGAATTTCTCCAACAATGGCTGTATTATCTACATAATTTTTTGTTGCAGTGTCTTGGGTATTAATAGGATTTGGAACATTATGGTGAATATTTTTATATTGCTTTTGAAGAGTTCTTAAGTCTATTTTAATATCCATTAAAAGGGGGGAAGACTGTTCCTCTCCATTGAAATTACCTACATTGACATGGCCTCTTTCTAGATTTCTTAATCCTGTCGCAGGACTGAAAAAGACATCATTGATAGAGAGTTTCATAGTGCTTATGCCTTCATATGTTCCATAAACGCGATAATTTTTTGCTCATCTTTGGAAAAAAGCTCATGAGCCTTGTCTGCATAGAGGGCAATATCTGCTGGAGAGGTCCCATCCATATAGGAGAGGGATCCTAATTCAGGATTGCCTCTATAGTAATAAAGATTTGTATTACTGTTTAAAGATTCTAACTCTAAAAGTTGATGAGCGAGGATTTGTTGACTTTCAATATTAGATTCTATAGGCAACGATAAAACGCTTACATCCCTAAGAGGGATGTTGAGGAGCCATTTTTCAGTAAAAAAAGTCTTCAATATATGTTCATGAACAGGTAGAGGTCCTGGAAATATTGCTGAAGGGTTTCTGAAGTATTGAAATTTTTGTCCTGTTCCTAAGGACAGCAAACAAAATTTTTCAGAATATGGATATAATGTTTTAGCAAGAATATACGCTGTTAATGCGGGATTATGGGAAAATGTAGAGAAATCACTGTAAGTATTCTTGTGAATTTTATGACTTGGAAAATAAAGAGGAGATCCTCCACAAGCGAGAGCTAAATTCCAAAGAAGAGTTTCTTGATGCATTCTCTCAGGATCTAGGACAAGAGAGCTAGAGATATGTTCAGGTTTTTGAAGTGTTTCATTCCAAACAGGCAGGACTAAAGTTGTGAGTAAATCTTTGGTTTTTGCCTCTGTTCCTAAAAGTTCTTTCAATTTTATTTTTAAGTTTTTGTTGCTATAGAGATAAGGTCTTACATAGTTTTTTGCTTCAGCGGGGAGATTGTCTTTATAATAAAGTCTTTGTAGACAATGTTTATCTGTTGCTCTAATTCCTTTTCTTGGATTTATCATGTCTGGTACAATATCTTGATCAGGAGTTTCTCCCTCGGCATGAAAAGTAAAATCAGTTGTAAAAATAAATTGACCAAATTTTTCTAAGAGCTCTTTAAACTCTTTAGGACTTTTACCTGCTGCATAGCAAATCGCTTGCATTCCTCCTGTAGAGGTGCCAACAATGATATCAAAACAATCTGAAAGAGCCCCATTTTCAGGGAGCCCCAATCGTTCTTTAAACTGCTCTAAAAAAGTTGCTTGTATTATTCCACGCATGCCCCCTCCATCGAGAGACAATACTCGCACTGTTTTAGAAATTTCTGCCATGGGACACCTTTTTTAAAAAATACTTAAAATTTATTATATTCTGTTACATACCAATTACATTTGGTGTTCTCTTGTGGAAAAATTCTAATGGAGGAAAATCCAACTAAGGGAGTAGATGTTAACATCATATTACCATCCACTTGTGTCATCAATCCAATATCAAACCAAATTGGTTGTTCGGGATCCATAGTCCCTTGGAGCATCACTTTCCCTGATGTTCCTTCTAGAGTACTCACGCCTATTGAACAGCTCCTCCCTATATACGCTAAATAATGAACAAAACTCTCATAATTACTGGTATCTACTTTTAAGTACGAAAACATCTTACACCATATATAAAAAGGGTTCTCCCATCCGCCACTTGAGGGAATTTTACTAACTTTTTGATCATAATACCTTTTTCGTTAAGCGAGTTGTATAAGCCTCAAAGTTAACTTCATTTTTGGAAATACTTTCTAAGGGTTCATGCTTTTTAGTCTGTACACTAAATAGTTCTCCAGACTGGTTCATAACTTCGTTTCCCCAAGATTCATTTTTTGCTGGAGCCAATATTAGTTCAAAGCATTTGTTTTTTACTTCATCATACAAGCCCCTCTGAGCTGCTTGTGAATCAACTCTGTATATATCAATGAACTCATCTAAAGAGATATTCTCTGGATTATTGTACACGAAACAGAGAGCTCCTCTATGCCTTGCCCAGTTATTAGTATAATACATCAACTCGTCAAGCGATTCCGAGATTAATGCGAAATCATATATTGATGAAAAGACGATCATTTGGCTGTTGGACATAAGTTTAATCCAGCTCTTCTGTGCTTTTGAAACATTTTTTTTCTGTGAAGTTGCTTCTTTCTCAATCAGAAGTCTCAGTTTTTTATTATTAATATCTAATCCTAATGCGGCACAGGACATTGACCCTGGTGAAATGAATTCTTTATATGTAGTAGGACGAACCTCCTTCCTATCTAAAAAATATCTTGTCAACAGATCTATTGGGGAAATATTGTACGCAAAATGTTCACCTGGATCTATGTGGTTATGGGGGATTACTACAATTCCTGTCTCAACTTTTTCTGGAGGAGTTTCGTAAATATAATCAATGCATACCGAGTACCCTATTTCCCCTAATTTAGGAACATTCATAGTTCCCGTATCATATCCTGAGTGGAAGTAACGCAGAGGATTCCAATTGTCGGGGTCAACACTTTTTCCCATATTTAAATGCTCTGTAAGACGTGGGGAATCTTTGGTTCCATCGAACACTGACCAGAAGTAGGTAGAACCAAGACTTTCACCAAAAGTGGTGTATCCCCTATATACGCTAAAAGAGCGAGCATTCGGGAAGGTTGGTTTAAATAAATGCTTAAACTTTATTGAGTGAAAATATTCTTCTGGGGGATTTCCCGACTCATCATTATCCCCGATGTATGAGACATGCGCGTAGAATGGAACATTCCCTGGAATATGACCACCTTCGAAAGCTCCAGTATTATACCATAGTGCGTCTCCATTTACTCTATCTTTTATATCAATAAACTCATGTTTATGATGGGACCTTAAGGCGGAATCGTATTGTATTCTTCCTTCCAAAGTAAGTCCGAACTGCCATCCTCCAACTCTATAATTTTGATTATAAGACGGTCCTCTATGGTCCCTTGGGGCAAAATTTTCATTACCTTTAAATTTCCAGCCGGGGAACTCGTGTCCAAAGAGTGTTGCAGCTACTTTTTTTGCTTTTTCAGTATCATAAGCATCATTAACA
>DIYS01000118.1 GCA_002429115.1 Saccharicrinis sp. UBA6048 | reverse complement strand
ACGAAAGGATTCGTGCGGCAGCGGAAGTTCTTCTTTTACTCTGCGGTTAATATAAAAAGGATCGTTGCTTAAGTAGCTATGCTGCAAATCAAGATACGATCCTGATTTGAAATTAAAGAAACATTCAGCAACAGACTTCCATCTGCCCCTTCGCTGGTGCGCGAGTACGATAGTTATCGTACCTCTCGCGTTCCTATACGATAAACCACACGAAAGGATTCGTGCGGCAGCGGAAGGGGCACAACCAAACACTTAATTGACATATAAAACTCACTCAGGGCCCCAAACGACTATTTGATTGACATTCCCAGCCGGCTGAAGGTTCCAATTAAACATTGAATTGGTTCTTCCAATCCGGTCAGGTCTGTATTACAATATGTAATTGATGGTTCCAGTCAACTCAGGCTCCGAAATGAACATGTAATTAATACCTCCGTTCAACTTAGGGTTATAATTACACTTGCAATTACCACCTCTGGTCAACTTAGACTCCGATAAACACATGTAATTGATACCCTCAGTCAACTCAGTCATATGTTAACACTTGCAGTTGGCACTTCCAGTTAACTTAGGCATATAAATTAACCTTCGCGGATACGCGTGTCCTTACGCGTTCCTGATATAATAAGCCACATGAAAGGATTCGTGCGGCAGCAGTGGAAGCGGTGGCGGTGAACATCAAGCATGAGGCATCCGCTAAGCGGTTGGTGACATAAAAAAAAGCCCGCTAAAAAAATTAGCGAGCCCGAGTTATTTTCAACTCCCAACAGGGATCAAATTTCTTAATCCAGTTTCAATACTGCTAAGAATGCCTTTTGAGGCACCTCAACATTACCCACCTGCTTCATACGTTTCTTACCTTTTTTCTGCTTTTCGAGCAGCTTACGCTTACGCGAGATATCGCCACCATAACATTTCGCGGTTACATCTTTACGCACGGCTTTCACTGTTTCACGGGCAATTACTTTAGCTCCAACAGCCGCCTGAATAGCAATATCAAATTGCTGACGCGGGATTAGCTCTTTCAGCTTTTCACACATACGACGACCAAACACTTGTGCATTGTCGAAGTGAATCAATGATGATAGTGCATCCACACTTTCACCATTCAATAGTATATCTAGGCGAACCAACTTGGCAGGACGGAATTCAATCGGATGGTAATCGAATGATGCATATCCTTTTGAGATACTCTTTAACTTATCGTAAAAGTCAAATACAATTTCGGCCAAGGGCAATTCGAACTCCAGATCAACACGGTCGGCAGTCAGGTAGTGTTGTTTCATCAAAGTACCTCGCTTACCTAGGCACAGGGTCATAATCTGACCAATGTATTCCGATTTGGTAATCACAGAAGCTCTGATATAAGGCTCTTCAACAACATCTAGTATTGTTGGTTCAGGCAATTCAGATGGTGTGTGTACATCTATGGTTTCACCCTTTTTGGTATGCGCAATATATGGTACGTTTGGCACGGTAGTAATCACTGCCATGTCAAACTCACGATCTAATCGTTCCTGAATAATTTCCATGTGTAACAAGCCAAGGAATCCGCATCGGAAACCAAAGCCTAAAGCTGCTGACGACTCAGGTTCGTAGGTCAATGAAGCATCATTTAACTGAAGCTTCTCCATTGCTGCACGCAGGTCTTCGTAATCTTCGGCATCAATTGGGTAAACACCGGCAAATACCATTGGTTTTACTTCCTCAAAACCTCCGATTGCCTCAGGACATCCTCCTTTAACATGCGTGATGGTATCACCTACTTTTACCTCTTTACTGGTTTTGATTCCTGAAATAATATAGCCTACATCACCTGTTTTCAACTCTTTACGTGGCTCCATATCCAGGCGAAGCACCCCCACCTCATCGGCATAATACTCCTTTTCAGTATTAAAGAATTTTACGTGATCTCCTTTCTTAATACTACCATTAACTACCTTGAAATAGGCAATAATCCCACGGAATGAATTAAATACTGAGTCGAAAATCAAACATTGCAGTGGCGCATCTTTATCACCTTCCGGAGCAGGCACACGGTCAATTAATGCTGCTAAAATATTATCAACACCTTCACCTGTCTTTCCGCTGGCACGAATGATTTCTTCGCGCTCACAACCAATCAGGTCGATAATTTGATCTTCAACCTCTTCCGGCATGGCATTGGGTAAATCCATCTTATTCAATACCGGTATAATGGTCAAATCATTCTCAATGGCCTGGTAAAGGTTAGAGATGGTTTGAGCTTGTATACCTTGAGTGGCATCAACAATCAGAAGGGCGCCTTCACAGGCCGCGATTGATCTTGACACTTCGTACGAAAAGTCAACGTGTCCCGGTGTGTCAATCAGGTTCAAAACATATTTTTCACCTTCAAACTCATAGTCCATCTGGATAGCGTGACTCTTAATGGTGATACCACGCTCACGTTCCAAATCCATATCATCGAGTACCTGCGCCTGCGCATCTTTACCAGTTACTGTTCCTGTGTAACCCAATAGTCTGTCTGCCAGCGTGCTCTTTCCATGGTCGATATGAGCAATAATGCAAAAATTACGTATATTCTTCATCTACAATTACTTTCAATCAATTAGCTTATCAATCAGTCGATAAGGACTGCAAAGATACTATATTAATTAAATTTTGACTATACGCGAATCATCTCTTCGCTAATTTTTAACAATGGATTTGGGCGCTCAATAGCATTTGTCACAGAGCATTTTTTGAAGTTTCATGATCGTTTTATAATTACGAGCCGTTGAAGGCACACCCAATTGACGTTCAACGGTCGTATTTCCTATCTTACTCAAATGGTATTTTCCATTGCACAAGATATGCACCTCTTTACCGCGGATATGCCATTGATCAGGTGAACAAGGGTATTGTCTTAATTTGTCTATTCGATCTTGAGTTGGTTCTTCTTTAAGAAAACAGATGTGCAGCTTGTCGATATCTTCCGCTTTAAACGGATTTACATTCATCAATTGATCCCATTCCTCCTGAGTGCGCACAACAACAGGCACATCATGACCAAAAGATTGCTTTATCAGATCTGAGATTTCATTCTCCAAGATGACAGGTGTAACTTCCTTTGAATTAAAAACAACATTACCACTCTGGATATATGTTTCTACATCAGTAAATCCTTTTGATAAAAGAACCTTTTTCAGCTCTGCCATCAATATTTTACGCTTACCCCCTACATTGATGCCTCTTAATAAGGCTACATACTTATTAATTTCCGTACTCACTTATTCTGATATTGTGTTACTAAACTAATGGTATGATCTAACAAGTCAGCTCCGCCAATGTTCCCATGACCTGGGATAACTGTCTCCACCTCCGGATAGGCATATTGCACTTTCTGAATCGTCGGAATCCAATCGTTTATTACTGCATCTGCCAAATCACCTAGCCCTCTGGATTGAGCACTCTTAACCAAACATCCACCAAAAAGAATGCACTGCTTAGGTAACCACACTGTAATATTGTCGAACGAATGCCCACCACCAAAAAACCGGCATTCTACCTCAATATCTTCAAACCTGAAATCATACTCTGACTCAAACTCAATGGTTGGAATTGGCAAGCCATCTTCTTCGCATTTTGCCACTGTGAGCATGGAAGCTAATGATTGAGCTCCTTGTTCATGCAGGTAATCCAATCCCCCGATACAATCATCATGGTAATGCCCGGCAATTAGCATCATCACTTGTGCACCCCACTTACCCAATATAAAATCGCATAATTCTTCAGTCTGATCAACACTCATGGGTGTATCAATCATTACTGCCTGATTGCCTCGAATAATTAATAATCCATTGCACGAAAAGCGACCATATTGCTCAGAATTAACCCAGGAAACATGTGCAAAAATGGAGTCTTTAATATGTACAAGTTGTAGATCATCATTAATTGTCAGAGTATCGGATTGAGCCAAACAAAAAACTAATGACATCGAAAATGTGAGGAATAAAATAAATCGCTTCATAATAGTATTGCATTAGGTGATATAGGTATACTAATTTAATTGTTTTACTCCTGAATGTCAGGTATGTTTTAAATTAAGTATTATGATTTACGACAGAAGTATTAAGATGAGTTACAGGATGCATCGCTTACAATAGCAATTTAAAAATCTGCTGGGCAATCAAAGCTCATTATTTGATCCGTAGCAGGATGCTTAAATTCGATATGACTGGCATGTAGTAAGAGTCGTTCCTTCTTTATCCCATAAAGCTCATCGCCAACAATTGGAGTATTAAGTCCATCATGATGTGCAGCATGTATACGTAACTGATGTGTTCTTCCGGTAACTGGATAAAACAATATTCGCGTGTAGTTTTCAGTCTTCTGATCGACTTTCCAACTTGTTATGGCTGGCTTCCCATACTCAAAATCCACCAGCTGACGCGGACGATCATCCAAATCTACACGAAGAGGTAATTCTATAATTCCTACTTCACCATCAATAATTCCATCCAAAAGTGCCGTATAAATCTTCTTCACAGTTTTATCACGAAATTGCTTCTGAAGTTGCTCATGAGCACCTTTTGTTTTTGTTACAACAAGAATTCCGGAGGTTGCCATATCAAGTCGATGCACGATCATTGGCCCGGTGGCTTCCGGATATAGTTTTTGCAAACGCGTATATACCGAATCATCCATCTCTTTGCCCGGTACTGACAGTAATCCACTTGGTTTATTAACAATGACGATGGACTCGTCCTCATACAATAGTTCTAATTCTAAAGAATCATTTTCTTTCTCAGGCTCGATTTCTAACCCTTTTAACATGTGTCCAAGAACCGGCTCGCACTTACTCTTACATGCAGGATAAAAGTAACCGTGCTTTCGTATTTCTTTCTTGGGCGATGGTCCCCACCAAAATTCAGCCATTGCTATAGGTCGTAGCTTATTCAGATAGGCATACTGAAGTAGTTTTGGAGCTGCGCAATCGCCGGTACCAGCAGGCGGAACTGTGTTATTGAACTCCTTAAAGATATCCCACGCACTTTTTCGCTCGCCATTCGCATTTGCAAATACATAATGGTTAAGAAGCTTCTTTTGTAATTCTGCCGACTTTTGTTTTCGTAAAGCTTTCAAAGCGCTGACACGTTTCTCAACAGCTGCTATCTGCTCATTTAAAACATCACATTCAACTTTAAGTTGTTTCTTCAACTTATGCAAATTACTCTTCTCGGTCTGACTCTCCCGAATGATCGCCTTTAATTCATCGTCCGTTGCATTACGTCTTCGTTCGTCACGAAGCTGTTTCGCTTTTTTATTATTTTCCTTTACAGTCCTTAACTGTTGAGCAGCACTTGCCTTTTTTTCTTCAAATCCAGTGCGTAATGAATGAAGTTCTGAGCTTACAATTAAATCGTCTACCTTCCGGTTTATCGCATTTAGTTCCGCTTCTCCCATGCGAAAGAATCCATTTGGATTAGTAACATTAAAGACCTGAGGAACAAATGGGAAAGACGATATTACATCCCCTTCATTTCCCGAATAAGCAGCTATAAATCCTAGTGTATTATCAGCTTGCTGAACCACCAAAACACCAAACATTTTACCTTTGCGCGTTTCATTGTTCAATTGCAATTTCTTTTGCAATATAATACTTGCTTCCTCACATAACTTATGTGGCTGGTAATTAAACGGGTTTGTAAAAAAATAAGGTAATTCAGAGTTTTGTAACTCCTGATCAAACGCTATAAAACAGTTCATTTAAAAATCGTAATACATAATAAAGGAGATTCGGTTGGCCGTGCCCCGCTGATCGTCTTTATTGATCCGTGAACCATACGAGTACTCGCCCCCTATACGCACTCCCGGAATCACATTCCAAAATACATTACCGGAACAATAGGCACTAAATTTAAAAGCATTATCCGGTGCAAAACCAGGCGGTGGCATATACGTCAATCCGGGTGTAAAATACGAAAACACCTTGTCGCTCCAATCAATTCCCAAAGATACAAAACCTCCGTACAGCTCCAATGCTTCGTAATCTTCCTCTACAGGATTCCAGACAATGTCGAGTCCCCGGCCAGTCACCGATCCTACATATCTGGAAATACCAGTCCCTCCCACACATTGAAAAAGTAATTCTTTGTTGGATCCAAATTCATATCTGCCACTGAACAGTGCCCCAAAACCAAGTGCTCCGGATTGATCTTCATTATAAGCCATACTTCTAAAAATCATCGATATCTGAAGGTGTCCCCAGTTGGTCAGTCGTTTGAAACGTGTTGCAACATCCGGAAAATCCTGTAATGTAGTCTCTAAACTATCAGGACTGGTTAAGTTCAATTGCGGTGATTCAATGGACACAGTCCAGCGTGTATTCTGGTTGATCAATCGACTGTAACGAATTTGAACCGTTCGCTCACTCACCGAACTATTAGGCCCTTCCAAATCGACGGTCCATGGTATTGAAGTTGGGTCTCCAAACACCGACCAGGTCTGTCCGGCCAGGATATCCATAAAAGAACCGTATACATGCCTGATTCGATATGAGTTTTCCTTGCCCAGGTAATCGCTTTCCAATCGAATAAATATCGGTCCAAAATCTGTTTTTCTAGAGGCTTCGAAGCCAAATCGCGTTTGATTACCACTCATAAAAAAGCGTGCTCCCTGCCCATTACTTTCAACAGGAATTTCATAGGTCTGAAAACTTTCACGATGCGATAAGCCGTTAAAATCGTATGCCCCATTTAATCGTACCGAACCTTTAAATGTAATTTTGGCGTTGCCATCGTCGGAAGTTACGGTGAACCCTTTATGTTCAGGTGAATCCTGGGGGTGAACGTCCATAATCTTAGCAGAGTCGCGCTCCAGAAACCTTGGTTTATCTTGTATTGGTATCGTTCTGAGTTTTATGGTATCTCCATCAATAAGCCGAATTTCCGGATTAAAAAGAACTTCGGCCAATGAGATGCTTTCATCACTTCTTAAAGAATCCACATGAGTAACAAGACTATCAATTCGTCGGGCATCCTCAACAAGTATCTGATAAAGAATATTGGAAGAATCGGGAAGTTCTCCTAAAACGCCAGATTGTGCATTTACATTACCGGCCAGAAGCATCAAAAATATACCGATGAGGAATGGTAAACTTATTTTCTGAGATTTCGACATTAATATAAGGTTCTGTAAGGTATTTGTTAAGTAAAAAAACAAAAAAGACATGATAATACTACTATCCTGAATCAAAATTCTGTCATTTTTACTCCAATAGCAAAGGTTTAGGATTGTTAGTAAAAAAATAATTAGCCTCCTTTTTAAAGCAATTTATACTAAATTAGGGCTCAGATTGCCTGATATCATGAAAAACCAGATCGTACTTTTTATTGCATACTTCTTTATTAGTCTGCATCCTTTATTTGCTAATGAAGAAGATAAAACCGAACAGTGGACGACTAAAATGAATCAATACCTTGCCGAGGTACCACTAAATATTGACAGCATCCACGATAAAGCCATTCAACACATCGATACCTGCCCTTTAAAAGGCGACCTCAAAGCCGCCTATTATCATTCCTTAATGGCCGAAGTGTATTATTACAAACAAGACATTGACGAATCTTTAAATGCCTATCAACACTCACTCAAGCTATTTGAAACTTCAGGAGACTCAAGCCGTTCTGCCGTTTTGTACAATAACATTGGCCTAATTTATTACCTGAAGGCCGATTACGACAAAGCGCTCAACGCATACAATGAATCCCTGCAATGGGAGCTAAAGGGAACGAATAAAACCGGCATTGCGCAATCGTATCAGAATCTTGGTATGATCTCCTCTAAATATGCGCGTTACGATGAGGCGCTTTCGTACTATGCTGAAGCTCTGAAAATTTATGAAGATCTGGAGTATGTGCAAGGCATTGGTGACATAAATAATAACATGGCTGTAATGGCCGTGCGTAAAAATGATAATAAGCTTGCCTTTAAGCATTACAAGAATGCATTTGACGCCTTTGTTAACTTAAACGACTCAACTTCTATGGCAAAGGTGGCTTCCAATCTGGGAAATCTTTTTCACTATGAAGGCCAAATCCCCAGAGCCAAAGAATATTTCAACGTTGCGCTTGAGGTATTTAAAGCTAATGACGACAAAGTCAACCTGGTTCATACCTACAGTATGATTGGTGAGATGTACCTCACGCTTAATGATCTGGACAAAGCTATTGAAGCGTATGATTTAGCCGATAAGTACAATGCTGAAATCGGACTTGTTGAGCTGGAGATGGATAATCGTTATGACCTATATGAGGCTTTTAAGAAAAATGGTGATTATGAAAGTGCCCTTATAGCCTATGAACGTTATATATTTTTGAATGATTCCATCCTGAACAATGAAGCAAAGTACAAAGTAGTTGAGCTGGAAAAGAAGTTTCACAGTGAAAAAAGCCAGAAGGAACTATTGATACTTAGAGCTAAGCAGGAAAGAACACGCCTATATATGTGGGGGCTTTCTATCTTTTTTCTTCTTTCAACAATCATTGCCCTCATTTGGGTAAACGTATTGAAAATAAAAGAGAAACAAAGAAGCATTACTATGGAGCATAAAGTGCTTCGAACGCAAATGAATCCCCACTTTATCTTCAACTCCTTATCAGCCTTGCAATGCATTATCATGGAAAACAACCGAGATGAAGCGATGGATTTTGTGGCTGACTTTTCTAATTTAATGCGCTTAGTGCTTCAATATGCTAAAGAAGAAACGATTACCCTGAAAAAAGAAAAGGAGATATTGGAAAAATATATGAGTCTTCAAAACAGGAGGTTCGACAACAAGATCAATTACAAAATTAACTTTGATGAGCAAATGCCACTTGAGCAAATAGTGGTTCCTCCGATGCTCGCTCAACCATTTTTGGAGAACGCTATTGAACATGGTCAGCTAACTAAAGAGGACAGCTATATCCATGTCAATCTAAAGCGTAAAAATGACAAACTTGAATTTGCCATTGAAGATAATGGGATTGGCATTAAAAACTCAATGAAGCAAAAACAATTTATCGACAGTCCACACAAATCATTTGCACTCAAACTAACCAAAGAGCGACTAAAGCTCCTTAACAACAAGGATAGAAACGGAAGAATTACTTTTAGGATCGAAGATTTATCTGAATCGGGTATGAAAGGAACACGCGTGGTATTTCAGGTGCCTTACATGGAGCTTAACTAATTTATTTACGTCCGAAATCAGCAGGAATCTCGCCCCAGTTTTTAGTATCCCACTTAAGTATTTTTACTTTAATTTCATTGGCTTTCAGCCATGCCTCGGCCCGGCGAACCATATCAAAAAGTGCTTTCGTTCTGGCCGTTTCTTCCAGCTTCGATTTACAATGCTTTTTTAATACCCAGCCAATAGCAATTTGCGAATCGGAATAGATGGGAAGGTTAAGATTATTCTTCTGCAGGTACGAGATACCATGAACGAGTGCCAGAAACTCACCAATATTATTAGTTCCAAGCGGAAATTTCTGATGGAACAGCTGCCGGCTATCTTTGGTATATACTCCCTGATATTCCATAACGCCTGGATTACCACTGCAAGCTGCATCAACAGCTATACTATTCTGAATGATGTTACTTTTGGAATTAAACGAGTTGCGGGTGGTATTAGCACTTCCCTTGCCCGAATTAATAAAATCTACTGGTCTCCCTTTATAAGCAGCTTCTGCTTCTGCACGCGTGGCAAAGCCTTTGTACTTAGCTGCAGGGAATCCTTTTATTTGTAGCTGACACTCTGCCCAGCTCGAATAGATACCTGGTTTAGCACCCACCCAAACGACGTAGAATTTATTTTTGGCCATTGAAAAACTGATTTCTGAATGGTAAATATAGCATGAAATTAAATGCTATGGCGTCTAATTAACAAATTCCAATTCTGCAATCAGGTTATCAGTCCCTGCCATCTTATCCATTATCAACAGCACATAACGAATATCGACGCATATGCATTTTTGCAGTTTTTCCTCATAGGCTAAATCACCGGTCATCGCTTCCCAGTTACCATCGAATGCAACACCGATCAATTCCCCATTATGATTCAACACCGGACTTCCGCTATTACCACCAGTTATGTCATTATTAGTAATAAAGCACACCGGCATTTTTCCATCCGCCTCGGCATAGTTCCCGTAATTTTTACTGGCATACAATTCCTTCAGCTTTTCCGGCACCACAAAATCAACATCCTCAGGATTCTCCTTTTCAATGATTCCACCTAAAGTGGTTTTATAGTGATACACAATCCCATCCTTTGGTTCATAATCACCCACTACTCCGTATGACAGTCGAAGAGTACTATTGGCATCAGGATACAGTACTTTATCGTTGTACTTCATGTAGCCATCAATCAACAGACGCTGTGCCTCATCATATTGTTCGTTTAGCTTGCTGTGCACATCACCCAACTGGTAAAGATGTGCCAATACTTTATAAGCAAATTTTATCGCCGGATCATCAAACAGTTTGTCTTCATCGCCACTATTGATCAATTCCATTACCGCCTGCTTATCCGTCATCAAAGTTTCTTTATACAGCCACTTGGTATATCCTTCAACATCGCCTGTATATTTCTTACCCAGCAACTCCTTTTCATCCGGACGCATATTTTTGGGTGTATGCTTTAAATAATAATTCAGCATACTTTCAAACACTTTTTTATCAAGTGTTGCATCAAAGTCTTTAAACAAATTATCAACTGTTTTTTTACCAGCCTCTAGTTTCTCATTAAACTCATCAGATCCTTCCTGAAATTCATACAACTCCATAAAGGCTGATGATATTTGTAATGCAAAATTGACAAGATCAGAGCCTTCAAGCATTGTTTCCTGCCCGATGATTTCTGCCTGTGTTAATTTACGGCCTAAGATGTATGATGCTTCAATGTAGGATAATGTTTTACCGTACTTACCCGAAAGTAATGTATCATTACTTATCCACTGTGTAAATTTTTCTTCCTGAGCCTGCTTCTGATCAATTATCTTCAGTTTATCGAGTCCTTTATTTTGGCCTATGGCATACTTCCAATAATTACTCGATTCTGAAAACTTAGCGGCATATTTAATGTCGATCTCCTCATTTTTCAGCATCGAAGCTTCCCAGATATCTTGCTTAATACCCCTTACCTCACTTACAATCGGATTAATGACCTCATATATTTCATTGACTCCAAATGAAGAAAGAAAGCGTTGTGTTTGTCCCGGATAGCCCAGCGTCATTGCGAAGTCACCTTTTTTAACACCTCCCAGGTTAATTTTCAGATGTTGCTTGGGTGTATATGGCACATTATCTTTTGAGTATTCGGCCGGCGATCCATCTTTCGCACAATACACCCTGAAGAAACAAAAGTCACCGGTATGTCTTGGCCACATCCAGTTATCAGTATCTCCACCAAATTTACCTATAGACGAAGGCGGCGTTCCAACTAAACGGACGTCTTTAAATGTTTTGGTTAGCATCACCAGGTAAAGGTTACCACTAAAAAAGCTCTTCACCTTAGCTTCTAACTTTGTCTTTTCTTGATACTCGGTTTCTATTAACGCGATGGCGCTATCGATCTTAGCAGCACGTTGGCTTCTTGGTGCTTCATACAAGGTATTAATGCGCGAAGTAACATCGTGTGCTTCTATTAAGATGGTTGCAGTTTTACCAGGATTAGGTAGCTCTTCACTCTTACTTTTTGCCCAAAACCCATTTTTCAGGTAATTGTGCGCTACTGAACTATGTTGCTGTATTTCGCCATAACCACAGTGATGATTGGTCAATAAAAGACCTTGAGAGCTAATAAACTCGCCGGTGCAAGCACCTTCGTCCAGCGCTACAATAGCGTCTTTAAGTGATGATTTTGAATGACTATAAACGGATTCGAACGGAATTGACAATCCCTTATGTTGTAATTCATCAATTTGCTTATCATTCAGCAAGTATGGCAACCACATCCCCTCATCTGCCTTTGACGATAACGGCAGAATACAAACAACAACTACTAATATATATCCAATAAAGCGCATTAATCCAAGTTAGTTTTTTTGTAAGCTGACGAAACTACTAGTTTATAATGCGGAATACTATGACTTAGCGCTCTTTTAAGCAATTTTAACAAAAAGAGCCACCGACTTTCGTCAGCAGCTCTTTATTATATCTTCTTGAACTTTGATTTATTACTTAACCAAAGTCATTTCGTCAATTAAGTTTGTTGCTCCACCGAACTTGTCGATAATGAATAGTACGTAGCGGATATCAACATTAATACACTTCTGTAGTTCAGTTTCAAAAGCAATATCTCCACTCATTGCTTCCCAGTTTCCGTCGAAGGCCAAACCAAACAGGTGACCTTCCGCATTGATTACCGGGCTACCACTGTTACCACCAGTAATATCATTGTCAGTTGTAAAACAAACTGGCATGTAACCTTCTGCATCAGCATACTGACCATAGTCTTTGTTTTTCCAAAGCTCCTTCAGTTTCGCCGGAACTTCAAACTCGAAGTTATCAGGATCTTCTTTTTCCATAATACCTTCAATGGTTGTATAGTGCTTGTACAATACACCATCTTTAGGCTCATAATCGCCTACTTTACCATATGATAATCGCATAGAAAAGTTTGCATCCGGATAGAACACCTTCTCTGGCTGCATTTCCATCAATCCTGCAATAAATAATCGATTGTTTTTATCGATAGCTACAGTACTAGCCGCTTCTTTTGATTTAATTTCACGGTACTTCTCAATAGAAGACACACCGGCAATAAATGCTAAATCTTTCTGAAGTACTTTTAAAGAAGGATTTTCAAGGAAGGCATTGAAACGATCCTGGTCCATAAAGACTGATTTACTGAAAACATTGTCAGCAAACTTCTGGAAATCACCTTTAAACTTCTTATCAACAAAAGAGTAGAATGAAGGGTGGAATTCTGCATCTATACCCTCTTTATACATCTTTAATAAAGCACCAATTACTTTACGGTCAGTCTCAGGATAATAATCTTTAAAGAATACTTCACCTTCAGCTTTTAACGCTTTTGTAATTTGATCAATACGCTCCTGATTGCCTTCTTCCAAAGCTTTTTCTAAACCAGAGGCTTTGTAAGCAAAATAAAATACTTCAGCTCCACGTAGCTGGCACTCCTGAAGGAATGAAAGTGCCTCAATGTAAGGCTCACGATCCGCATAAGCTTTTTCCAACTCGGCCAATACATTACCATATTTCGCCTGATTTGACTTATTTGATGCTACCCATTTAGCAAATTCTGCTTCCAGCTCACGTTTCTTATCAACCACATTCAGGTTTTCTAAACCTTTGTTCATTCCAATACTGTTTTTCCAGTAATTGGCACTTTGAGCAAACTTAGACGCATACTGAATATTTACTTTTTCATCAGCACGCATATCCGCTTGCCAGATATCCTGCTTTACACCACGAGGCTTAATACGTGCCTGGTTAATGATATCCATACGCTCTTCGATACCCCATGAAGTAAGGTAACGCTCCGTAGAACCCGGGAAACCAATGGTCATAGCATAATCATCCATCTGCACACCCTTCAATGAAACAGGCAGATGGTGAGCTGGCTTATATGGCTTATTGTCTTTTGAGTATTCAGCTGGTTTTCCATCAGGACCGCAATAAACACGGAACATACTGAAATCACCAGTGTGACGAGGCCACATCCAGTTATCAGTATC
>DIYS01000125.1 GCA_002429115.1 Saccharicrinis sp. UBA6048 | reverse complement strand
GTTTGATAGTAGGAAGACCAAAGAAGTGCCAAAAAATGTAATTGTCAGTAAATGAGGCGTTAGAGGTAATTGCTTTTAACTTAGAGGAAAGAGTGAAGTAGTAAGTTGTACTAAAATAATACAATCGTACGACGCATATGTACTAAATTAATCCATTGTACTAAAATAAGACAGTCTTATTATTGGATTTTGTAAGCCTTTAATTTAAGATAGAGGGTGTTCCTGCTAATGCCAAGCGATTTGGCAGATTGCGTCATGTTATTATTAAAGTGCTTAAGGGTTTTAAGGATTAACTCCTTTTCCATTTCCTGTATAGAAGTGAGTGAAAGTGAGGAAGTAGAGGTGCTAACCTGCTTTTCTATTTGTACTGGTAGTGATGTGTGGATTTTTTTTAAGTTCTCAAAGTCAACGTTGCCATCCAGGATGACATATTGTTCGATCGCATTTTCAAGCTCCCGGATGTTGCCAGGCCAGTTGTATTCTAAAAATTGTTGCAGCGTAGAGTAGCGGATCTGTGGAACCTGCTTTTGCAAACGAACTGATTTCTTATTTAGAAAAAACCGAATTAATGAAGGAAGGTCTTCCATTCGTTCTCTTAATGCCGGTATTTTTAATGGGATAACACTCAGGCGGTAAAATAAATCCAATCGGAAATTACCATGTTCTACCTCCGATTTTAAATCTTTATTAGTGGCCGCAATTATTCGAACATCCACTGGAATTGTTTTTTCGCCGCCTAATCGAGTGATGGCTCCTTCTTGTATGGCACGTAGTAGTTTAACCTGAACTTCCGGTTTCATATCGCCAACTTCATCAAGAAAAAGTGTACCACCATTGGCTAGCTCAAATTTACCGGGATGGCCGCCTTTTTTTGCGCCGGTAAATGCTCCATCGTCGTATCCAAACAGTTCACTTTCGATCAGGTTGTCGCTAATGGCAGCACAGTTGATCGCTACAAAACCATTTTCCTTTCTGCTGCTGGCATTATGAATGCTTTGCGCAAACACCTCTTTCCCAGTGCCACTTTCAGCTTCGATCAAAACTGTGGATGGGCTGTCGGATATATTTTTAGCGTAGTCAACCAACTTGCGCATGACCTTACTTTTGGCAATGATGTCCTTAAAGGTAAAGCGCGCCTGCATACCGGTATATTTATTAACCAGATGGTAGATGTTTTCTAGCTCACGGATGGCGATGACAAGCCCTATAAGTTTTGAATGCGATTGGTCGAGTATAGGGGTGACGGTGACATTAAACTTTGTTTTGCTGTCCTTGGTAGCAATGGCAATTTCTTCGTTAACAAAGGTTTCGCCAGAGCTGACAAGCTGGTAGATGTTATTCCAGTTTGGAATCAGTTTTTTAATTGGGATTTTTAATAAATCGCGCCGGCGAATATTGATCCATTTACAAGCCAGGTTGTTCGCGTACTTAATTTCTCCTTCTATACTCACTGAAATAACCCCAATTTTTAAGGCATTCATCATGGCAAAAGTAAACTGATGGGTGGTATCCATCTGCTTTTGCAGATTTATGTCCTTAAACTGCGCGATTATTGAATTGTTAATTGCTGATACGGCAATGTTGAGCCATGAGAAATCAATATCAATGGAGCTGATTATATACAGATTAAATAATTCGTCCGTGGTATTGGTATGCTTCACCAGGTTGTATACTTCATTACCAAATCGAATGATGCCATTCTTTCTCGTCGATTCATTCCACTGAATGCGCTCTTCAATGACGGCCCAGTTCTGTCCTTCTTGTAGGCTCAGTTTTTTTGTGAAGTTTAATTGTCCATGAACTTGCTGAATAATTGACTGCTCATCGGTAATCACCAACTTAAATTCTGCATGATTCATGCTCTTAACAAATGAATTAAGTGCTTCCTTCAAATATTGATTATAATCCGGATGTATCGATGAGCTCATTATTTCCCTTGGTTTATGATGTGCAAAATTAATCTTTTTAGTCGATAATCATTTGCATGTATTCGCCCAATTGGGCGCGATTGTAATTAGCTTAATGGGCTTCTTCTATAGTTGTTTTGAAAAGTTTGACTCGTGTAAGAGTCATGTAGTCAGTGTGTAGTGAGCTTTGTGAGAGTTGGGGTGATTTATTTTGGCATAGGCATTGACTTTTAGAATGCCATAATTATTACCTCACCATGGAGAGGTGCATTCGAAAAGAAGTATAACCTTAAAGAAATGCCTATGGAAATTAAAAAGACAAAAAAAGCAGACCTGGAACGAAAACGATCTTTGTTTTTTCAGATTGGATTAATCCTGTCACTTGGTGCAATATTGGTTGCATTTGAATGGAGTAGTGTGGATGTTAATAATAGTTTATTGGCTATGGTCGATGAAGAAGTTCTGGAAGAAGAGGTAGCGCCTATTACCAGGCGAAAAGAAATAAAGCCACCTCCTCCGCCACCTCCACCAAGAGCAATCGATGTATTGGAAATTGTGGAGAATGATGTAGAGCTCGACGAGGAGTTAGAAATTGAAGATACCGACCTGGATCAGGATTTGGATTTTAGTCAGTTGGAAATGGATGAAGAGCCTTCAGAGGAGCAAATTTTCTTTGTAGTTGAAGATATGCCTGAATTTCCCGGTGGAACAGCTGCTTTGTTGAGATACATCGCTCGCAATGTTAATTATCCTGTAATATGCCAGGAGAATGGAATTCAAGGAACTGTAAGCGTCAGGTTTGTGATTAATGAGAAAGGAGAGGTGACAAATGTGCAAGCCTACCGTGCACCTGATCCAAATTTGGAACGTGAAGCCATGAGGGTTGTAAAAAGCCTGCCAAACTGGAAGCCAGGAAAGCAGCGAGGAAGACCTGTAAAGGTATCATTCACCGTTCCTGTTCGATTTATGCTGCAGTAGCAGTAATGTTTAACTAATTTGTATTTGTATTGTGATTACAGTTTAATGTTTTAAATGGAAGAAAACGTTCTTTCATCATCCTTATTTTTTCAATAAAGAGCCGGTCCGTTCAATTGACCCTGCAACCTCGATCTATAAAGTCGAAAAATGAACGGCCGGCTTTTTTATGCCGTAGTTCGAATCCTTCAATAACAATGGTTCGTTAAGGTTTTGTAAGTTACTGATTGTTAGAAGTGAATAATTTGAGTGTTTATCTTAGTTCTGTTGTGATATTTAAAGATATACGCTTTAAACTACTGCCTGCTGCCTAAAAACTAATCAGCTATTAAATAATACATGTGGTATAAAATGCGCATTTACGCCCAGACGGGCGAATCGTACGATGACTTTTCACTATCAAAATCTAATTTGAAAATTTATTTGGAAATTGTAAAGTGCATTCAGTTAGTGAAATAGGGTGCGTGTTGAAGCTGAAATGATGACGCATTTAAGTTTTGGAACACAGCTTGAACTACAATTAGCAACGAACACTATTAACCTTATAAACACATCGTCATGAAAGCAAAAAAATATAAACACGCCGACCTGGAAAGAAAACGAGGTATCTTTTTTCAATTGGGTTTAATAATTGCTTTAGCAGCGTCCTTAGCTGCTTTTGAGTGGGGCAGTTCTTCAACAATCGTTGCTAATACTGTTATCGATGATCCATATTTCGAAGAGGAAGAGGAAATGCCGATTACAACCAGAAAAGAGGAGAAAGTAGAATTACCAAAGCCAAAGAAGTTTTTAGCAGATATTGAAATTGTACCTGATGTAGTAGATGTGCCTTTAGAAGAACAGGATTATTATACCGATCCCTTTGAAGACATAATTGAAATCCCGGAGATGGGCGTAGAGGATGAGGTAGCACAAACCTTTCATATTGTAGAACAGATGCCAGAATTTCCAGGTGGACAAAGTGAATTGTTCAGATTTATTGCTTCGAATGTCAGGTACCCGGCCATTTGTGCAGAGGCAGGTATTCAAGGGCGAGTGTTTGTAGCATTCGTTGTAAATAAACTCGGAGATGTGGTGGAAGTGGAGTTGGTACGAAGCCCACATGCAAAACTTGCCGAAGAAGCGATGAGAGTTGTTTCTGCCATGCCTAGATGGACGCCCGGCAAACAAAGAGATCAGGCGGTTCGTGTCGCCTTTACTATTCCTGTAAACTTTGTGCTAAATTAATTCGTCCGCGATCCGTTGAGTGTTAGTATAAAAAGAACTCTTCAAACCAATTTTTATATATACCAGCACCGGTTGAAGTTTGTAAACAGTTGTTTCATCCGTGCCTAAAGATTAAGCAATATTAAAAGCTTTGCCCGGTGCTGATTCTTCTAACTCAAAATGAAAAAAGCCATGAAATCGTACATCTATATTAATAATCGCGTCATATTTTTAGTCTTTACAATTGTTTTGTCTGTAATAATCATTGGAGCATGTTCTGATCAGTCATCCGCATATAAGCCCCGTGCTATTGGATCACCTGGTGAAGTATTGGTAGTCGTTGATGATAAGTGCTGGAATTCAGAGGCCGGATTTGTATTGCAGCAAGTGCTTGAAGATGAATTCCCTGCATTGCCCCAGTCTGAAAGGATATTTCGTAAGACCAGGATTGGCTATGATCAATTTCAAAGACACTTTCGAACCTACCGTAATATTTTATTGATTTCTATTCGCGAAAATGAATTGACGAACCGTGTTGAATATCGGAAAAATGAATGGGCACAGAAACAATGTGTGGCGGAGGTAATCGTTAAGTCATCCGACGATATGGAGAAGCTGCTTGCTCAAAAATGGCCTAAAATAAAAGGGTTCTTTTACAATGGAGATATCAACGCCATGGCTCAGTCATACCTTGAATTGTATGAGCAGGAAACGGTTGATCATGTAAAACAGATGTATCCATTTTCATTGTACTTCCCGAGAGGATTTCACCTGAAGAAACAGCATGGCCAATTTACCTGGATAGATGCACAACGGCTGGGCAGTCAGTTGGGTGTATTTATTTATCAATACCCGCTTGATTCCATTTCAGATAATAGTTCCCGATCGCTTTTGAGGTTCCGAAACAATATACTGAGAAAAGAAGTGCCGGGAGAGGTAAGTGGTTCCTTTATGACCACAGAAGAGCAGTACCCGGTTTCTGTTCGTCAAACAAAATTTGGAGGTAAACAATGGACTGAACTGCGCGGACTCTGGAAAGTTCAGGGCGATTTTATGGGTGGTCCGTTTATTGACTATTACTATAAGGATAAAGAAAATAATCAATTGGTTATGTTGAGTGCCTATGTATATGCGCCGGCAAAGCCGGATAAGGCTATGTATATGCGTGAGGTAGAAGCGGTGTTAAAAACGTTCAGAATTAATTAATGTAATTGTTAAAAGGCGTTAAACAACTTTCTCTTGTTGAAAAAGCTTGATGGGTTTAAAATAAAAGTCTATCATTACAACATGAGATATATATTATTGGCCGTTCTGTTATTGGGCCTGTTTGAGGTATCAGCTCAGCAAAGTGAAGTCGAGAAACTTTTAAAGCAGGGAAGGGCATTGCATGCACACGAATTGTATGAAGATGCTATTAATAAGTATAAGCAGGCAATTGTTTTTGATAAGAAAAATGTGGAAGCACATTATGAGTTGGCATATACTTACTTGATGATTAATGATTTTGATGAGGCATTATATTATAGTCGGATCGTCTTAGGTTATGAGGATGAGTATTGGATTGATGCCCTCCTTATTTATTGCAGTGTACTCGATCATAATGGCAAATCGAAACAAGCCATCAAAGAATACAGGAAAGCCATTAAACAACATCCGGATGAATACTTGTTGCACTATAACCTGGCAAAGAGCTACGAGAAGGTTGGAGATGTTCAGGCTGCTGAATCTGAATTGGTAAAAAGTTTAAGCCTCAATAAGAGTCATATTGCAGGACACTTGATGTTGGCGGATATTAAAAAGCAACAGGATCAGGTGTTAAAATCGATGTTACCGCTGTATTACTGTATACTTATTGAGAGTGATGAACTGAAAAAAAGAGATTTGCTGGAAGATTTACAGGTGCGCTGGCATGTAGCTATGGTTCAGAGACAAACGCAACGAAGGCCTGTCAGTAAGCATGTTGAGGTGTCCGGGTTAGAAGTTGCGGAATCGAAGCTGAATGCCATTGCCCGGGAAACAGATGTAAATAATGAAGAGGACTTGCCAAAATTCGTAGACCGAACAATAGCTTTGCTAACGATGCTTAATGATGTTCAGTCTGGAGAGATGGATTTCTTCGATATTCATTACGTCGATTTTTTTACACGCTTATTCAGAGCTGGTCATGCCGAAGCCTATAGTTACTTTATTTCAAGTAGTAAGTATAATCCGGAGGTGTTATTGTGGATTGGAGAGCATCAACGACAGTTCGATTTGTTCGTAAACTGGATGCAGCTACAGCAGTAATATTTTTGGTCTTTGGTCAAAAAAAGATTGTCATATTGAATCCTATCTCAAACTCTCTCGTAGTACATCAAAAACCGATGTAGAATTTTAAAAGAGGTGTTATGAGTAAAATTTTAACTAAGCATTTTCAATATACTGGGACCGATGATTTTGACCAATCGCTAGATGATCAGATTAATGAGTTTATTAATAAAGAAAAGATAACAACCGATAACTTGATTGATATAAAATTCAATGGACACTCTGATCAGGGAGTGGCGACGTATTCGGCCTTATTGCTTTATAAAAAATAGAGAATACATATTTCAACTGAGCCTCCTTTATGGAGGCTTTGTTGTTTATAGCTCATTCTCTTATGGCTTATTTACTCTACATGTCCCCAGGCGGCAAACCGTGTGTCCGTTGTGAAAGGCGTTAGTGGAAAGAAGCCTTTATAAATCAGATTATCTTTAATTTGTAATGGGTGTTCACGAAGCATTGTATTGTAGAATTCCATAGCTTCTGATTTGCTAAAGTGACTAATCTGCCAGGTGCCTTTCGATTGCTCTGTGATCATTTTTTTAATGAATAAGTTGACATAACCCATATTGCACCTTAGGTTGGCTTCTACAAAGGGATAGAATTCTATTTCTTTCTTTTTGTTGAGAATAAACATGGCATCAACACCAATTGGCCCCTGATAAGAATTATGAATGTTGAGGTCGGAAAATGATTCAATGATATGATTTGAAGTCTCATTGATCCAGTCATCGTTTTCAGTAAATTGCTTTATTGAATCAGGCGTGTGAAGATATTCTTTATTGAACTTTCCTTGCTCATCAGCATCAAAATAGTTGATGCCTAAAAACTCATAGCTCTTGTTCGGATGAATGTAAAATTGAAGCGAGGTATCCTGTACTTTATTATATATAGGTTCTGCAATAACAAATTGGTTCTTTTTAAGCTGAGCATTAACCCAATTGCAGGCATCGTCAAATTGTTTTTGATTACGAATAAATATCAACCCTCTTCCTGATGAGCTCCAAAGCGTTTTTACAACAATACCGGAATCTTCTTTAAGAAAGATTTCATTAAGCTCTTGTATAGATGTAATCTTTAACGGCAATTGTGGTATTGATACAATAGGAGCAAGTTGTTTTGTAGCCAATCGTTCTGTGATGTTGAAGCTGGTCAGCCGGCTGTGAAGTTCTTTTTTGTATGATTGCTTGTCGGTTGCCTTTCCTCTATCGTCTATCCTGTATTTATTAAAGTTCTTTTCAATTAATTGACTCCATCCCCATGGGAAAACAGTATCAAACTGCTTTTCATTTAACGATTCGATCCCTGTTAGTTGAGGTAGCTCAAATCCAGCTTGCCTCCAAAAGGCAATAAATTCTTCCGGATCGTCCAAAGGATAATAAACCGTATCATTTGCTGTAGCAATAATGCACATCAAAGGACTGATTTCACTTTCGAATTGCTTAAGCAGTTTCGATGGCATATAGCTAAAGGTGCCATTTTCAACGGCCATGTCGCAGGTAGGATTATATATAAATAAAGTGCTCATAATAGTGATGCAAAGGTAATGTCTGGATTAGTAGTTTCGGTAATTCAGTGATGTAAATCATTTGTTAAAATCGTTAATTTCCTTGGTGGTGAATGTGTTTTTTATTTGGTTTGCGATAATGAGCAAAATGAAGTTTAAATACAAAGTCATAAGTGTCGTGGTGATGTTGAGCATTTTACCATCGATATTTGGTATACATGTATTTAAGCATTATTGTTTAGGATGTAATGAAGATGAGATTATAACAACCGTCATTACAACGGCTCATTCTCACCAGCACGACTGCTGTGATTGCAATAGTGAACAGCCTTGTAAGTCATGTAGTGAGCATAATGCCAGTCATTCGCATGATGAAGACAGCACATGTCAGCATCAATTTAAAAAGGCTGATTTTGAAGGGAAAACTCCAGTAGTATCTTTTCAATTTGTAGCAGCCAACATTGAATTGTTCTGGAACACTTTTTTTGCAAATGATTATTTAATCCCCAATAATAATACAAAACAGTATTGTAGCGTAATTCAAAAAATACCCGATGAGCCTTCGCCGGAGTTGAATTGCGTTTTTCTTCTTTGATTTATCATTTTCTAAATGAATCGAGGCCTATCTAACTATTTGCGATAGATCTTGATCGAAAAATCCTACCCTGTATTTAATTTATTTACAGATTTAATACTTTAGAATTACTTTAATTTATGATGAATCGAATTTTAATAATAACAGCATTGTTATTAATTTTTTCTGGCTCCGTTTTTTCTCAAGCCAGTAAAGAGATTTCCGGTGTGGTAAAAGCCAATGAAAATGGTAAAGAAATTGAGCTGGTTGGAGCAAATGTGTATTGGCTAAACACACAAACAGGTGCTATTACCGATGTAAATGGAGAATTTACGTTGGAGCATCCTACTGGGTTCAATCAATTGGTTGTAAGTTATATCGGGTATAAGTCCGATACTCTGGTGGTTGAAAATGATAAACGCGTGGCTATTGTACTGGAAAGTGATCAATTGGATGAAGTGACCGTTGCCGGAAAGAAGGCGGGTACGCATATGTCACGTATGGATCCGTTGACAAAGGTTAATATCACCGGTGCTGAGTTGTGTAAGGCGGCCTGTTGTAACCTGAGTGAGAGTTTTGAAACCAATGCATCTGTTGATGTATCCTATGCTGATGCAGCCACAGGAGCAAAACAAATTCAGTTGTTAGGCTTATCAGGCAATTATGTACAGATGATGACAGAGAATTTGCCGAATTTCAGAGGCTTGGCAACACTTTATGGCCTTAACTATATACCGGGAGCGTGGATGGAATCTATTCAGATTTCAAAAGGTACAGCTACGGTTGTTAATGGTTATGAGGCCCTAACCGGACAAATAAATGTAGAGTATAAAAAGCCGGTTAATTCCGAAAAGTTCTTTGTGAATATGTATGCCAATCACACTGGACGATGGGAAAGTAATGTCAATGGTTCTATACATTTGAATGATAAATTAACCACCGCCATTCTTGCACATTATTCTGAAGATCAAAAGTCAACGGATGATAATGACGATGGTTTTCGCGATGAACCCTTGCTGAAGCAGTTTAACTTTATTAACCGTTGGGATTATAACAATAAAAAAGGCTTCACCTCACAAATTGGCTTTAAAATTCTGGATGAGAATAGACTAGGTGGGCAGATGGGATTTAATGGAAGTAATCCTCAGGATCAAAATATTGGATCGCCAGAGCAATTGTATGGTATCAACATTGATACAAAACGCTACGAGGGATTCTATAAAGCCGGCTATTTGTTTAGTGATAATACCAATATTGCATTGGTTGCTAACTACTCGTATCATGAGCAAAACTCCTTTTATGGAAGAAAGCTGTACGATGCAGAGCAAAATTCCTTTTATGCCAATTTAATGTTTCAATCAATTATTGGGCATGAGAATAGTAAATATACTGCTGGTGCCAGTATTCAGACAGATAAGTTTGATGAATTATTGATGTTGGATTTCAGGGATTCTGATAATAAACAAGTGTTAAGACGTGATGAAATCGTACCGGGCGCGTTCTTTCAGTATACCTATAATATACCGGAAAAATTAACGGTTATTGCCGGAGCTCGCGTGGATTTCCACAATAACTATGGAACTATATTTACGCCGCGTTTACATGCAAAGTATAACATTACACCTAACACAATAATAAGAGCTTCCGCTGGTAAGGGCTATCGCACGCCTAATGTGCTGGCCGAAAATAGTTATTTGTTAGCTAGTTCCAGAGATATAATTATTGCAGATGATTTGGATCAGGAGGATGCCTGGAATTATGGGGCAAACATCACACAGTACTTTGATATAGCTGGGAAAGAACTAACGCTGAATCTTGAATATTACAGAACGGATTTTCAAAATCAATTGGTAGTGGATATAGATCAGAGTATCGATGCTGTCTATTTTTACAACCTGAATGGGAAATCGTATGCTAATAATGTTCAGATCGAAGGTAAATACGAATTATTGCGAGGTTTGGATCTGGTAGCTGCCTGGCGTTTGAATGATGTTAAAGCCACTTATAATGATGAATTGAGAGATCGACCATTGATAAGTAGAACAAAAGGTTTAGTTAATTTATCCTATGCCACACCATTAAAAAAATGGCAGTTTGACTTTACCACTCAGTTTAATGGTAAAGGACGTGTGCCATCAACAGCAGATAATCCTGTAGAATATCAACGTCCGGATACTTTCGACCCATATCAGATTATAAATACCCAAGTCACTAAATATTTTAGAACGTGGAATATTTATGTTGGAGTTGAGAATCTGGGGAACTTTAAACAGGATAATCCAATTATTGCTGGTGATGATCCGTTTGGGGATAATTTTGATAGTTCATTAATTTGGGGGCCAATAAATGGAAGACGTTTTTATTTTGGACTCCGCTTTTCTATAGATAGAGAATAATAACCTTATTAAATTTATATAATCATGAAAAAATTACTAGTATTTATTGTTATGGTATTGTTCGTTGTGAATACTTATGCCGATGATAAGAAGAAGCAGGTGTGTGAAGTTACTTATAATGTAGCTATGGACTGTCAGAGTTGTGCCAATAAAATAACTAAGAATATTCCTTTTGAGAAAGGAGTGAAAGACCTTAATGTTAATATGGACGAACAAACAGTTACCGTAAAGTACCGAGCTGATAAGACTACTAACGAGAATTTGGTAAAAGCATTCGATAAATTAGGTTTTAAAGCTGTAGATGCAAAGTCAGGTGACCAACACACGCATTCGAAAAAAGCATGTTGCAGTGGGTGCTCCGGACATA
The DNA here is from genome assembly GCA_002429115.1 of Saccharicrinis sp. UBA6048. Taxonomy (GTDB): domain Bacteria; phylum Bacteroidota; class Bacteroidia; order Bacteroidales; family Marinilabiliaceae; genus Carboxylicivirga. Next base: position 547 of record DIYS01000125.1, on the reverse strand, counting down.
AACACTAGGAAAAGAATTTTGCCTATATAGTATAAAGGGTGCGCTGTAAGTGCATCCTTTATTTTTTATCAAATAAACTCACCCCTCCAACCTCCACCAAATCAGCCTCTAAGTCTCCATGGCTAAATATCCCTTCAAAAAATCCCACTTTTAAATTTGGAAGTGTAAAAAAAACGCCCTTATTTTGCACCCGCTTTTGAGAAAAACGCTTCTCATGAAAAGCAGAGCTGGTAAGGGTTTCGGCGCTTACGGATACATGATGAAAGGTAAAAGACTTGACAAGTGAAAGGAGGTTTAATAACTTAGCTTTCCTGTCAAAAAAAAAGCTTTAAATTTTTTTCTAAAAATAGTTTTGGAAATTAGAAATAAAAACCTTTATCTTTGCAGCCGCAAAAACAACAAAGGTTGCCTGTGTTGAGCTAGTCAAAGCATGGGATTTGCAAGGTGTTGAGAAGGGTTTTGGTAAAGTTTTGGAAGTAGGTTTTTTTTAAGCGATAGCGATAAAAAATAACTTCAAAAAACTTGAAAAAACATTTGGATTAAAGCT
>DIYS01000076.1 GCA_002429115.1 Saccharicrinis sp. UBA6048 | reverse complement strand
CCGGGATTAATCGGGTTGCAACGGTGAGAACGTGCCGGGTCATCGAAATTTATTACATAGAATGTTGGTACTTTCTGATAACCTCTCTGATTATTGAGCAGGTGATTATAGGCAATTGTAGAAAGGTCGGGGAACTTGAAATCATATACGTAGAGCGAAAAACCCTTTTCAATTTGCTGTTTAATGTATTGGTTTACTATTGCGTAAGATTTACCAGAGCCCGGGGTTCCCAGCACGGTGGATGCCCGAAATGGATTGACCACATTAATCCAACCATTGTTCCATTTTTTTTGAAAGTAATAACGTGTAGGCAGGTTAATTGAATATTGATTTTCAATTCTCCGGGTTTCCTGCATAAAGGATTCATTTTCCACGTTAAAAACGTCATCCATCAGGTTGTTTTTCAGGAGTCGGCTCATCCATACTCCTGCAACCAAAAGACAGAGATAGCCTGTTGACATGGTAAATACATAAATTGTTGCATTTGTTATGCCGGGCAGTGGTAAACTGAATACCCACCAATTGATAAAAAAAAGAATTAGCCCAATAGTGAGGAATGCATAAATTTTGGGCCACGTAATTTTTTCTTCTTTAACACCTTTTGTCCCGAGGCACGATAAAGCCAGAAAGATTATTGCAAATAGTTTGGTGTAGAACGTATGTTTAAATACCCCGGTTGTTCGGTTAAAATTCAGCAATATTTTATCTACTATATCAACATTGAATCCCTGTTCCCATAGTGCAGAATAACAATGCCAATACATGTTCATCAACACAATAATAATGCTCAGTGCCCGCATAAAGTCCATTACTTTTGCCAAGCCTCTTAAATCGTCTTCTTGTTGCATTTCAATCGAATTTTGATGTTTAAGCTGTGAAGCTAAAGGGAGTTTTCATTGGAAGCTGTGGGAGTTGGGAGCAGTGTTGCTTATGGCTTTATAATGGCATAAAAAGGCCCATTGCTACCAGTTTTGCATCATAATTTATTAATATTGTTTCTTACTATATAACGCAGAATCTATGGGACAGGTAAAACAAGCATGGATGGAAGATGAATTAAGAGGTTTTACACTTCCGCAGCTGGGTGAAAAATACACCTGCAGTAAGCACTTTGATGATACTTACCTAAAGCAATACATTCTGGACAATGCCCAACCAGGCCAGTGCAGTTATTGTGGCAGTAATACCCGGGTTATAGACATACATGATTTTATGGAATATGTCATGACGCGAATCACCAGTCATTATGGTAATCCCGGAGACGAAGCCTTATATCTGGAAAGCTCATTTTATGATGACAAGGATGAAGAAATACCGGGCTTTAAACGCGTTGGAGGATTTGTTACTCCTGCTTTTGCCATACATTTTGAGAGTGCAAGAGAGTTACTGTTCGAATTGGAGCTGGTGGCAGATGATGAAAAGCTTAATAAAGATATTGAAGCATGTTTTCTGTATGATGACTGGATACAGCATGCCCCTTACATGATGACTAAGGGGCAGGAGCTGTCGTTTTTGTGGAAAATGTTTGCCCGGATGGTAATGCACGAGCAACGTTTTACCTTTTTTAAAAGAAAAGAGTTCAGCGGAGAGAATTTAACGGAAGACAATGGGCTCATGGATATTTTAACCGAACTCGGAAACTTGATATCAGAAAACGGGCTGTGCAGAACCATTTTAAAAGGGACTGAAGTGTTCAGGTGTCGTTTTACCAGGGATGGAGATATTGTTCGTTTATTTGAAGATATTACTTCAGCTCCTGCTAATCTGGCCAAACAAAGCCGCATGAGCCCCGCAGGTATTTCCATGTTTTATGGTGCTTTTGATTACGATACGGCAATGCTGGAAAGCAGCCCTGATGGACTCCCGACAAAGAAACCCCATGTAGCTGGAAGATTCACTACCATTACAGATTTGACCATTTTAGACCTGACTAATCTTCCTTTACCAAGTTTTTGGATGCCTTCGGATTGGGAAGGTATTGGATTCCTCCATTCATTTAGCTGGGAAATCACAAAACCAATTAAAAGAGACGACCGCATTCATATTGAGTATATACCCTCACAAGTATTTACAGAATACCTGAGATACATTTATCAACCTGCCAACAATGGCACGATTGACGGGGTAATGTACAAAAGCTCTTTAAATGGAGCCTCAAGCAATAACATTGCACTTTTCTATAATCAAAATAGCAGTGCTGAGGTTCTGGAATTACAGGAACTTATCAATTTCCCAGGTTAAATCCACGGGCTTCCATTCATACAGATGTTATTTGCCGGGATGGTATTTCCTATCCCCATCTGCTTAAAAATGGCCTTATCCGGTAGGTCGTTTTCAATAGCATCTGTGAAAGCCTTTAAATTTGCTTTAATACCATCTGGGAACTCGTATTTTTGCTCAGGAGGAAGCAATACTGCCAGGCGAAAAATGTCGGTCTTGTGCTTCCTTATATTGCGTTCATCAATTCTCTCGCCTTTAGCTTTTTGCTCAGTCAAATCCAAGTATGCTTTTGCCTTTAAACAGATGAGTGTTTCAGGTGCCGCAATATGCGCTCCTTCTTCAATACTACTGCTCAATAGTAAACTTGTAATATACCTCATCCATTAAAATAGCTGAAAGGCTTGATAAATCATCCTCAACAGGAATGGGCGTTAAGTGTGGCTCTCCTTCCAAGTCCAATAAATCAGGAATTTTGGAAAATAACTCAAGCTGTTGTGGAAACGCATTATTCTTCGGGTTTATAAAACGATAGTATCTTCGTTCATCCTCACTCTTTTCTTTTTGTTGGTATTCTCATTCACGGATAAAATCCCAAAACTTCTTGACGAATGCAGAAGTTAAGGCCTCAACGATTAGAATGATGTCAATATCTTTTGTTGCCCTTGGTTCAAAACCAGCTTCATCAATAATGACGTCACAGGCCGATCCGCCAATAATTATATAATTATCGGAATAGTCTTTGAAATATTCTTTAAAAGTAGCCAGCCCTCTTACCATAGAAATTTCTTTTTAATCTGTTCCAGCACCATTTCAATGCGCTCATCAGTCTCGCTTTTTAAGCATAAGTACAACGAAAGCGGATCAACTACCGAATTTTCGTCTTGAACCAGGTTAGCTAATAATACAGGATTGTATTTCCATATTTCCAGACAATAGCGGCCTTCATTCGCATTCGTTTCAATTAGTGCATTACTTTTTTTCAGAGAATAGAAGTTGTTTTTATCCATGGCCAGAAATTCCTGACGGCTTGGATTTACATCGCTATATTCAGGTAAAGCAGATGTATTGCTAAATAGTGTCACTGCGTTAGGTGGCAACTCATCCAAATAAATTTGTTTTAATACCGGCGTCTTCCAAAGATCTTGCTCTTCAAGTTGACTCCATAGTTCCATCTTATCATGCTTAAACCGGATATACTTCTCTTTCTCACCTGCAGTAGTAATTAAATCTAATTGCCTTAGATTTTCAGCCGCTTTGGTGATTGACATTGCTGTATAGCTTAATCGTTCAGCAAAATCCTTAAATGTTTTTTCTTCGATATGCCATTTACTATCCTGGTTCAATAAATGAAACAGAAGTAAAAACTGTGACGATGGCGTTAAAGTTTGCTTTTGTTGTTCAGGTTGTGTTTTTGCAAACGACTCTCTCAAATCAACAAACAACTCAGGTAAAAACATTTGTTTTCCCGGAACGATAAAGTTTACACGCTTATCGATCAATCGAAGGCGATTATATGATGCAATCTCATCAAGTACGAGTACAATAGGTTTATTGAGCAAACTATTTAATTTCAATAAATTATTGGTAGACTGCGAAACCGTGAAGCTGTCTGTATCGATGAGTTTGGCAAAAATAAGCTCGTGGTTATACAAATGAGCTGCAAATAGCTGATAAGTCTGGCTTAAGTAAAAAGGTAATTTTGCCTTTTGTGCAGCCTCCAAATTCTCAAACTGTACATCTTCTCCTATTGTGGTTTCTATATATTGCCTTAGTACTTCCATAAATAGTTGATAAACATGTTTTTTGCACAATAAACCCTATTTGTTTACTGTGCAGTATTAAGTTTATTAAATTAATAATCAAACAATAAATGAAGAATTGTTGCAAGATTCAAAATGCTCATTGTGTCTTACATAGCCTAATTGACTACTCAATAGTTGTGTTTTACCTATTGTAAAATCACATCTGTTTTGGTGGTGATGTCCAAAAATCCAGTAATCAATGTCTGAATTTTCAATCAAGTGTTTTAATTCTACAGCAAAGGCTTCATTAAGAGTATCTCCTTTACAATTTTAGGGATAATTTAAACATGCCGGCACATGATGACTTACTATTGCTGTTTTTTCAATTGCTGGTGGGACGTGAATTATTTTTAGCATCTTTCTGCCAATAGTCAGAGCTCCCTCCCAAGAGAAAAAATACACGGTGCATTCAGTGTCGTATTCGTCTCTTTTAAATATTTCTGCCGTATAGTGTATCGCTCCTCCGAAAGAATGAAAAATAGAACTTTCGCTCAATGCAAGGGCGACATGTTTGAATGTCGTTTATATACCCTTGTAGGAGAAGAAAGGGCTATTATTTTTTGAAGGAGGAGGAAGAAAAGATACGGTAGAAGTTTGATGTTTTCCCTTACAATTTCAGAAAAATAATTTCTATTTTTTTTCGTCTGTTTTGTAAAAAATGATGTCCAAAATCAAAAAATCGTATAATTTGGAATGATTTGCATTGTTTTACTTATCGTCAGATAATAAAGGTGTTGGCGATTTAAAGAGGAAGAAATATACTTTAAAACTACTAACATGGAAATCAATGATTATTTTGAAAGCTATGCTTTTTTATACATGCTTCAGCAAAGGTGTGAACGACCATGGTTTGATACAAAAATGTTCGGCATAAACGCGCCAAAATCATTCAAACACATTTTCCTTCCCAATACACAGTCCCGACAGCAAAAAGCTTGTTATTAT
>DIYS01000164.1 GCA_002429115.1 Saccharicrinis sp. UBA6048 | reverse complement strand
TCAAGCCAAAAATGAAAAGCCCGTCCGGCTGGAGGACATTAAATGTGATTAACTATTATAATTACCCACTACAAATCATCTAGAACCTTTAGTAAAAGGGCATTTGTGGTTGCACCGGTTTTATTGATAGGGTGTGTTACACAGGGCTGCGTTGCACTTCGCCCTATGCTGATAGATATCGCCCACGTTGGGCTTGATGGATAGACCTTTACTTCGTGTCCTTTTTTTCCTTTGTGATTTTGATATTAGTATGCCAGTACAATGCAGGAGTGAAGTATCGTAGGCGATGGGGGATAAAAAAACGGCGCAGAAACATCTACGCCGTTATATTTTATTAGTGAAGTTGTTTAAAGTCATATCGAAAATCTGCGAGTAACATCTTGATTTCATTGGCTTCTGCTAATTTTTATTCCGTAGCTATGGCTATGCAATTAAAAATTGAGCCTTGCCACTGATAGTCAATATGTCACTCTCGAAATCCCCCTACAACTTTAAACAACTTCAGTGTCAAACTATTGCCATCCACCACCAAGTGCCTGGTAGAGCTTAATGTAGGCTTCGAGCAAGTCTTGTTTATTACCGGTTTGAAACATTTGGGCTTCAAACGCCTGGCGTTGACTCTCCAGAAATTCAATATAACTGGCAATACCTTTATCATATCGATCGCCTGATAAGATAGCTGCTTCCATAGCTGCTTCCACATGTTCGCGGATAGCCACCTCTTCTTCCTTAAGCGTTTCAATTGAGATAAGAGCATCTTCAACCTCTCTAAAAGCCTGAAGAATGGTGTTTTCGTAATTATATACTGCTGCTTCAGTACGAGCTCTTTCAGCTTTTACCCGATTGGTGTTTTTGCCCCAGTTGAAAATAGGCCCTAATAAACTTCCACTAACACTCCATGCCGGATCACCAGACGTAAGTGTGCTTAAGTCATCGCTAGCCAAACCAAGCATTCCGGTTAAGCTAAGAGATGGTAAACGAGCGGCCTGAGCGGCGCCAATCATCGCATTTTGTGCAATCAATTCCTGTTCGGCCTGCATAATATCAGGTCTGCGCTCTAACAAATCTGAGGGCAAACCAGGAGGAATAGCAGGGATTTCGGAATAACTATCTAAATTACCTGTCAGATCCATCTTTTTGGGATTTTCTCCAATAAGTACAGCCAAAAGGTTTTCAGATTGGGCAGTACCTCTTTTATATAATGGTATTGCCTGAGCAGCAATTGCTCTTTGGATACGTGCATGATTCAGGTCTATTGCAGGGATGATGCCAGCCTCAAATCGTTGACTTATGATCAGGTATGAACTATCTCTAATGGCGTATGTTTGTTCTGCAATTATTGTTCTGGTTTTAAACTCCATAACCTGAAAGTAGGTGGTAGCAACCGTCGATATCAATGATAAGCGCAATGCATTTAGCCCATACTCAGAAGCAAGGTATTGTGCTTTCGCTGATTCATTCATTCGCCTTAGCTTACCCCAAAAATCGATTTCCCAGCTGGCTTGTGCAACTCCGCTAAAGTTATTTGATGTTTCCGGAAGTTTAAGCCCTTGGAAATTACCGCGCCCTGCGGTTGCTGAATAGTTAAACTGTGGCCATAGTTCGGCCTTTTGAATAGCCATTTGAAGCCTGACAGCCTCAACATTTTGAGCGGCTGCTAATAAATCCTTGTTATTTGATAGTGCTTTTTTAATAAGGGTGTCGAGCACCGGATCATTAAAGATATCCCACCATTTAAGAGCTTCATTGTACGTTGTATCACCATAGGAAAAAATAAAATTATCAGGTGATGTAATTTCTGGTCTCGTATAGTTTTTACCCATTTTACAGCTAAAAAGCAGCAAAAAGAATAGGGGTAAAACCAATAGGTATTTAGTTATTTGTTTCATTTGCTTCTTTCTTTTCGTTTGCTTTAGCTCGTTTTTGCTCGTACTTGGCTAGTTTACCAATAAATACAAATAGCATCGGATACATAACAACTCCGAGTATTGTTGCGACGATCATTCCGCCTAACAGAGCCATTCCCATTACTTTGCGTGCCTCAGCACCAGCTCCGGAAGCGACAACCAACGGCAATACGCCTAATATAAATGAAAAGGCAGTCATAAGTATTGGTCTGAATCGAAGTCGGGCAGATTCAATAGCGGCATCAAATAAGCTCATGCCTTCGTCGAATTTAATTTTGGCAAACTCCACAATTAGAATGGCATTTTTTGCAGCCATAGCTATCAGCATAACCAATGAGATCTGCATAAATACATTGTTCTCAAAGCTCGGACTTACAAAACGTGCCAGCATTACAAACAGCATGGCACCCAATATGGCAAATGGGGTTCCCAGTAGAATACTGAAAGGCAATGACCAGCTCTCATATTGTGCAGCCAGAATTAGAAAGACAAATATCAGGGCAAAGATAAATACGGTATTACCCGAGCCACTGGCTTTTTTCTCCTGGTACGACATATCAGCCCACTCATAACCCATTCCCGGAGGCAATACTTCATTAGCTACTTCCTCAAGGGCATTAAGGGCCTGTGCCGAGGAATAGCCCTGGGCTGGTGAGCCTGTAAGACCTACGGAACGATAGAGATTAAAGCGGTTGGTGAAGTCAGCACCATAACTCTTTTCTACAGTCACTAATGAGGATAATGGAAGACTTTCTCCTTCTTTGTTCTTGACGAAGAACATGTTCAGTTTCTCGCCATCCTGACGGAATTCAGGAGCTGCCTGAAGGTAGGCTTTGTAAAGTCGTCCAAATCGGTTGAAATCATTAATATAAGCCCCTCCAAGGAACGCACTGATTGTGGTGTACAGGTCATTCAACTGAACTCCTGCTTTAAGCGCTTTGTCGCGGTTGATGTTCAATCGACGCTGTGGTACGTTAGCCCTGAATGTGGTGAATATATTGGCAATTTCCGGCCTTTTTTGTGCCTCTGCTATAAAGACATTGGCTTGTTCGGCCAGATACTGAGGACTATTTCCTTGTTTGTCCTGTAACATGATGGAAAACCCAGAACCACTACCTAAACCAGGTATCGCCGGAGGTCCAAATGCAAAGACTTGTGCTTCTTTAATGTTTTGGTAGAACAGGAAGTTGAGTTTTTGAGCCAGCCAGTTAGCTTTTAGGAAGCGATCGCTCCAATCTTTCAGTTGTATAAAAATAATACCCGAATTCGTGGACATACTTCCCGAAAGTAAGTTAAAACCGGAAGCACCTGAAGCACTTTCAATTTCATCGATGTTGGCCAGAATGTCATTTACATCTCTCATTACTTCTTGTGTACGCTGAAGTGAGGCTGCATCCGGCAACTGAATATTAACGAACAAATAGCCCTGATCTTCTTCAGGAATAAAACCACCAGGCACAAATTGACTGATCACAACGATTAAACCAACGGTCGCACCGATAAATATCATGCTTCGGGTGATTTTTCGTGCAACAATATTGGTGACCTTCATGTACTTCTCTGAACTGCGATCAAAAGCCTTGTTAAACGATTTAAAGAATCTGCCTAATATCCCTCCGGGAAGTTCAGGTTTGCGTAATAAAATAGAAGCCAGTGCTGGCGAAAGCGTTAATGCATTGACCGATGAAAAACATACGGATACTACCACAGTAATAGCGAATTGCTGATACAAACGCCCTGTGATACCACCCATGGAAGCTACCGGAATAAATACGGCAATAAGTACTAGCGTAGTGGCAATAACCGGAGCTGTTACCTCGCGCATCGCTGCTATCGTGGCCTCCTTCTTGTCCATTCCTTTTTCAATGTTCACCTGTACGGCTTCCACTACCACAATGGCATCATCTACTACAATACCGATGGCAAGGACGAGCCCGAGCAGTGACAATGTATTGATGGTGAAGCCTAACAGAGGAAAGACTGCAAAGGCACCAATTAAAGAAACAGGTATAGCTACTGTTGGAATTAATGTGGCACGCCAATCCTGTATAAACAGGAATACTACAAGGATTACCAGTATAAGTGCAATCACCAGGGTGATGGCCACTTCTTTCAGACCAGCAGTAATAGGAGCTGTGGCATCCAGAGCCACATCGTATTCAACACCTTCAGGGAATGAAAGAGAAAGCTCATCCATGGTTCGCAAGATCTCTTGACCCATCTCAACCGCATTGGTTCCCGGTGATTGATAGATGGTAATAAGCGCACATGACTTACCTTGAAAGCGTGCATCGGTATTGTAATTTTCCGTTCCTAATTCAATGGTGGCCACATCCTTTAGTTTAACCTGGCTACCATCGCTATTGGTGCGAATGGCTACCTCACCAAACTCACGTTCAGTAACGAGGCGATCTGGTAATGTAACGGTATAAGTGTGCTCAGTTCCTTCAGGCGCTGGTTCAGCACCAAACTTACCGCCCGGAACAATCACGTTTTGTTCCCGTATAGCGGCCATAATTTCAGGAACCGTAAGGTTTAGCTGTGACAAGCGGTCTGGCTTAATCCATATGCGCATGGAATAGTCGCTGGCACCCATTACCTGTACCCGTCCAACACCGTTAATACGTGCTAATATGTCCTGAATATTAATGATGGAGTAATTACCAAGAAACTGTTGGTCGTAGCGTCCATCGCTATATACAGCCAGCGCCATTACGATACTACTCATACTCTTCTGAGTTGTTACACCCAGACGTTTTACTTCCTCAGGTAGTTTTGCTGTGGCGGCTGATGCCCTGTTTTGGGCAAATACCGTATTCATATCCGGATCTGTTCCTACCTCAAATGAGATATCGATCGACATACTTCCGTCATTCGCATTGGTTGACTTCATGTATATCATGTTCTCCACACCATTCAGTTGTTGCTCCAGGGGCGTGGCCACCGACTGCTCCACATTTAAAGAGTTAGCACCCGTGTAATTGGCCCGCACTTGTACCATTGGTGGGGTAATGTCCGGAAATTGCTCCATTGGCAATTGCAAGGTCGATAACCCACCAACAATTAAGGTAACAATGGCAATAACCATGGCTACAATTGGTCTTCTGACAAAGAAATTTCCCATAATTATTGCTGCTTATGTCTTACTGAATTAAATTCTTTTTCTTCAGGCACGATGTCCATACCGGTTTTAACCCTGTTGATGCCTTCCAAAACAATACGATCACCCGGTTCAACACCATTAAGTATTACTACCATGTCCTGAAGAGTTTCGCCAAGTTCAACAGATCGGAATTCAATTTTATTATTGGCGTCAACTACAAATACGTTGTATTCGCCCTGTACTTCTTGCAGGCATTTAGATGGTATTAAAGTAGCTTCTTCTTGATTTTGAAGACTCAACCTTAAACGGGCAAATAATCCAGGTCGGATCAGCCCATTAGGATTAGGAAATGATGTTTGAACCATCAATGTTCCTGTTGTTGGATCAATGTTACGTCCAACGAAATCAACTTCGCCTAAGTGGGGGTGTTTGCTTCCATCAGCAAAGTACAGTTCGATATCGGGCTGCTGTTCTTGCTCTTTCGTGTTAGAGATGGTTCGTTGTGCTTTGGCATATTTTGCCAATGACAGATACTGCAATTCCGTTAAATGAAACTGAACTAAAATAGTATCCAGACGGGAAACTGTATTTAAAACAACCGGGTTTGGCTCGCGTCCAACATAATCACCAACTTTAGCTTCCGATCTGCCGATTATACCATTAATTGGAGAGTGAATTCTGGTATAGCTTTGCTGTATTTTAGCATACTCAAGTGAAGCTTCAGCTGCTTCAAGTGAGGCTTGGGCGGCTCCATAACTGGCTAATGCCGCGTCGTAGTCACTTTTACTTACAGCATTAGTTTCAGCCAATGGTTTGTAACGGTTATAGTCACTTTCTGCTTTTACCAAATTGGTTTTAGCTTGGGCTACAACACTCAGTGCCTCGGCAACCTTGGCATCTAATGGAGCCGGGTCGATAGAATATAAAAGTTGGCCTCGCTTTACCCGGCCTCCTTCTTCAAAATGTATACCTTCCAGGTAACCATCAACTCTGGCTCTTATCGAAATGTCGAAGAGTCCGTATGTTTGACCAACGAAATCTTTTTGAATGGTAACACTTTCTGTTTTTACTGTGTAAATAGGGATTTGTGGTGGTCCCATTTCTGGTCGTTTTGATTTACAACCGATAAGAAGGATACCTACCATTAATAGAGTGGTTAATTTTCTCATAATTGATTAGTATTTCATCTGTTTAAAATTTATTTCATATTATCAGTTAAAATTCCCAGATGACTTCAATAATAGCTTCGGGTGTAGCTTTTATCAGGAATTAGTCTGGTCATTTCATGTATTTTTAATCATTCGCTGTAAAGTAGTAAATAAATTGCAAAAAATCTTTCCAATTTTTCTTTTGTTTAAGTTATTTACCTTTGCTTGTGACAAACAGTTTAAAAGTTTTAATGTTTAGCATTTTTGTTCAAAATGCGGTAATTATTAAATATGTAATTAATAATAAACTAAATGCAGAAAATTAATAACCCATATATTGATGGAGACAGGGAGAATTACAACTGTTTTGGGTGTTCTCCAAATAATAAAACAGGCCTTAATTTAGAATTTTATAAAGATGGAGATTCCATTGTGGCATTCTGGAACCCGCAAAAGCAGTTTGAGGGATATCAAAATGTGGTTCATGGCGGTATTCAGGCCACAATAATGGATGAAATAGCAAGTTGGTACATCTATGCAATGCTTGATACTGCAGGCGTTACTCAAAAATTAAATGTAGAGTATCATAAACCATTGTATATGAATACTGGTGAGGTGAAGATAACTGCGAGGATAAAAGAACTCACAGAAAAGGTTGCTTATATCTATACTGAAATTCTTAATGCCAATGGCACTGTTTGTAGCTCTGGTACTGTGGAGTATTATTTATTTCCAAGCAAAGTTGCAAAGGCAAAGTTTAAATATCCCGGGAAAGAGAAGTTTTTGTAATCAGACAGTTTTCCGGATGCTGATTCTGCTTTCTGGATTGTTGATGGCATAGGATGATGGTTATTGTTATAGCGTGCGATTAGTCTTTGTACTTATTGGTTCGAAAAACTTCTAGATAATTATAATAAAAAAGCCCCGCTCAGTCGGAAAGAGTGTGAGAACGGGGCAAGGGGAAAACAACCTGTCAGGAAAGATGTACGAAGATAATAAAAACTAAAAAGTATAATTCACCTCAATCCTTGCTTTGTGATGAATGGATTGGTTTTTTAGACTAAATTGGGTAATTATTCCACTAACGGTTGAAATTAATTTTTCATGATATTATTTAAAACTCGAATTATAGAGCGAGTTGGCAAGATCCGCGTTTAGTTGTAACGATCAGAATGTAAGTTTTCATGAAAATTCTGCAGTGATTTTACTGTAGGTGCAATTTGCTTTTATATAAATCAGTCTGATCTTCATGTAATTAAACTTGCCTTGCAGGTGTTGGATGATAAAGTTGACCATCTCCCAAAAAA
>DIYS01000201.1:2387-4988 GCA_002429115.1 Saccharicrinis sp. UBA6048 | reverse complement strand
GATTTATGATGGATGAATGATGAAATTGTGAAATTGGTAATTTGTCAAATCGTGGAATTGATGATCCCTATAACTGGAAGCGGAAATGGTTTTAATCGCTGAGTAAAAGAAAATTCAAAGTAAGCTGAAAATAGAGCCGCAAGGTGGACGATACTTTATAGCGTAGGGTGGAGTATGACGGAGCCCTACGTTCACGTTATGTATATTAAACCGGTGCAATCTCAAATGTACTTACCAGCTGCAGCTACTATGCACCGGAATGTCCTAAATATATTATTCGTACATAATTTTAAAGAAACCACAGATTACGCAGATTTTCACAAATTAATTAAGTTAACATCCTATGAAATCTTATTATTCATTGGAATGGTAGATCAGGTAGTTTTTAGAGGCTAAACCCGTCCATTGGCCAATGCCACCAATGATGTTCGTTGCAGTTTTTTGGTCGACCAAAGAAAAAGGACTCCCTGAACTTAAGTGATCAATATAGATGCCATTTAACACTTCAAAGGCTGCTTTATCTATTTGGGATATTTTTACCAATACAGTGTCGTTCATGGCAAATTCATCATGCTTCAGATTGCGATCAGAATCAATACTATAAATATTAAGAGGATCGGGCTGATTACTTCGTTTGACCTGATAACTGTGACTTTTTCCATCAAAAAGCCGATCGTTAAGTAAAGGGTTGCCGCTTGGGTGATAGCGGGTATCAAAGTGTTTTGTGCGAATCTGCGTGTAATAATAGTTCGACTGCCCACCTGGATCATCAATGTTTGCATTAATCACCATTGAAGTGTCGGATACGGTCTGAAGTTCTACCTGATTAATGTTGGGTAACTCAGGAATGCTTGTGCTGGCTGTGACAATCTTATTGCGATACTTCACTTCAAGGTAATATTGTCGACCAGGTTCGCCTCTCATAACGATACTTTGATACATAAAAGGTGGAAAGAAATCGTCCTGACGTTTTAGAGTAAGTATCTCTGATTCGCCCAAGTCGTTGGAAACGGTCACTTTGGCATAATTCACAAAGGTATTACGGATGGATGCTGAATCGTAATCATTTAAGAATGGTGAGCTCATAGTTAATAAAACCTTTGCTTTTTGACCATTTTCGATCCATCCATCCACCACCAACTGCTGTTGGTAATGCACCTGTTCGATGTCGATTTCTTTGGAACAGGCCAGGCATAGGAAGATCAGCAGGTAACTTAAGCGTTTTATGTTTCTATAATTTATCTTCATAATCAATGATTAGAATTTAAATCGCCAGCTAATAGAAGGCATGATCGGAAACAGGGATACCTGTTTGGCTTTTATACTCAGCTCATAATCCTTGTTTCCTTTATCAAAATGGTAATAGATAAAGTAAGGATTACTTCTGCTGTATAGGTTGATGATGGAGAAATTAAGCATTGATTCATGAAAAACGTTTGATCGTAGTTTGTAATTCATCGAAACATCGAGGCGATGATAAGCTGGCATACGGTAATTGTTAACACCGGCATAATCATTGGCAATGTCACCCATTAACCAGTAGCGACCGGTTGGAAGAGTGGCCTTATTGCCACTGGCGTAGATAAATACAGCCCCAAAATCAATGCGTTTATTCAAAATATAAGTGCCCTGTAAATTAAGGTCGTGGCGGCGATCGTACTTAGCATCGTGCCATGCATCTTCGTTGATGCCGGGAAAGCGTTGACGTGTCCAGGCAAGGGTATACGATGCTGTCAGGTTATAATTGGCAGCCTGTTTCTGCAGAAAAAACTCGCTTCCCCAGGCGATGGACTCCCCCAGGTAAAAGTTCTCATCGAAATGATCAATTTGTTCATTGTTGAAATTGATCTTCAGCAAAGTGAGTTCATCCATATATTTGCCAAAGGCTTCAAGCCCCAGTTGCATCCCTTTGTCTGTGATGTTTTTAAAATAACCCAAGGTGAGTTGATGGCCTTTTTCAAGTGGCAACTTATTGGTGGCAGGCATCCAAATATCTGAAGGCAGGGGGATAGAGGCAATGGATGCCAAATGGATATTTTGGGTGCTATAGGTATATGAGCCTTTGTATGAGGCTGTTTGATTAGGGTGATAGCTTAATGAAAAGGTGGCATTGGGAATGATCTGCGGCTTCGAGTAATTCTCGTCAGCAACTTCACCTTCGATATTAAGCAAGCCATAATATTGCAAGGCCAAACCACCGTATAAAGTCCATGATTCGTTAGGCGTCCACTGGTCGCTGACATATGCTTTAGCAGCCAGACTTTGGTATTTATTCAGGCGGTAATCCGAGTTTTCCACTTGTGATACTTCAATGTTTTGTGGCGTTATATCATATCGCGTTAACTCAAGCCCCCAGCGCAACAATTGCTCTTCTTTCTGGCGGGTAAACATGCTTTTGTATTGCAGTTGACTGTAATCCGTTTTGAACTGCATAGTTCCTGCTTCTGTATCAGCACCAAAGTCAGACTTATAGCCCGAATAACTGATGATGTTGGACCAGCTGAGCTCAGGTTTAAACAAGTAGTTCCATGTTAACGCAGCGCCATGATTACCCCAGGTAGCATTGGATTCAATGTTGTTTTTCTTATTGTTCATCAAGAA
>DIYS01000201.1:0-2331 GCA_002429115.1 Saccharicrinis sp. UBA6048 | reverse complement strand
TTTTTCTTATTGTTCATCAAGAAATCATCCTGACCTAAATACCAGCTTAGCATCAAGCTACTCTTTCCATGGCGGTATTTTAACTTACCATTCCAATCGTAGAAGGTATAGTTGTTTTGCTCAAAGTAATTCTCATCGTCCTTTAGGAAAGGTTTTGCCATATGCCCAAGTATATCCAGATAACTTCGACGTATGCCTGTGTTGAAATACCATTTTTTATTGGCTGATTGTCCTGTGTAGGCCAGGTTGGTCAGGATATTACCAATATTACCATACCAATTACTGCTGTCGGCTTTGGTGTTTTGGGTATTGACCAGTATGGATGAGGCCAGGCGGGCACTTAAATGAATGGGGGCATTGCCTTTGTAAAACTCAACCTGTTGTATTAATAAGGGATTAAAAACTGAATACACGCCCATCAGGTGGGTTGGATTCATCAGTTCGATGTTGTCAAACAGAACGTAGTTTTGACCCGGTGATCCGCCACGAACATAGATGCCAGCATTACCTTCGCTGACCGACTGCATGCCAGGCAGTAATTGCAGGCTTCGCAATACGTCGGGACTGCCCATAAAAGTAGGGATGGCCAATATATCTTTATTTTTCAGTGTAAGTTTTCCGGGTATATAGTTATCTGTGAGAGAGGATTGATTGCCACTGATTCTAACTTCCTGGGTACTAATATTTTTTTCTTGAAGCGTAAATGTAAGGTTCTTACTTTTAGAAGCGTAAATTGTAATCAGCTGCTTATTGAAAGCCGTATGGCCAATCTGAATTTGCACCTGATCGCCATTAAACTGGCATAGCTCAAAGAAACCATTACTATCGCTAACCGTTCCGTTTTTTAAATCAAGTGTTGTGATATGAGCCGCAGGTATTGGCTGACCCTGGTGGTCAATAATCCTGCCCGATATGCACCACGATTCGACTTGTCCCACCAATGATATAGGGAAAATAAATAAAAGTAGGCTATGGAGAACGTTTTTAATCAACTTAATGAATGCTGTTTGTTGAGGTGCTTATTACTAGTTATAAAAAAGAATTGGAGACCAGTTATGGCCTCCAACTCTTGTATTATTTTATCAAAAGCTTATTGAATTGGCTCTACTTGAACACCATAAGAAGTGTTAATGTCTGCAATTAAAGCATTGATTTCATTAATCATTTTATCAAAACCATTATCGAAGAAATCATCACCGATAGCAGTTCCGTCAGGGAATAACATACGCATTGAAACGTCTTTGTATGTTTCAGTAATTTCTTGTCCATTATAGTCGTAGTAAGTGTCTACGATCTCATCCAGATAGAATTCACCTTTAGCGAAAATCTCGTTTGAATCGGCATACTTGATATAAAACTTCGAGTGTGCATTTAATAATTCAATCATCATTTTCTCAAAAGCATACTCATCTTCCATATCCATAGACTCTGCCTTGTTGATCATTGCATCCATTAACTCAGTTACATTGATTAATGCATCTGCTTTAATATTGCCAACCTGGAAGAATGCATTAGCGCTTTTAAGAATTTCATTTACAGCAGGCATCTCTTCACTTTCACCTTGCATTGCTTCAATTTCTGCAAAGATGGCATCGTAATCGATGTTGCCGTTGATGCCAAATCCGTTGGCAATAATTACATCACCTTTGTAATCAAATGAAGATTCAGTCTTTAAGTTTGACTTATCTTTCAGGTTAAGAATAGCTGTGTAGTTAAACCCTTCCAATGAGAATTTCTCCTCTAAGTATTTAGGTGTATCATTATCATACCACTCGCCAGTGAAAGTGAATGAGCATAATTCAGTTTCTCCCCAAGTTAAACTTACCTTTAACGATTCAGGTAATTCAACTACAGTAAGACCATCTTCAGGTTGGTTCTTAGCTAATTTTACTTTAAAGTTAGTGGCACTGATAACAGCTTGTTTGCCTTCAACATCAAATTTATAGGTAATCTGATCTGCATTAGCAGTATGAATCCAATCGCCAGCTGTCTCATCCCACTCATAAATACCTGCTTCGGCTTCCCACTCTGCTGATACTGAATTTGTTTCAGCTACAAGGCTTTTAAGAGTAACTGTCGTCTTAGGACCTTGACGTAAGGCATTAATCTGATCCAATCCTGCAGCAATTACAGGGTTAACTTCCTCCTGGTTCATCAAATTCATAAATGCATCCATCACATCATATGTCTCCAAATTCGCGACAGCATTCATGTCTTTAATAAACTCAACACCTTCAGTTTCTAATTTCTGTTTGTGTTGCTCTGGTTCCAGATTGCTAAATACTTCACCATTTCCTTCGTCATCACTACATGCAGTAAATGCACATAAAC
>DIYS01000145.1 GCA_002429115.1 Saccharicrinis sp. UBA6048 | reverse complement strand
GCAGTGAATTTTTCGGGTTAAAAGCTTTTCTTTTGCATTCGCTCATCATTTCACCTTTGCAATAGCGGTTAACAAATCCTTTGCAGGCTAATTCATTGGTTGGGCTAAAGCGAACCAGGAAGCCGCATTTTTCAATCATCTCGCACGTATTCATTTTCAAATAGTTTAGTGTTTTCTTAGATTACGTGTGATTTGTTTATAGGGTCTGTTTAATTTGTAAACGTGTGATTTAAAGTGATTAAATTGGAAAAAATGGTGTTTAATGCCTTTTTTTTGCAGACAAGGAACAAAGGTGTTATTTTCGGCATAAGCTAAAATAAATGAAATGAATCAAGTTGATTTGTCAAAATATAATAATGACTGGTTTGATGAAGGTAAAGGCACCTTTATTCGCACACTATGGTATTTTATTAATGTGCTATTCTTTATTAATCCATTAAATCCTCTTTCAGGTCTTAAGGTACGCTTATTGCGATTGTTTGGAGCGCAGGTAGGGAGAGGGGTTGTTATTAAACCGGGTGTCAATATTAAATACCCCTGGAAACTTAAGGTTGGTGATTATACCTGGGTCGGCGAACGCGTATGGATCGATAATCTCGATCAGGTCACTATCGGCAATAACTGTTGCTTATCGCAAGAGTCCTTTATTTTGATTGGCAATCATAATTTTAAAACAGAGACCTTCGATTTAATGGTGGCACCTGTGGTGTTGGAAGACGGAGTTTGGTTAGGAGCCAGGTCTGTTGTTACTGGTGGTATATCTTGCAAGTCGCACAGCGTATTGGCGGTCAATAGTGTTGCCTCAAACAACCTGGAAGCTTATGCAATTTACCGAGGCAATCCTGCAGAAAAAGTAAAGGATCGTACAATTGATTAATTGGCATCAAACCACTGTGGTAATTTTTGTGTTCGAGTTTTTCTGCCATAAAAGAAATCGTCCATTTTTACAGCCCAGTATCTGAAGTTAGGAAAGTTACGGATGGTCCATCGCACCAAATTGTGCATGAGATTATTGGGATGCGAATAAGGACACGAATTCATACAGCGACCACAGTCGGTACCGGCCTGATTCCAGTAATTAAAGCACTTATCCGAATCAATTTGCCATCTGATGACATCATTTAAGCTTTGCGCAGGCTGATCAGAAATTGCATTACCCGGGCAGTTGGTAGAACACTTTTGACATTTCTCGCAGAAATCTTCAACGCTATCGTCGTAATTACGCGATTCAACCGGTAAAGGAAGGTTCGTCGTGATGACGCCAATTCGAACCCGCGGTCCATATTTGGGTGTCATTAGCAATCCCATTCTTCCTATTTCACCAAGGTTGGCATCACGGGCAACCAGTGGCGCGACTACCTGGTAGTTTCCATCTATATGGGCTCTGGATTCAAAACCTAAGCCTCTCAAAAATTCAGCTATCTGTGTTGCAATGATTCCTGCATTAAGATATTGTGTGGCGCTTTCGAGAATAATGGAACTTTTAGGCGCCGATTGAACCATTTGATGACTCATTTCAACCGTAAACGCAATGCTATGTGTGTGGTTTGCCTCAATGGGTACGCCGTATCTGTCGCCTCTTCCACCTGTAGAATACCAGTGGTAATCTTTCATCTCGGTAAAGCCAACAGACAATGCGCCAGACTTTTTTGCCCATTCCTTAATAAAAGAGGCGATTTTGTCCGGTGATTGCTTGGTCTTTGCTTCTGAAGTTTTACCATCAACAAAAGCATGCAAACTATCGACGATGTTAAATATAGCACCGGATGCCGGAAAAGCGAAAGGATGATAAAATTTAGACGATGGCGACAAGAGACCCGGTAAGCGACGAAATGCTTCGTCATCTTTTAAGTGCTCCGGAAATTCTTTGTAATATTCATTGTATCGATCAGTGCCGGGTGTAAGCTCTTTTCGTGCGAACATGATGGTTCTTTCGTCAAGCTTACCTTTCGGAATCGACTCTTGATTCGACTTAAAAAACGGACGAGGAATAAACAGGTAAATTCCTGAAATTATAATTATAGAAGTGAGAATATGAATCATCCAGATGTATGATTCATTGATGCTGAATGGCAAAATCATCAAAGCAAATGCAATTGGCAGGAGAGTAGTAGCCTTAATTGCAGCCTTCTTTTGGTTTTCAGTAAGCGATGTGATACACATTAATACAAGCGTTAATGTGAGGATGAGTCCGGTGGCTGATACAATTAATTGACTAATAGGCATGGTAGATGACATTGAATCGATTCTATATGGTTTGGATGTATTCCACTTCAGTGGACTCAACTTTATTAAGCTTATTTACGATGGATTCAACATTCGACTGCCGGCAACTCCATTCGATCATGCAGCGTAGGTTGAAATCTTGTTTCTTGATGTCAGGTTGTTCGTCTTTCATTATTTTCATAATGTCATTCATAACCCCATAGTCAAAAGTAACACGGTACAAATCATTCACCGTTTTTTCAACGATCTGACCATTGTTAATTGCATCGATGGTAGCTTCTCTGTAGGCATGTATAAGTCCGCTTGTGCCAAGCTTAGTGCCGCCAAAATAGCGGATAACAACCACCAGCAGGTTGGTTAGTTCATGCGATTTTAATTGCCCGAGTATTGGTTTTCCGGCCGTTCCCGATGGTTCTCCATCATCATTGGCTCTGAATCGCTTGCCATCCATTCCAAGCATAAAAGCAAAACAGTGGTGACGCGCATCGTAGTATTTCTTTTTTAACTCGTCAACGTGTGTTTTTATTTCCTCTTCTGAATAAACAGGAAAAGCATAACTAATAAACTTGCTGCCTTTCTCTTTATAAATTCCGTTGGCAGGCTGTTCTAGTGTTTTATATTGATCCGGATTTGTCATTCGATTGGTATATCACAATTCAGCGTGAAAATAGAAAAAAAATGAATGACTCTTTTAAAATTAAGGCGGATTGCTTTCTGATGGTGTTGTTGAGAATCCTAATCTGGACAAGCCAGAAAAGTATCAAGTATCAAGTACAAAGTATCAAGACTATTTACAGCATGCCTAGGGTGAGGCATGAATAACCCTGTACGCAGTGCAGGGGCATCAATTGTATCAACTTATTACAACCACAACGTGAAATGTGGTTGGCGATGAAATTTATATAGGTCAGTTGTAGGCGTTATAAATAGATACATCTACAACCAGGCAATCGAATTTATTTAAAATTGATAAAATGCTGCTTATTTTATTATTTCCAGTGTTAGAATGATATTTTGTGATAGTCAATTACTATAACTGAATTTAGTTAATTAATTAGTAGCTAATAAAATAAAGTATTAATAGACAAGTCTGATACTTAATTATATAATTTATGTATTATTTGAAACTATAATATAAATGGATGTATCTAATTATATAATGTAGTATTACAAATACAAAATAGAAGAAGTAAAAATATAAATAGAATGATAATAATATCCGATAGAAATATATAAATATAAAATAGATAAATGAAAATATAAATTAGCGAAATGTATCTATAAAATAGGTACAGAATATCATAAATTAGATATACACATATCTGTGAGTAGTCCTGTATTTGTAAATAATTCTGAGCGTTTTACTTTGTTTGTGTGCTATTTAAGAGAAAAATGAGACAGTTTATATTTTGACGAAAACTCCCCGATAACTTATTTGCTTACCTTTTTGTGGCAATGACATCGGAATTATTAAGAATTGAGTATTCTTAATTATTTCAGCTAAAGTAGGGTTTGGGACAACGTCCCAATATTCAAAATCATAAATGATGGATTTAATAAGTTAAAGGCATTAGCAGGCGGGTGGTATATTTATAATTTAAATGCATTCACCCTGTAAAAATGGCCCTTTGTCGAAAAGATCAAAGGCCTTTTTCTTATCTTCGCACTAAAAGTAAACAGAAAGATGAGCAACTTTAAAGAAGATTTGATGCGTGTGAAGGCTTTTGTCTTCGATGTAGATGGTGTGTTATCGTTGGAAAGAATTCCGATGCACCCAAGTGGCGAACCAATGAGAACGGCAAATATTAAAGATGGATTTGCATTACAGCTGGCCGTTAAGTTAGGGTACCCTGTTGCAATTATTTCTGGTGGTAATACCGAGGCTGTGCGTAAGCGCTATGAAGGTCTTGGGTTGAAAGATGTGTTTTTAGGCGTGTCTGATAAATGGCCTTGCTTTGAAAAGTGGGCTGAGCAGGCCGGTATTAAAGCCGATGAGGTGATGTATATGGGCGATGATTTGCCTGACTATCCGGTGATGAAGCGTGTAGGCATACCTGTTTGTCCGGCTGATGCTGTAGAAGAAATTAAATCATTGTGTAAATATATATCCGATCGAAAAGGAGGGGATGGAGCTGTGCGTGATGTAATGGAGCAAGTGCTTCGTGCGCATGGTAAGTGGGCATTGGATTACATTTGGTAATAGTCTATGAAATTTTTACGACTAATACGAATTACAAATCTGGTAATGATTGCCGGTATGCAGCTGGCCTTGAGGTATGGACTGATCCTACCTATTTTGCAGCATCATCGCTTAAAGCCGGTATTGTCTGATTTTCGATTTGCATTAGTTGTTATTTCTACCGTTTTACTGGCGGCTTCAGGTTATATCATCAACGATTATTTTGATATACGAATCGACCGGATCAATAAGCCGGATAAGGTTTTGGTAGGGCGACATATCAGACGTCGAACAGCCCTGTTCTGGCATGTGCTGTTGACGTTTATTGGCATCATGATGGGGCTTTTTATTGCCTATGTTGCCCGAAAAGAGGTGTATGCATTAATGTATATAGCGGTGCCAATTATACTATGGTACTACAGCACAACATTTAAGCGTCACATTGTGATTGGTAATCTCGTTATATCATTTTTAACGGGCATAGTTGTGCTTCTGGTGGTATCGGTAGAATTTGCAATGCTTTCAAAGGTGTATGGTGTCGCTGTATTGCAAACGGAAGCATGTAAAGTTGCCTGGTTCTGGACAACGGGCTTTGCCATTTTTGCCTTTCTTACCAATTTTATTCGTGAGATAATCAAAGATGCCGAAGACATAAAAGGCGATAAAGCGGTGGGGTGTAAAACACTTCCAATCGCTTTGGGTATTGACCTTACTAAGGTATTTGTGTTGGTTCTGGAAGGATTAAGTGTACTTGCTATGTGGATGCTGTACTTCTTTGTGGATGATTTTCGGGTGATTCCCTATGTGCTGCCTTATTTGGTGGTTGCACTGACAATACCACATTTATTTCTGATAGTTAAGCTGATAGTGGCTAAGAAATCTCAGGATTACAGGTTAATAAGTCAGGTTAATAAGCTCATAATTCTGATGGGTGTTTTGTTTATTTTGTTTGTCGGGCAGATGTTTTAAAGCACAAGCGATTAAGCATGCTTAAATTCCCTTCTTCAGTCGCATATTACTTATATTTGTCGGTCTATTAATTAATCGTTAATAAATTCGAATTATTGAATGATCCGATACGAATTAATCTTAGCTTCTCAATCGCCTCGCAGAAAGGACTTACTGGCACAATTAAGGCTGCCATTTAAGGTGCAGGTTAAAGATAGTGGTGAAGAGGTCTACCCTTCTGATATGCTGCTTACCGATATTCCGGAATATCTCGCTCAACAAAAGGCTCAACCATTTTTAAATGATGGAATTGGTGATAATGAAGTTGTGATCACAGCCGATACTATTGTTAGTTGTGAAGGGGAGGTGCTTGGTAAGCCCAAAGACAGGGATGATGCCATTCGTATGCTGAAATTATTATCGGGTAAAGCACATCAGGTAATTACAGGTGTTGCTTTAACAGCGAAGGATAAACAAAGCATTTTTTCTGTTTCAACAAATGTGTTTTTCAAAGGGTTGTTAAACGAGGAAATCGAATTTTATATCAATGAGTATGCGCCTTTTGACAAGGCTGGAGCATATGGAATTCAGGAATGGATAGGTATGGTTGGAATAGAGCGAATCGAAGGCTCGTATTTCAATGTTGTAGGATTGCCTGTTCAGAAGCTTTACGAAGAATTGAAAAATTTCTAATAATTAATAATCACAATAATGGTAAAAAGGATAATACTGTTGTTAGCGATTAGCATTTCATTAAATGGAATGCTGAAAGCTGATGAAGGAATGTGGATTCCGATGTTGTTGGAAAAATACAACATTGAGCAAATGCAGGAAATGGGCTTTAAACTATCGGCCGAAGATGTTTATAGTGTTAATCAAGCCTGCTTAAAAGATGCAGTTGTTATATTCGGTCGTGGATGTACAGGCGAACTTATTTCTGACAAAGGTTTACTCGTAACGAATCACCATTGCGGCTATGGCGAGATTCAATACCATAGTTCGGTTGAAAATGATTATCTGACAAATGGTTTCTGGGCCATGTCGCCGGAAGAAGAATTGGTCAATCCTGATTTGACTGTGACTTTCCTGAAGCGCATGGAAGATGTTACTGACCGTGTGCTTGAAGGTGTGTCTGATGATATGAAATCTGTTGACAGGGAGAAAAAAATCAAGGAGAACATAGCTGCTATCAAAGCGGAAGCAGTAAAAGATACGCACTATACAGCTGTGTTGAAGCCGTTTTTCAATGGCAATCAGTATTTCTTATTTATCAACGAGATATTTAAAGATGTTCGATTGGTAGGAGCACCTCCTTCGGCTATGGGTAAGTTTGGTGGAGATACCGACAACTGGATGTGGCCGCGCCATACGGCTGACTTCTCAATGTTTCGTATTTATGCGGATAAAGACAATAAGCCGGCTAAATATTCAAAGGATAATGTGCCTTATAAGCCAGCCAAGCATTTTTCTGTTTCAATGAAAGGTGTTGAAGAAGGTGATTTTACAATGGTATTCGGATATCCGGGAAGTACCTATCAATATGTGCCTTCGTATCACCTTGAAATGCTGACTGAAACAATTAATCCTAAGTTGATTGATGTTCGCACTGAGAAATTGGATATTATGAACCGTTATCAGGAGGCTGATCCTGCTGTACGTATTCAGTACGCTGCTAAAAATGCACGCATCTCAAATAGCTGGAAGCGATGGATTGGTGAGAATCGTGGTCTTGAAATTCTGGATGCCATTAATAAAAAACGTACCTACGAAAAGAACTTTCAGGCTTGGTCAGATGCCAATGCTAAAGAATATTCTAATGTGTTGGCTCAATACAAAAAGGTATATGATGAGTATTCAAACTACCGTTTGGCTTATGGGTACTATCGTGAAATGATTCCTTCAAATGGAATGGAGATTGCTTCTTTAGCCAATAAAATGGACGTGTTGAAAGCCATCTATAAGGCTGAGAAGGTTGATGAGCAAGCGGTAGGTAAACTTAAGGAGCAATTATTGAAGAAGGTTGATCTTTTCTTTAAAGATTATTATAAGCCCTTGGATAAGGAGTTAACAGCTAAACTGCTTGGTATGTACGCCGCAAATATTGATGCTGAGTTTCAGCCTGAAGTTTACGGTGTCATCAATGGTAAATATAAAGGAGACGTCGATAAGTATGTAGATATGCTTTTTGCAAAATCAATATTCGATACTAAGGAATCGGTTGTTGAGTTTGTAAATGCATTTAATGCCAAGTCGATTAAAAAACTTGAAAAGGATCCGGCCTATATCTTGAATGCCAGCTTCAATAAAGTGTACAACGAAGTAATATATCCTGAACTTAACAAGCAAAAGCTGAATAAGTTGAACAGGCAGTATATGGCTGCGCAAATGAAATTTGAAGATGATCGTGTATTCTATCCGGATGCAAACTTTACCTTGCGCGTATCGTATGGTCAGGTGAAAGGTTATAACCCTCGTGACGCTGTGTATTACAAGCATTTTACTACACTTGAGGGGATTATTGAAAAAGACAATCCTGATATTTACGATTATCGCGTGCCTGAGAAGTTAAAGGAATTGTATGAAGCAAAAGATTACGGTCGATACGAAGTAGAAGGAACGGTGCCTGTTTGCTTTATAGCCACAAATCACACAACTGGTGGTAACTCAGGAAGCCCGGTGTTGAATGCGGAAGGACACTTGATTGGTATTAATTTCGACCGTGCCTGGGAAGGGGTGATGAGTGATTTGATGTTTAACCCGGATCAGTGTCGAAACATCTCTTTGGACATGCGCTATGTGTTGTTCATTATCGACAAATTTGCCGGTGCAGGATATTTGTTGGATGAGATGACCATCGTGGAATAAATACGATTCAGAATATAATAATGAGGGCTGTCGCATTGCGGTGGCCCTTTTTGTTCTACAAGCTTTTTGTTAGTTTAGTAAATGAAAAAACAAACTATTGATATGAAGAAATTAATTCAAAATTTACTACTTGTTGCATGCCTGTTGCTTACGGTGAGTGCTTTTGCTCAAAAGCCACTGCGTTACAATCTTGAGAATGGAAAAGTTTATGGCTTAAAGCAAATGGCTGTTCAGAATATTGAGCAGAGCGTTATGGGAATGAGTCAGGATATTAAAAGTACCATTGGGGGTGATATTACAGTCACGATTAAAGGAAAAAATGGTGATGTCTATGATGCAGAAGTAGTTTTCAAAACCATGGTCTTTAAGCTTGAGGCAATGACGATGACTATGGCTTACGATTCCGAGAATCCTGAGGCAGATTCAAGCAATCCACTTAATAAAGCTTTTGATCTGATGGTTGGGCATGTTTTTGATGTAAAATTTGATGATAGGGGCGTTGTGAAAGATGTAAAAGGATTTGAAACCATTTCGCAAAAAATCACTCAGACATTTAGTGATAATCCACAACAAGCCGAACAGATGAAGCAAACGCTATCAGGGCAATTTAGCGATGAGAAAATGAAATATGCTATTGGAAGTTTATTTATCATCTATCCTGAAGAAAAGGTTCGTGTTGGTAGTAAGTGGTCGAGTGATTCGAAGTTGGCTCAGCCGGTTGTTATAAATAATAAATTTGATTACACCATTCAGAACCTGGGTAGCGATGTGGTAAAACTTACGGGCGTTGGCACAATGAAGACTGCTGAAGGTCAATCGATAAAGCAGGGAGGTATGGTTCAGCATTTTGATTTAAATGGAAATGTGGAGGTTATTGCAGCTGTAGATGCTAAAACAGGCTGGCCAACGGAAGTGAAAATGACTCAAAAACTGGATGGGAATGTGGCAATTGAAATGCCACAATCAGCCGCACCAGTTGAAATGCCAATGAAGATTAATAGTGAAATTACGTATTCTTCCTTTTAATCCTCAGATTCTAAGATGAGTGGATTCTTCATGATCCGCTCTTCAATCGTATCAAAATTGCGATGCCATTTGGTGGCAAAAAATATGTTTTGAAGCTTTTTTAACCCGTCTGCTATACGGTAAATTATCGCATGATGGGAGCTGATAATAACTTTTTCGGCGTTGTCCACCGCAAGTATTTTCACTTGTGTTAAGGGCACGCCGTTAATGTTTAATAGCTCAGTAAGTCGTTTAGGAGTGCAGATGAGTATGTCTAATCCATCGTATATTTCATCTTTCTGATACTGCAGAATTCCCTGGTCAAAAGCAACGAAGGTTCTAAGGTTAGTTTCCTTTCCTAGTATCTCAAATTGCTCCTCAAGCTGAAAAGCTTCTTCTTTGGATGAAGTAATAATAATTGCTCTCGGGGCCTCTTCAAATGCTTCCTTAAGTTGTTGGATGACTCCAATAACAATAGCCGTTGACTTGCCACTCTTTTCCGGAGAAATACAGAATAAGTCGGCGCCAGACTTAATTTTAGGAATGCTTAATGTCTGGATGGTTTTTGGCGATAAATGCAAATTGTTATTCTGAATCGCACTTGCAAGTTGAGGAATGAGTTTCTTAAGTTTCATTGCTTCGATTTAAAAATGCAAATATGGGAAAGAAACTAAAAAAGCCCAACTATTAAAGTTGAGCTTTGAACTATTTATGAGTTTTCAAATAATTATATGGAAAAAACGGTCTATACC
>DIYS01000208.1 GCA_002429115.1 Saccharicrinis sp. UBA6048 | reverse complement strand
TTTGACAACCTGAGGTGTTACAAGATATTACATTTCAATTGTGTGGAAATTTAAATCAATCACCTAACCTGCACATGAATATGATCATCGTGCCGAACAGAGTGGCAGCCCTGAAAGCGTATTTTTTTGCTTTTCAGGCTCAGGCGTTCTTTTAAGTGGGGTTCGAGAAATACCTTTTCAACACCATCGGCCTGTGTTAAGGCAAGCATCAGCTGCTTGGTACCTTTCTCCGAAAAGCGCAAGTCATCGTTAATGCTGCCCAGGGTTAGGTATTTTGGCAGGTCGTAGTAGGAATAACCAGCCGTTTGGCAGGCTTTCGTTTGATTTAGCTCGCCTTTGCGCGGCTCTTCAAAAATGCCGTAGCCACTTACTGATTTGGACGAATTGACAATGGTACCACTGCCATCTTCATACACCAGGCTAATATCAATTTTTTTACCATCGCTATGACTGAGATGAGGTAATAGCGGAAAACCATCGATTAAAGGAAAGTTGGCATCCAGGTAACGAATCATCAGCTCTTGGTTTTGGCGATGCAACGCATCCGATACCGATTTTAAGTAATTGTTGACTTCGGGCCTTACATAATTGCGGTTCATCAACACCGTCATGTAATTGGCCGGTTGTAAATTGTCATGGTGAACGATGCGCTCACGATTAAAAAGTTTGGCCAGCAGTGGAGCCGTTACAAACGTACCAAGACTGTAGATGATTAAAAAAATGGCCAGTCCTTTTAAGGGGAACGAATATTTGATGCGCCTGCAGAACACAAAGGTAATAAGATATACAACACCACCGATTTGAGTTAATAAGGTAAGTAGCGTAAATACTATGGTGTGTATTAATATCTTTATTTGCCTATTCATAAAAAGTTCTATTGCTGAATCAATGGTTCATTAAGATTTTTAAAGTGTCACATTCAGGCTTTTACATCATGTACATAACCCTTCATTATTCACTGCACTTTATCAAACTACTGCCTTCTGGCTAAAGACTAACGAACTATAGCTGCAATATAGCTTTTTAATCTGTCATTGATAAAATAATTCCAGCCTCCTTCGCAGTTTTCTCTGGTAAACTCAGGGACTTTAGGTTGGAAACTTTCAAGTCCTTCATTCGTCAGAGTAAGCATTGTTTGTCCTTTCTTTTGATCAATTTCAAAGGTCACAATTCCGGTCCCTTCATAGTCTTTGTAACGCCATTGATATTTAATTAACTGTTCTGGTCTTACTTCAATAATCTTCCAAAGGTGCATGAATTGTCGCTCACCGGCATCCACCATAAATTGAGTTTCGAATCCCAATTCGGCCCTGAAATCCGGGATATTGCTGAAAAACCATTGACGCATTTCTTCCACCTTGGTAATGGCTTGCCAAAGGCGGGAAGGTGAGCAGTCGAAAGATTGTTCTACGATGATTGCTTTTGATTTCATAGATGTGTTGTATTAGTAAATACAGGGAAATTAGATTTAAACAGTAATTAAAATTTAAGAACCACAAATTACACCAAATTACACCAATTGTTCCGCATAGCGGGACTAAAAATTAGTGTAATTCGCATAATTCGTGGTTAAAAGATAAAGATTGGTCTATCTACTATGTCTAGGCGAATTCCCTGCAATACAGTATTAGAGATAAATACTAAAGCGTTATAAGTTTCGAACGCTACGTTCAAAAAAATTGTATCTTTAGCCATTGAGTTTGAGTGGAAAATCCAATAGATCAGTTTTATGGAGATTAAAAGAACTTTTGATCTGCTTGCCAGTCTCAAGCAGAATGTCGATAAAGATGATATTTTATGCGCCAAAAGAAATGGCGAATGGGTGAAATTCAGTGTTAAAGAATACAGCGAACAAGCCAAGCAGTTTGCCTATGGACTACTTGCTAAAGGATTCAAAAAAGGGGATAAGGTAGCAACTGTTTCCAATAACCGTCCTGAGTGGAATTTTGTTGACATGGGTATGTCGATGATTGGTGTGGTACATGTACCTATTTATCCGACGATCTCCGAAGAGGAATACAAATATATACTGGAGCATAGTGATGCCAGAATGCTGATCGTATCAGACGTGATGCTTTACCGGCGCTTAAAGCCTATTGCTGATGATACTGAGAGTATAGAAGAGGTCTTTACCTTTAACGATATAAAAGATGTGGCCAACTGGAGCGAGATAACAGCTCTGGGTGAAAAAGAACGTATTCTTCGCAAAGAGGAATTTCGTGAGATACGAGATAATATTTCAGAGGATGAGCTGGTGTCGATCATCTACACCTCGGGTACAACGGGTAATCCTAAGGGTGTTATGCTGAGCCATAAAAACTTCGTAAGTAATATGAAGGATGCGATTCCTCGTTATCCGCTGTCACCGTCAGACAAAGTGTTGAGTTTCTTGCCTCTATGTCATGTGTATGAGCGCATGATCAATTACCTCTACCAATTTAATGGATGTAGTATTTACTATGCCGAGAATCTGGGAACCATCGCGCAGGATATGAAGGATATTAAAGCAGATGCCTTTGTAACCGTGCCGAGGGTTATGGAACGTATCTATGACAAGCTGGTGTCGCGAGGTAATGATTTGTCGGGCATTCAAAAGGTGATTTTCTTCTGGGCAATGAAACTGGGCGAGCGTTACCGTACCAATGGAAATAATTATCCTTTATACGCCGCCAAACTTAAGATCGCCCGCAAGTTGGTTTTCTCGAAATGGCAGAAAGCCTTCGGGGGTAATTTGCGATTTGTGGTGAGTGGAGGAGCAGCTTTGCAGCCACGATTAAGTCGTTTATTCTTTGCGGCCGGTATGCCATTGATGGAAGGATACGGACTCACTGAAACAGCGCCCGTAATTGCCTCTAACTATATCGAAGAAAACGGGAATTTGATGATTGGTACAGTAGGAACCATCTTCGACAGTGTTGAGGTGCGTATTGACGATGATGGGGAGATTTGTGCCAAAGGCCCAAACATTATGATGGGCTATTACAAGGATGAGAAGACAACGGCAGAAGTGATCGATAAAGATGGCTGGTTTCATACCGGTGATATTGGCACGCTTGTAAAAGGGAAATACCTTAAGATCACCGACCGTAAAAAAGAAATGTTTAAGCTGTCGAGTGGTAAATACATCGCACCACAGGCGATTGAGAACCTGCTGAAGGAATCGGATTTTATTGAGCAAGTGATAATAGTAGGGGAGAGTGAGAAGTTTGCCGGGGCATTATTGGCGCCTAATTTTGAATACCTGCATATGTGGGCACACGATCATAAGGTTCACTTCAGGGATAATGCTGAACTAATTAAAGATGAGAAGGTGGTTGCTGTATTCAGAAAAGAAGTGATGCGTTTTAATAAGATGATTGGCAAGCACGAAGAGATCAAGCGTTTCCGAGTGGTGCATGAAGCCTGGACATCAGCCAGTGGTGAGTTATCACCAACCTTGAAGCTGCGACGCCGGGTCATCTATCGTAAGTACGCTGATATATTGCGCGAAATGTATGCCTATTCTGAAAATGAAGAAAACAAAGGTTCGATAAAGTTTAATTAAAGAACTGTCCGGAATTAAAATAGTTCTCGCGAAGCACGCAAAAGAAGAAAAACGCCAAGATCGCAAAGTTCTGAAAAACAAACCTCAATGGTTTGCGGACTTTGCGCTTATCTTAGCGAACTTTGCGTGATACTTAGTTTTTGGACATCTTCTTTGTTTTTTAGCCCAACTGCCAATAGTCATCTAACTGCCAGAAGCTACTTCCCCTTCCTGACCTACTCTTTATACGCTTTATTGT
>DIYS01000114.1 GCA_002429115.1 Saccharicrinis sp. UBA6048 | reverse complement strand
TTTTTGGGAGATGGTCAACTTTTTAATAGATAAGATATTGAAATGGTGAAAATTGCTATTTTTTATTAAATTCGAGAAGATCTTACTTGTTGCTAATAAATAGTTACATCCACTAGAAAAAACAACTTTAAAACTCACCACTATGAATCACTTATCGAAACTTATTGAAAAGCACATTTCAGGAGAAAAGGTATTGGCATTTTTTATTTTAACAAGCCTGGTATACATCGCCATGCTAACGATTACCATTCCTAAAACTATGGCATTTGCTGATGGCATGAAGCTACTCGATATAGTGCCTGCCGGATATGATTTCAATTACGTCAGTGAATTATTTAATGAACTTGGAGAAAACGGACGGGCCGCCTACATGAGCCTTCAGTTACCTGTGGATTTTATATATCCGTTGCTATTTGCCATTTCTTACTGCTTGGTATTAGGCTATTTCTTAAACAAACTGAATAAGCTT
Source organism: Saccharicrinis sp. UBA6048 (assembly GCA_002429115.1). Taxonomy (GTDB): domain Bacteria; phylum Bacteroidota; class Bacteroidia; order Bacteroidales; family Marinilabiliaceae; genus Carboxylicivirga. The sequence goes on along the minus strand of DIYS01000114.1, from coordinate 7,360 downwards.
CATACACCATTGGTGTTCTTGTGCATCCTTCCTGTGATTGCTGGTATTTTTGATTACCTGGAAAATATTTGGATCGTTAAACTCTTGAATAGCTATCCTGATTTAACCGAAGCTACGGTTAATATGGCCAATACATTTTCTGTTATAAAAAGTATTTCGACCAGTGTTTATTTTGTCATCTTAATAACTGTATTAATAATTGTTGGCCTGCAAGCCAGGAACAGAAAGAAACAAGTACAGGTTAGTGAAGTCAACTAATACTGAAATCACTTAATTCCGCAAGTGGAATTTAACATACCGCTGATTTCGGATCAGTATCAATTATTAAGGATTAAGATTCAGCTGATATTCAGTGTTGTGATTATTAGCTATCAATAAAGGAAAGTATTAATCCTTTAACTCTTTTCTTTTGCATCGCCCAAAAGAAACAAAAGGCTAGTCTCATTAATGCTTCCTCGCGCTCTTGAAAATTATTAGTTTCACGAAAGAAGTAAGCAAGCTCCTTCTTTGTTCAACTAAATAATGATCAATTCACCTCCAACGCCGGCTCGCAAATGAGACGGGCTGCCCCACTGTCGAAACTATGTTTCGAATGGGGAATGGAGATGCGTTGATACTTATTTTTTAGTTAATATACGCTATCATGTTGTTGTGGGGGATGAGCCCTAAATATATTGGCTTAGTTGATTCTTGTAATTATCATTCGAACAAATGTTATAATTTGATATAGTGCAAGCCAATCGCTTTTGACTACAGGGAACATCAATAGTGCTCGTCCAGTCGGTCAATTCTGATTGGCGAGAGAAATGATAATTACTTAGAACAACTTGTCAATGAATTTCAGGCTGGGGGTTTTTCGTTAGTTTTTGTTTACGAATTGTTTGTTTTAGTAGGAGCTCACGATTGCCGCTTCGCTTTAATTGACCTCGTGCAAAAAGTAACTCGCCGAAGGCAATAGCATAAGCATATTCAGTACAGCAAATGATTTGTCCTCAGAAATATGGTGTGATCCCTGATTTTCGCTAAAAATGTATTCACTGATTTGGGCAAATGCATAATCTGCGACAATCAGCGCAATCGGCGGGGAAGTAGAATAAACCTGCAGATTATAGATTTCTCTGGTGTTTGTGTTTTTTCAAACTCGGTTTATTAATCATGTCAGATTGAAGTGCCAAAGCTATAAAATCAAGCCCCAACGTAGGCGATATCTATCAGCATAGGGCAAAGTGCAACGCAGCCCTATGTAACTGTCATGCCAATCAATCCGGTGCAATCACTGTCGTTATTACCCACAGACATTACTTTGCACCGGAATACACCGATATTACTTAATCACCTTAACCAATTCAGCTTCATTGAGCACATATACCAAATGCTGATAATCTTTGGCATTAAGCTGCAAAACACCGTTTAATTCAATGTAATTATCCGTTTTTAGCTTTTTAAACTTATGCTGTTGATCGGCTTTTGGACTAATCTCAATGATGGTTTCAATGCCTGAACCTGTGCAAAAGAAACATGTTTTCATCGGATTGTATGAAACAACAAAAACACTACCCGTCACATCTACCGGCAAGAAAAATCCTTTTATAGTGACTTGTTGCCCATCAAGCTCTTTCAGATCTTTACCAAATTTAGGTCTGGGTAGATAGGTGTCGAAATTAATCGCATACACATACTTTATTTTGACATCATTCAGCAATAAATCCCAGGCCTTATCCGATCCTACCCGCTTCGCTTCTGATAGGCTGTTTATTGTAAAAGCAAACAGTATAAAAACAAATATTCGTTTCATCTATAGTCGATTAAGCAAATAATGAATATTGGTATTATAAGCCTTTACAGCAGGTATCAATGCCGATAAACAGCCAATGGCAAGGGCGTAAAACAACAAATACACTTCTCCTTTGAGCAAAGCATTATTAAGTGAAATACCAAGATCTGTATTAAGTGTTGACAGGATTACAAGCATAAGCCTGGTAGTAATTATCGAGAAGCCCCACCCTGTAAGAGCCAATATTCCGCCTTGGGTTAATAAAAGCAACAACGACTTAAATCGTGAAACACCCAACGATCGTAACAAAGCCAGTTCATAGAGTTCCTGATTAAGTCGGTTAAGCATATGAACCAGCAGGTTAATTGCTGAAAAAGCAATAATCAGCCAGGCTAAAATTCTTAGAGTTGTAAACCCTGCACCCAAAAGACTCATCAGGCGATTTAGCTCTATTGCCGGAGACGCTGCCTGCATCACGGTATTTTGGTTAATCATGCGCGGCAAGGTGGTGGCTGCTAAAGGACTTTTAAAGAACACCAATAGGGATGTGATCTGTTCATTAGCTTCGTATGTTCGTTCACTTAGCTGTCCTTTATGCTCATTATAAAGCTGCATCTCTTCAGCTGAAAGCTCTTCGTTATTCTTAACCTTTTCAAGTACTTTATCAATAGCAGGTGTTTCATGATGATGCGCACAATGATCGCAGTGCTCGCCATGCTCATGTTCATGTTCACCGGAATGATCGTGATCACATTGTCCATGCACATGCCAAACGCTCTCTACCTGGGTTAAAATCAGGCGGTCAACAACAGAGTTTTTTTCTTTTAATACGCCTGTCACCAGGTACGGATGCTGATCATGTGAATGACCGTGCTCCATAAAACCATGCACCCCGGTAAAATTATCACCTACTTTTAAACCTGTTTGGGCTGCCACTTTTGAGCCAAGCACCACTTCCATCACCTGCTTATTCCAATCCCCTTCTTGCAATTCGGCTTTATAATTATTGGCATAATCTTTTGTAGTTCCAACGATACGATAGCCCTTATGATTATCTCCCAAGGCAATTGGAATGGTCTTTTTCACAAAAGGATGCTTCTTCACCTTTTCCGAATCAACCAGGTTTAAGTTGCCTGTTGGATAATCCGCATGAAATACGGATGACAAAATTAATTGCAAAGGACTTCCTTTGGCACCAACCACCAGATCAATACCAGCAATATCCTGCTCAATTCGTTTCTCGGCACTGTCTTCAAAATGCATCAGAACACCGATAATACTCATACCGATGGTAAACATGACAATACTTAAAAAGGTATTAAAAGGCTTAGCTCTGAGCTGTGCGACAGCTAATTTTAAAAGCTCCATTATTGCTGGTTTAAGTTGATTAAGTTATCAATACGGCTATCTAAACGATGGTCATGAGTTGCTATCAAAAGGGTCACCTTATGCATCGTGCAAACCTGTGAAATGATATCAGCAAAACGATTGCAGTTGGAATTATCCAGGCTCGATGTAGGTTCATCGGCCAGAATAATCTTCGGTTGATTAACCAGTGCCCTGGCAATAGAAAAGCGTTGTTGCTCACCCTGACTTAGCTCATGCGGCCGCTTATGAATTAATTTCGTAATATTTAATTCGTCGGTCAGATGATGGATGTATTCCTCATCAACATTTGAACCTGCTAATTTTTGGGCAACCGAAAGATTATTAAGCATATTCAGTGAGGATACAAACAGATTCTTCTGAAAGATAAGTCCGATGTTCTTAGCCCTGAACTGGTCATTTTCCGATTGACCTAATTCATTTATGTAAACACCATTCACTTTTATGGAGCCCGATGTTGGTGTCAGTATTCCGGATAACAAATGTAATAGCGTTGTTTTTCCTGTTCCCGAATCTCCTTTAAGCAGCCATTGTTCGCCTTCGTTTATTGATAAATTCTGAAAACTTAATTGTTTGCTTCCGCTGTATTCGATCTTTAAATCTTTTGTAACAATCATACTTATTAATAAGTCCGAATTAATGTTTTAGTTCTTAATCACCAGTTCAGCCAAACTTTTTTCAATCATTTGACGGTCGAGATGCTTGCCGATAAATACAAATTTACTGTATCGCTCCTGCTCGCCCCATGACTTTCCATCTTCAAACTTATATGAATTTTTCACAGCCTGAAAAATTGATTGAAGATTTGAATCATATATACTTAATATTCCTTTAACACGAAAGATCGCATGGCCATTGAAAAATAAGAAGCCAGACATCCATGTTTTAAATTTATCTAAATCAATATCTCCATGTATAATAAACGCTTCCGAGGTTATATCATGCGCATTAAGCAGACGATTTTTATCAAGCATCAGTCCGCCTGGCAGAGGAAAGTCATTGGTTGTCTTTTCTATGGATGCGCCCGTAAACGAATAATTATCAAGTATCGAAATAGTACTGATGTTTGAATAGGATACAGCATCGCATTTTGCCAGCGGATTAATGCTTCTAATTTGTTGAATCAATTCATTAATATAAGCTGGACGAACCGAATCTGCTTTATTAAGTAGTATCTGATCTGCCAAGGCCATCTGTTTTCTCACTTCTCGCTGTTCATCAATAAAATCTTCGATATTGACAGCATCAGCCACACATATAACACTGTCGATGATAAACTTCTCCTGCAACATTTCTGTTGAGATAAATGCATTGACAATCGAGTCCGGGTCTGCAATACCCGTTGTTTCAATGAGCAGATGATCAAATTGATATGAACTTTCAAGCAGAGATTCGATTGTATTTATAAAATCCCCCTGCAACGAACAGCAGATGCATCCATTCGTTAACTCAAAAATATTCTGAACCTCATCAAGAATAAGGCCTCCATCAATACCAATATCACCAAATTCATTCTCTATAACCGCAAACTTCCGATCGGAATATTTGCCAATTATATTATTTAGTAGAGTAGTTTTACCACTGCCCAAAAAGCCGGTGATAATCGTAACAGGTATTGTATTTCTATTCATTTTCATAAAAGGACAACGACATAAATGCAACAATGTTGCAAATGTAATTTTATTTCCACGATCTCAATGGTAAGTAAACAACTTTTAAGAGATAGCAAGCTCTTTGCCTGACAAATCTCAAGGGTTATAAATAAATAACTGTTTAACTTTATGCTTTGGAAAAAAGTTCTTTATAAAACTATATTCATCATGAAACATTTTGCTTTATTAGCGATGATTATCTTTCTGTTAGGCGCTTGCTCTGCCCCTAAACAAGAAAAGAAAGATCAGACTTTCACGAACCGCGATTTAAAAGTCGACAGTGAAATTATGACACCGGAAGTGCTTTGGTCGTTTGGCCGCATTGGTAGTGTTGCGGTTTCGCCCGACGAAAAAACGGTGGCTTTTACAGTTTCTTACACCAAAATTGAAGAAAACAAAACCTACACTGACATCTACACCATGCCTGTTGAAGGTGGTGATTTCACACAGATTACCCACACTAAAGGTGGCGAGTTTGAAGTAAAGTGGCGACCAGATGGTGCTAAGATCACATTCTTATCTGCCGAATCGGGCGATGTACAATTATGGGAAATGAACCCTGATGGCTCGCAAAAGCAACAGGTTACCAAAATAAAAGGCGGCATTGAAGGTTACACCTACGCGCCTACCATGGATCGTATTGCCTTTGCAAAAAGTGTAAAACTTGATCAGACGGTGCAGGATCTATATCCTGACCTTAAATACGCCGATGCACGCATTGAAGATGATTTGATGTATCGTCATTGGGATCATTGGGCCGATTACACGTATTCGCACGTTTTCTATATTAAATATGCCAATGGCTCAACAGTTGGTGAAGCGACTGATATTCTGGAAGGAGAACGTCACCACTCGCCATTGAAACCATTTGGCGGCATGGAGCAGGTTTCTTTCACTCCTGATGGAAAAAGCATTGCCTACACCTGCAAAAAGAAAGTGGGTATGGAATCGGCTTTCTCAACAAACAGTGATATCTACCTTTACAACATTGCTGACAAAACCACCAATAACCTGACTGAAGGTATGATGGGTTATGACAAGGCTCCTCTTTATTCACCAGACGGAAAATACATGGCTTGGGAAAGCATGGAAAGAGATGGATATGAGGCCGACCAGAACCGTTTATTCATTATGAACCTGGCAACGGGCGAGAAGAAAGATTATACGGCTGATTTTGACCAGAACGTGCATGGCTTAGCATGGACGGCTGACAGCAAGCACATCTATTTCACAAGTGAAGATAAAGGTTCATTTGAGATTTTCCGATTTGATATGGCGGATGGTAATATCGCAAAGATAACCAATGGTGTACACAACTATAACTCTGTGGCAGTTGCCGGCAAGAGCCTGATTGCGACTCAGACATCGATGAAGCACCCAACCGAGATTATCCGTGTTGATGCAGAAACAGGTGAAGGTACCGACATTTCAAAAGTTAACGAGCCATTGCTTGGCCAGTTAAAAATGGGTAATGTTGAAAAGCGTTGGGTGAAGACAACCGATAATAAAGATATGTTGGTGTGGGTGATCTACCCTCCTAACTTCGACAAAAACAAGAAATATCCTGCGTTATTGTATTGCCAGGGTGGACCACAAGGTATGGTCAGCCAGTTCTGGAGTCTTCGTTGGAACTTCCAGATGATGGCGGCTAACGATTACATTATTGTGGCGCCTAACCGTCGCGGATTACCTGGTTTTGGTCAGGAATGGAATGAGCAGATCAGTGGCGATTATGGTGGCCAGAATATGAAAGATTACCTGTCGGCAATTGATGCGGTAGCTAAAGAACCATTTGTTGATAATAGCAAGCTTGGTGCTGTTGGTGCCAGCTATGGTGGCTTCTCTGTATACTGGTTGGCTGGTAATCATGACAAGCGCTTTAGTGCGTTCATCTCTCACTGTGGTATTTTCAATTTTGAGCAGATGTACAGCACCACTGAAGAAATGTTCTTTGTTGACTGGGATTACAAAGGCAACTACTGGGATAAGAGTAATAAAACAGCGATGCGCAGTTTTGCCAGTTCACCTCATAACTTTGTTAAAAACTGGGATACGCCAATGCTTGTTATCCACGGCGCAAAAGACTTCCGTATTCCTTACACACAAGGTATGGGTGCCTATAACGTGGCGAAGATGAGAGGGCTGCCGGCACGTTTCTTATACTTCCCGGAAGAAAATCACTGGGTATTATCATGCCATAACGGATTGCTTTGGCAACGTGAATTCTTCCGTTGGTTAGATACTTATTTGAAGTAATCAAGAAGTGCGATGAACAATTAAAAATTCTTACTATTGAAATAATAAAGGCTGTCCGAAAGGATGGCCTTTTTAAGTTCAATCCGTTAAGTGCATTCAAAGCGCTAAGCGGGTAATTTCACTGCTGTTAGTTTCTCAAAGTCACCCGCTATCGCGCGTGTCCCCACGCGTGGTGAGTAATTAATAATACACTTTTACGGATCGCATCTTTATTCCACATGGTGGCTATAAAGCCGCGATCCGTTGTTTTAGCCAAGGCACGGATTGCAAATCAGGAGTGTTCGGAAGAATA
>DIYS01000031.1 GCA_002429115.1 Saccharicrinis sp. UBA6048 | reverse complement strand
GACAACCTGAGGTGTTACAATTATCGTATCATAATCACACCATATTTAATAATGAATGATTACTTCAATAATTACTTTCACTATAAAGATAATATCTATGTATTTGCTTATGAGTTAATTAACCTAGTTTTTAGGTTAATTTAGGTTAATCAAAAACAAGCAAACAGCTTAATGACTTAGTATATTATACAACTGCTTTAAATATTTATTAATGCTTTTTTATGATTATTAATAACCATCAAACTACCTTTGAAAAACCGAAACAATTACTGCCCTCAATTAATTCTTCATCATAACATTGTTCTTCAATTCTTACTGCTCAAATTAGTATGTTGTTTTTCAGATGTTTTTCTGAGAATAATTATTGATTTAAACCTTTGATATTTGTGATGTGCATTGTCACCTGCCACATAAATTCCTGGTATAGGGTGACATTCACAAACTCACTTCCTGATTTAACAAGCACGGTCAATGGGTACGTCACATTTTCAAGCTCGACAAAATCCCTATAGTTCTTTGCATTTTGATAACCACCTTCTTTCACTATAATATTGAAAATCGGATTATTTACAAAGTTCTCATCCTCCTTCAGGTACAGTCTGACATTCTTTACAGTTTCATCGTATTTCTTTACAGTTACATCACTAACTTTTGTTGATCGATCCAGCACTTTATAGGGGGTTTTGTATTTACCTATGTATGTTCCTTTTTCCCAAAAACCTTTAACGATGCTGTCATTATCTATGCAGGTAAGCGTTCCCTCACCATGCATTACCCCTTTCTGCCATTCACCTTTGTATGACTTTCTTTCTTTAGTCCAGGTATAAGTCCCTTCACCGTGTGGCCATCCGGCTTTAAATTTTCCCTGGTAATGATCAATACCTTTCGCCTCACCTTGTCCGTGGGCCAGCTTTCGTTTACTATTGCCAGTGTATGATTCATTAATGGTTTTCATCTTCACCATTTTTGTTTGCGCTAAACAAGCTGGTGATGCAAAAAGAATAGTTAGTATTAATAGTAATGTAAATCTCATAATTTATTAGTCAGTTAGTTTTTAGTCAGTAACTACAATCGTACACATCATACATTCAGATGCTTTTAAACACAAGCGCTTTGAATACCAAATATTAAAAACCACTAATTGACCAAACTCTAACAAGTATTGATCATCGTAAGCGATTTTAAATTGGTATAAAAGGTGGCCATAAACAGGCCACCTTTATAAGTCAGTTATTATTCAGTTACATATCCAGGATTTTGCTCAATCACAACCCCTGCCTGATCTTTAGCTAAGGTTATATCGTCCAATGGTATAGGCCATATAAACTTACCAACATCATTTAAGGTGGCTTTAATGGTAGACGCATCAATATCACCTGCAATATGGTAGCGGATAATATCTGTCAAATCTTCACCATTTTCATGACGTAACTCAAGTACTTTCTCAAGTCGGATAGCCTCAAGCAAGGCAGCATAATCAGCTGGTGCAACAGGTGGTAAACCAAGTGCTTCTCTTGTTCTTACTTCATTTAAACTGGCAAGGGCATCTAGAGGCACCCCACCGCCTGCAGCACGTGCTGCTGCCTCAGCATGAATCAAATACACCTCAGCCAAACGCATAAAAACATGTGATGCTCTATAGAAAGGTGGTTGATAATCACCAGCTTCATTGTCAAATTGGTAAAAACCTTTTGCTACATTCTCCCTTGGATCACCGACACCAACCGTACCATAATAAGAATCCCCTACATTGATGGGTGGATATGAACCATATTCATCCTCAGGATAGTTGTTAAATGGTGCAAACATAACGCCTATCGAACCTGCTACATTGTTATAGAAATTTAGATCTTTATCAAAGGCATCCTCTTCTGTGAGATCTAGACCACTTTCTCTTGCTGCAATAATCTCTTTTGCTAAGTCTCTTGCATCCGGATAGTTTTTCATATACAGATGTACTTTTGCCTTTAAAGCCTTGGCTGCCTCCTGAGAAACGCGATAGTTAACACCTCTATCCTGAATATTGGCAATAACTGCATCATCCAAGTCTGCTAAAATGGCATTATAAGTTGCCTGTACAGTTACCCTAGGCACAGCCAGTTCTGCAGATGTCGCAGATGTTTCGCGTAAAGAAATGCCATAGTTAGACGATAAATCATAAAACTCGCCAAACAAGCGTAAAAGGTTCAAATTATTATTGGCCCTGATAAATTTCAGCTCAGCAATAAAAGCATCTTTTTCACCTGCAGATACCACATCGTCAGATACAGCACCTATCGTTTCAATGGCCAGATTGGCTTGCTGAATACTCTCATAAATGGCAACATAGATGGTTTTAACACTTGTGTTTTCCACACCTGGGTTATTGTTATATATTTCTCTACGTTGAATAGCCCATGAGTAGGTAGATGCTTCACCACTCAAACCGGCATAAGAAGTAAATTCAGGAAGTGCTGAATATTTGCGTTTTGTCTTTAAAGTAGTATAGGCACCAATTACTAATAATTCTGCCGATTCAGCATCTGTTACCACTTGACTTTTCGGGATCACAAAACCAGGATCTACATCGTCTAAATCCATCGTCAGGTCGCAGCCTGTAAACAAGGTCAGCACTGCGAGCATTTGTATAAATAAAATTCTAATATCTTTCATGTGTTCATTTTTTTCAGTTATCACAACTTACTTTTTAAAGGCCAATGTTAACACCAAAGGTAAATGTCTGAATGGTTGGATACACACCTAGTGTTCTGGTAGTAGTTACCAGTCCACCACCACCTTCTAAACCTCCGATGGCCTCAGGATCCAGACCTGGCCAGTTTGTCCAGGTCAATAAATTGGTGGCACTTACACTTAGCTTTACAGAACGCAGAGACACCTTATCTAAAATAGTTCTTGGTAGCTCATAGCCCAGTGTTAAAGCTTTTAATCGTATATACGATGCATCGTGAATCTCTCTTGAGGTTGAATATCTGTAGTCAGAACTTTCTTTATCAGCATTTCCAAACACAGCATACGCACGTTCGGCTCCCCTGTTTGCATCTGACCATGTCTGATTTAATATGCCTCGTACATTATTCCCATCAAATTTATCGTAATTCTCTTCAATAAAGGTTTGGAATCCATATTCCCTGTCAATACCACTAACAAACGAGAAGTTGAAGTCCAGACTGATGCCTTTATAGTTTAATGAGTTATTAAAACCACCATAAAAATCAGGTGCCGTATTTCCAAGCAAGGTTACATCGTCCTGGGTAATCTTACCATCAGGCTTACCATCCGGTCCGCTCACGTCTTTGTACTTATAATTACCAATACGAGCATTTGACGAGTAAAATGTTCCATCCGGAGTGAGATTATTAGCTGCATCCACTTCTTCCTGTGTCTGGAAAATACCTTCTACCTGGTAGCCAAAAATATTACCCAAAGGTTCACCTTCCTGGAATGCTCGTGCATTGTAAGTTTCAAAAACCTGTGAGCCATTAAGTGACACTAACTTATTTTTGTTAAAGGCAATATTAAAGGCCGAGTTCCACCTAAAGTCACTGGTTCTGATAACATCGCCCCCTAATTCTATTTCCCATCCTTTATTTTCAATGGTAGTTGTGTTGTCATTCTGCGTAGAAAAACCAGTTTGCAATGGTATCTTATTGAAGGCAATGATATCTTCAGACACCTTCTTATAATAAGCTACCGAACCTGTTAAACGACTATTAAATAACGACCATTCCAATGCAATATCCGTCTGCTTAGTGGTTTCCCATTTGATCTGCGCATTCGGGAATGAAGTCGACGTTAAACCATAGACACCATTATATGCAGTACCCGGGCTAAATCCTACAGGCGTTATACTATACAAGGCTTCAAAAACAAATGGCTGCAGGTTATTATTTCCTGTTTCACCATAGCCCCCTTTGATAGTGATATCATCAATAAAGGCAACATCTTCTAAAAATGCCTCATTAGAAATTTTCCACGATGCTGATGCAGCCGGGAAAAATCCAAATCGATCTTCCGGCGTAAAACGATCGGAACCATCAAAACGACCGGTTAGTGTTAAATAATAGCGACGATCGTAATTGTAATTTACACGTGAGAACCAGGAATTCAGAATACTCTGTTGTTTACCTTCATAAGTTGATTGATTTGACAAGTTATTACCCGGCATGGCATTAAGCTTGTCATTAGGAAAACCTGTAAACCCAATTCCAATATTAGTAGAGTAGCGGATATCTTGTGAAGCCCCTGCTACCGCCGTCACATTATGCTTTTCAGCCAGCGTGGCATTGTAATTTAAAGTATTGGTAAAGGTGGTATTACCGGTATTATAATTACTGTAGGTTTTTCGGGCATCTGAGCCACCAAGTTTAGGCTGCCAAAAAGTACTGGCATTACCATTGACCGAGAATCCCACTTCCGACTTAAACTCTAATCCTTTCACCAGTTTAAAGCGGGCATATACGTTACCCAATATATTATTGGCCTTAGTCTGGCTTTCAATATCTTTGTTATAAATAGGAGTTGCAAAAGGTCGTCCATATAAACCAATTGGTGTTTCATCAGCTCCAATGGTTGGGTTAAAAATTAATTCCCGATAATCGTTAATACCCGAAGCAGAAGTAATACTGTAATTGTAATTTAAAGAACCACCAACACTTAACCAATCTGTGGCATCAAAATCCAAAGAGGTTCTTAAGCCATAACGCTTTAGTCCATTACCAACAAACAGACCATCCTGATCCGTCATATTGGCACCCATTGAAAATGATCCTCTTTCCGATCCGCCAGTTACAGTAACATTAAGGGTAGATGCTAATGGGTTACTCTTTGTTAACAAGGCCTCATAATCTTCGTCGGCATCACCAAAATAGGCTCCATGTTCACGTCCCCAGTAATCCACTCGTTTATTGTCCAGTATATTTTGGGCGAAAGTCTTATTAGCGTAGCTGTCATCACCCAAGGCTAAAGTCTGGTTAGCTACTTTCTCCATATAGCTTTTGTACTCGGCCGCATTCATCAGATCATGGGTTTTTACCGGCTGTTGGGTTGAGATACTGTAGCTGACATCCACACGTATATCCTGATTTTTTTTACCGCGCTTAGTCGTTACAATGATTACACCGTTTGCTGCACGAGAACCGTAAATAGCCGCTGCAGAGGCATCCTTCAACACATCAACACTCTCAATATCGCTTGGATTGATCGCCGATAAAGGGTTCACGTTATTATTTATCCGGCCAAAATCAGAAGATACATTTTCTTCTGCTAAAACTGGAACTCCATCAATTACATATAATGGCTGGTTATCACCCGTTAAGGAACTATATCCACGAATATTCACAATGGCTTTTGCTCCTGGTCGACCAGAAGTAGAAGTTGTTACAACACCCGACAGTTTACCAGACAATAACTGGTCAAAACTGGCCACATTGGATTCAGTCATTAAATCATCGGCTTTAATGGATGCTACTGAACCTGTTAAATCACGACGTTTTGTAGTACCATAACCAACTACAACCACCTCGTCTACTTCACTTACAGCTGATCGTAAAGTTACATTAAGCAGTCGTTTGCTGCCAATCAACAATTCCTGTGTTTCCATTCCTATAAACGAAACCACCAATACGGCATTCGGATCTGTAATTTGTAAAGAATATTCTCCATTACCATCCGTAATCGTACCTGTCTGTGTACCTTTTATAAAAACATTAACCCCTGGAATAGCATGACCGGATTCGTCAGTAACCACACCAGCAATTTTAATTTTTTCCTGCTGTACTACATTTTCAACAATAACAGGCTTTGGTGCAGCTTTTTTAATAACAATATAATCATCTACCACTTCAAAGGTTAAACCTTTTTCTTCCAGTAAGCCCTGATATAATTCCGACACATCCTGCTCGGCGTCAAGTATATTTACCACCTCACGCTTGTCAACCTGCTGGTTATTATAGATGGTAATTAATCCTGTTTGCCTTTCAATTTCCCTGAAAAGCTCCTTATAAGTCATCTGACTTTTTTCAATTACCACCCTCTGTGCCAGGCTTGTAGCCGACACCTGAAGTAGCATACCGAATAAAAGTACAACACTAAATCGCATAATTAATAGCGTTCTACGCGATAGTTTTTGCCATAAACTACCACGCCACATTCGTGTAATTTTCATAGTTTTGCATTTACAAGTTAATACTTACCGGTTAGTACTGCTATACTTAGCCGGTATTATTTGAACTGAGGGCGAAAGGTGCTGCTACATCTTTCGCCTTTTTATTTTGTTTTTAGTTGATTGCTTCCTTCTTTTAGTTGTTAGCTGTGTATAGTTTGGTTATTTAATCTATCATTCTTGCTCTCCTCCCCCGATAGCTATCGGGGTCTCACTTCTCTCCTCTTACCTCGGTCTTCCGTCTTCTGTCTTCAAACTTACTTCTCAATACTTTCCCTCTACCAATACATTATTACCTTCAATACTAATCCTAGCTTCAGCTGATTTTTCTATCAAGCTCATAAACAAACTAAAATCAGTGTTTCGCTTCATCGCTCCACTTATGGTTCGTTCTTTCACCTCTTCATTGGCAAAAAAGAAATCAACATCGTACCAACGCGATAATTTAACGGCCACTTCTTTTAAAGACATTTCTTCAAATCGGAAAATGCCACTTTTCCAATCGGTATACAGGTGTGTATCCACCTCCCTGATTACAACGCCTTCCTCTGCTGTACTAACCTGTGCCTGCTGACCCGGTTTCACCATTAGCTCTTCATTGTTATAGAGCACTGCAATGCTACCTTCAACCAATGTTGTTTCGCTTATTTTATCATCCTTATAAGCCATCACATTAAACTGTGTACCATATACTTTAACATCTGAAATTTCTGTTTTTACAATAAAAGGTACATCCTTATCAGAGGTGACATCAAAGTAGGCTTCACCGGTCAGGAACACCTCACGTGTATCACCTGTAAAAGCCACCGGATAAGTCAGGGATGATTCTGAATTCAACCATACTGTTGTTCCATCGGCCAACACCAGCTGATATTCGCCCCCACGAGGAATATTTATTGTATTGAACTCTTGCTCTTCTGCTGCTTCAGCACTATAAGTCAGAATAGCCATTGAATCAACACCAATAACCTGCCCTTCCTTATTTTTTATTAAGGACTCACTGGCCGCATCCAGCTCTATTGATTCTCCATTGGCCAACTGCAGCATTGCTTTTGATGAACCCGGCTGGATTTGATGAGCCGTTTCTACAGAGCCGGTTTCTTTATCGGAAAGATACATGACCCCAAGTCCGATCATCAGTGGTAAAATTATAGCTGCTGCATATTGTAACCACTTCGTATATAGCACCCTTGGCTTAGCTATTAAACGATTTTGCAATTGTTCCCATTGCTTTTCGATGTGCTCATCTGTAAACAAAATATCCTTATCAACTCTAACGCTTAAGTGCTCGTATAGTAACTGGTGTTTACGATCTGATGACAACCATCGCTGAAGTTCTTCTTCTTCAGATTTACTGGCGACCTGATTTAAGTTTCGCCAAATAACAATATAATCTATGTCAATACTCTTTTTTGCCATTGTATTCTGCACTTTCTATCATTACGACGTGCATGGTTGAGATATTGGTGACAAGTTTTTTTGTTTTTTTTTATAATTGTTCAATTTTTTCGTAACACCTCAGGTTGTC